>JALYUM010000045.1 GCA_030853745.1 Pseudomonadota bacterium | reverse complement strand
CGCTGGCTGGCCATCGTACTGGAACGTCTCCCGACGTGCCCCAACAGCCAGATTGATTCGCTGCTGCCATTCCCCGACTTTACTTAACGCTGAACAGGCTGTACAGGTGGGGCCGCTGGCCGCTTACAGAGCAAGAGCAAGAGCAAGAGCAAGAGCAATAGCGCCAGTAGCAGCAAGAGCAACACCAACGCAACAGTAGTAGCAAAAGCAACAGCAGAATAATGAGCAGCAGCAACAGTAAAAGCAGCGACACCAGCAACAACAGCAACAACAACAACAACAACAACAACAACAACAACAGCAACAACCTTGGCGACACCGGAATTTTCTGTTAACACAACGACGACGAGAACACAAACAGCACTGGCCACCCGAGCGACAGCAGCAGAAGAGTTGCGTCAGTGTGTGTCACTTAACGGTATGCTGGTAGACGCTGCGGTAATATTACGATGTGTGAGTGAGGCGCCACCGTCGGATTGAGTGGCATACCAATATCTCAGCAGGTTAGCCGGTCGCCTCAAGGATCGGCACCAGATACTGATGCGCTGCAGCCAAAGCGCGATCATCGCGGAGCTTGTGATGCCTAGTTTTAGCAGCCGACCGAAAGACCTTGTGCGGATCTATTTGACGCAACGTTTTCAGGAACGTCGTCCGCCACCGGCGACTGAAGAAATTCAGCGCAGGCTTGGCTGGTCGATGCTGATGCCAGTGCACAAGTTCGCCACTTCAGGCAATCGCAATTGATGGCAATTTTTTTCGTTTGATAGAGGAGATTTAGAATGACCAATCGTATCGGTAACAAAGACGAAGCCCAACACCGTGGCTACGCAGAAAAGAAAGACATCAAGCGTATGAACATTGCGCGTGAAGCGGTCAAGCAAGCTGCAGCCAAGGCCAAATATCGCAACCAGGTAAAGAACCAACCAGCAATGGCTTCTTGAAATGTTCTAGCGTTTACAAACCTGCATCGGCAACGCTGCGGGTTTTTTGCGCCTGGATAAAGCGGTATCATGCATATCGATGCAATCCCCCGCTATCACATAAGGTTTATGTGGCACGAAGAATTTCCCATTGACAAATAAATCGTCAGTTGTTGAAAAAGTGGTCTGATGCGAACAAATCGGCGCCTGCAGAGCAGGTCGCCGCCGGGGAGTAGATGGCAGAGTGCCGAAAAGATTGCCGCCGCCGAATAGGTGGCAGAGTGCCGAAAAGATTGCCGCTGCCGAATAGGTGGCAGAGTGCCGAAAAGATTGCCCGCCGCCGAATAGGTGGCAGAGTGCCGAACAGATCGCCTGCCGCCAAATAGATAGCGGAGTGCCAGACAGATAGCCCAGTGCACAATACATACCGGCCGCCCGAATAAAGCACCGAATGCCAAACAGATCACGCGCTGCAGAAAACACCGCTAACTGCAGAGCACATTGTTGAAGCAGGCTCAGCAGGAAGACGATGAATTCCGCGACGTGGCTGCTATTCTCGGCGGCTTCCAGCGGCGCGTGACCACGCTCAGATTACGCGGCCGGCCGGTGACGACTATCATGGCCGGCTGCGAGCTGCACATGCTTTCGGCATCGATCGACGGCGAAGCCGTGATACACATCCCGGCAATCCACGGCTCAGACCGCTGTTACGCTGACAGGGGCGGCGCCAAGCCCCACCAGTGCGGCAGCAGCGCGCGGACGGCTGGTTGGGCGAACCGGTCGTCGATCAGGTAAACCACGCCGCGATCGGTCTCAGTGCGGATCACCCGTCCTGCCGCCTGCACCACTTTCTGGATGCCAGGATATAAATACGTGTAGTCGTAGCCGGCGCCGAACGTGGTTTGCATGCGCTGGCGCACTTGTTCGTTGACAGGGTTCATTTGCGGCAATCCGAGTGTGGCGACAAAGGCACCGATCAAACGCGCGCCCGGTAAATCTATCCCTTCGCCAAACGCACCGCCCAGCACGGCAAAGCCTATGCCGCGCCCATCGTGCGTAAATCGCGCCAGGAAACTGGCTCGCTCGGTGGCGTTCATGCGGCGCTCTTGCAGCCACACGGCAATCCCGGGATGGCGCTCGGCAAATACACCGGCCACTTGCTCCATGTAATCGAAGCTGCTGAAAAAGGCCAGGTAGTTGCCAGGCGCCTCCAGATACTGGCGTGCCATCAGCGCCGCGATCGGCGCGCACGATGCCGCGCGGTGTTGGTAGCGCGTGGAAATCTTGTCCACCACGTGCACTGCCAGCTGGCTGGCCTGGAAGGGCGACGCGACGTCGATCCAGCCAGTGGTGGGCGGCATGCCCAGTGCGTCGCTGTAATAATTCCACGGGCTGAGTGTGGCGGAAAACAAGGTGGTCGAATGGCTCAGCGCAAACCGTGGCGCCAAAAAGTGGGCAGGTACGATATTTCGGATGCTTAACGTTGTGCCGGCTTGCAAGTCGCATAGTGAATGGTCGCCGAACGATTCGGCCAGCCGCGCAAACTGCAAGGCGGCGAAGTAGAACTGCTGCAGTGCAGGGTCTAGCGGCGTCGTCGTTTCGACCAGCAATTCAGTCGTCGCGGCGAGCATTTCCTGCAGTGCGCCAAGCAGCTTGGCGGGCAACTCCGGCAACACCTGGTAGGGCGCCGAAACATTCTTCGCGAGCGCACTCCAGCGGCGCCCGACCTTGTCGAAGCCCTTTTTAAGCAGCGCCGGCGCGGCAGCGCGGGCAGCTTTCATTGCATCCCGATCAAGCTCGCACGAATACATGCTGCGCGCGCGCGCCACCATGTTGTGCGCTTCGTCAACCAGTACGCTTACCCGCCATCCGTTTGCTTGCGCCAGCCCAAAGAGCATGGCGCCACCATCGAAGTAATAGTTGTAGTCGCCGACAATGACGTCGCTCCAGCGCGTCATTTCGCTGCCAAGATAATACGGGCAGACATCGTGCGCCAGCGCAAGCTCGCGCAGCGCGGTGCGATCAAGTACCCGCACGGCGAGGGCGGCGCGGCGCGCTTGCGGCAAGCGGTCGTAAAATCCGCGTGCCAGCGGACAAGATTCGCCATGGCATGCTTTGTCAGGGTGTTCGCAGGATTTATCGCGCGATGCCAGTTCCAGCACGCGCAATGGCAGATGGACATCGGCCACAATGGTAGCCGCGGCATCGAGCGCCAGCTGGCGCCCCGGCGTCTTCGCTGCGAGAAAAAAAATCTTGTCGATCTTGTGTTTTGGCGCTGCTTTTAATGCTGGAAAAAGGCTGCCGACGGTTTTGCCGATGCCGGTTGGCGCCTGGGCCAGCAGGCAGCGTCCTGCCATGTGGGCCTTGTAAATATTTTCAGCCAGATCGCGCTGGCCGGGGCGAAACGCAGGATGCGGAAAACGCAACGCGGCGAGTGCGGCATCGCGCGCCGCGCGGTGTGCCAGTTCTTGTGCTGCCCAGGCAACGAAACGGCTGCACTGGTCATTGAACAAGTCGGCCAGCTCGGTACTGGTACGGGTTTCGTGGAGCACGGTTTCCTGCTGAGTGCCGATGTCGAAATAGACCAGTGCCAGGTTGACAGTAGCAAGGCCGCGCGCGACGCACAGCAAGTGCCCGTACACCCGCAATTGCGCCCAGTGCAACTGCCGATGGTTAGCCGGCATGCGTGACAGGTCGCCACGGTGGGTCTTGATTTCTTCAATCAGGTTACGGTCGGCATCGTAACCGTCTGCGCGTCCACGCACATGCAGCGGCCCGAAGTTGCCAGACAGACTTAGCTCGGCCTGGTAGTGCGCGCCGCGGCGGGACGTGACGACGCCGTGTCCGGCGATGCCTTCCTGGGCAGTGGGCGAGGGCGTGAAGCGCAGGTCGAGGTCGCCGACTTTGGCCGTGAATTCGCACAGGGCGCGTACTGCCACAACATACGTGGCAGCGGATTCGTTGACGTCGCTCAAGCTTGCTGCGCCCATTGGAGGTAACACACCGCCACTGGCATCTGGTGTGTGGCGCAATAGTCGATCCAGCGCAGCTGGTTATCCTGCAAGCGGTCGCCCGGACCTTTGACTTCGATCATATTGTAGCGTCGCTCGGCCGGCCAGAACTGGTTCAGGTCCGGAAAGCCGGTACGGTTGGCTTTGACATCTTGCAGGATACGCTCGCACCATTTTTTAAGGTGCGCAGCAGGGATGCAGTCGAGTGCAAGGCCTAACAGGTCGGCATCGAGAAATTCCCATGACACGAACGGCGACGCAATCCCGCGCTTTTCAGCAAAATTACGCCAGATCGTGGCGCGATAGCGCTCGTCGTCGAGTTCGGCAAAGCACGCAGCAAACTCGTGCGTGCGGCGCTGGGAAAAGTCGGCGCTGTACAAATCGGCCGGGCCGCGGTGAAAGGGGTGGAAAAAGGCGCCGGGTATGGCGCTGAAAATGGCTTGCCAGCACAGCAAGCCAAACAGCGCGTTGATCAGCGCGTTTTCAACGTAAAACACGGGCGCAGCGTCGTTGGCGAGATGATCGCGCACCACGCCTTCGACCCACCAGCCGGATCCCGGCATGGGCAGGCACAAATCGAGGCGTTCGACCGGCGTAGCAGGAAGCCGGGCCGGTTTGACGCGGCCGAGTTTGCGCGCCAGGCGTGGCGCCATACGCAACAGGTGCTGCCGTTCGGCATCGCTTTCCGGGGCCGCTTGGGCCTGATCCAGCAATGCATGCGCAAGATCGAATTGCGCATCTTTTTCCAGCACGCGGATGGCACGCGCGCGTGCGCCCGGGAACTTGCAGCTCGCGTAGACCGCGTAGGCGCCTGGCCAGTCCTGCTGGCGTTCGCAGTGCTGGCCGATTTGAAACAGCAGCTTTTCGCGCCGGCTTTCCAGCCAGTCGTTGTCGAATGGTGCGCGTGGCAGCGCCAGCAAAATGTCGGCTGCCGGCTCAGCTGCGGCGAAACGTGCCTTGCAATCGTGCAGCGCCACATAGTTGTCGATATCGGCGCGGCTGCGAAAACCGCGCGATTCAGGTGAAATGTCTACGTGCTCATAGGTGAAAATGCCGAGGTCGGACAGCACGAAATCGGTCCAGTCCTGGCTGAGATTGCCGAAGAAAATCAGACGCAGCCGATCGCACAGCGGCTTGACCAGAATTCGGTAAGCGTGGTCGGTGGCGCGGTCCTCGCACCAGGCGGAAAACCGCTGCACCTGGCTAAACCGTGCACGCAGCTCTTCGCATTGCTCCGTCTTGCGCGCTGCTTTTTGTGGTGGCGTCATGCAGAACACGGTGGCCAGTTCCGGCTTGGTCAGCATGTCGAACAGTTCATCGAGGGACACCGCCGGATCCACATCGATCCAGCCGCTTGGCAGCAATGCCTGCGCCGCGGCGACCGGACAACCAATTTCGGGATAGTCGAGTTTGGTTGCGCGGAACAGGTCGCCTTTGCGCATGACCATGCGGACAAACAGGGCTCTGGCCGGCTGCGGCAGGGCAGGGAACGCAGCAATAAAAGTGTGTTCTTCCTCGTTCAGCAGGTCGCTGTAACGCGAACCTATCCAGTCCAGCACCCGCTGGAAATTGTCCAAATAGTAAAACGCGTTCTCGAGAACTCTGATCATGAAGGCTACACCGGCATTACTGGATTGCTGTACTTATATACAGTATAGCGCTGTCAGTGCAGTTTACCCAGAAGGTTTTCTACTTGCGTGGCCGGGCAGGCGCAGGCACCCATCATGGACGCGCGCGGGCGCTGCCGGCACAGCGTTTCTCGGGCGCGCGGGCGCACGCGGCAGCTAGCGCAAGTTGCGCGCGCTCCTCGGCGTGGCTGCTGGCGTGGAGAATGATGGCCGAGAGGAGGACGACATCGGTATCGACGGCAGGCTCCGCCACGGGGGTTGCCGGCGCAGGTTTGTGCGTGCGCGCCGGCGCGGCAATACGCGGTGCGATATGTGACACAAGGGTGGCTGGCGGCAAGACATCGCGGATTGCCAACTGGACGGGTGCGGTTGCCGACATCGACATTGACGGCGCTGGCGTTGCTGACGGTATTGCCGATGGGCGCGACGCCACGGCCGGCATCGGCGGAGGCGCCCCGGCATGTCTGGCAAGTAGCGCCGATGGATTGGTCGACACCTCATGAGGCTGCAACAACACCAGCGGTGGTAAGGCAACGCTATTCGCGTGTGCTATCGGCGACGCCTCCGTCCCCGGCAGTGTTTGTGGTGACGCGCTGGACGGAAAATGCGGCGCCGCAGGGCTGTCACGCGTCGGGGCACTGCCAGCATCTGTGCCGAGGGGCGCCCGCACTACCGGAACCAGTTGCACCGTGTTGGTATTCTGGTATGCCAGGTAGCCAGACACGACAATCAGCAGCAGTAACAGCACCGCTGCTGTCACGTACCAGGCTGTTCGGCTACGGTTGCCGGATACCTGTCTGGCTGAATCGCGCTCCAGTCTGGCAAGCAAGTTATCGTCTTCGGAAAAACGGCGGCGCGCGCCAGACAGCAAGTTTGGTCGCGTGGAGCCGTGTTGATTTTCGTCTGTAGGGCGCACGGTGTAACTCCTAAGATTGGGCTTTGAGATTCCGATTAGAAACAATCTGGAGATTCGGATGCTGATTTTTCTCGCCCTTCTGTACTTTTTGCTCGCTTGCACCGGCATATGGCTGGTGTTTTTTCCAGCTGGACGGGACGCTGTGGCTACCGTGCTGCAATTGTGGCGGCGCCGCGCCGATCGGGGCGTGATGCATTGGCAGGGGCGCAATGCGCGCCGCGCCGGTGCGTTCCGGAAAGTCGCAGGCCATGTCTGGCGTACGCAAACGACGTTTTTGCGCCACAAATGGCGGCTGTTTGCGCTTGCGGCGCCGTTGATCCTGGTGCCGATCATTGTTGCGCTGTTGACTGGACGGCACACCAGCCTGCCTGCTTTCCAGGCTGTCGAGGCGATGCCCGATGCGCAGATTGCCGCTTTGCTGCAAGGTGAACAACTGGTACCGCCCACCAGTCTGCCGCCGCTTGCATTCAGCACCCAGGAAGTGGAACTAGTGCGGCCAATGCTGGCCAGTGCCAGCCGCAACTGGGGCTTGCTGCATCCTGAGTTCAGCCAGCGTTTGTTGATGATCTTCAAGATCATGAAAGAGCAACATGGCTATGACATGGCAATTCTGGAAGGCTACCGCAGTCCGGCCCGCCAGGACTTGTTGGCCAGCATGGGTGGTCAGGTGACCAATGCGCGGGCGTTCCAGAGCTGGCACCAGTACGGCCTGGCGGCGGATTGCGCCTTTTTGCGGGATGGCAAACTGGTTATTTCCGAAAAAGATCCATGGGCAATGCGCGGATACCAGTTGTATGGCGAGGTGGCCGAATCGCTGGGCATGACATGGGGTGGGCGCTGGAAGATGATGGATTTTGGCCACGCTGAACTGCGCATGCGCGGGGTGATGCAGCGCGCCGACGCGCCGCGCTGAACTGTTTTCGATCAATTGCGTTTGCGCAAATTTGGCGTTGAGAAACGGTGCCAACATTGCCCGCAGGACTTTCCTGAAACCTCCTGTGGGCCTCTCCATGATGTCTCGACTTTGGCAATTCCTCAGCAGCGTCCGCGTGCTGAGTGTGATCGGCCTGGCCGCACTGATGGCCGTTTTATTCCTTGGCGCGGAAAGTCTGGAGTTCGCTGCCATGTGGGCGGTGGCGGCGGCACTGGCACTGTTGCTGGGCTGGGGCGTGTTCTGGCTGGTGCGTCGCGCCTGGCGCAAGCACGCTGCGGCGCAGCTGGCCGACATGCTGGTGGCCGGCAACCCGGGCAACCCTGGTGACGGCCAGAACGAGGCTGGCACTATCCAGCCCGCGCCGCTGCGCAATGACGTGGCGGTACTGCGCAAGGGGATGCTTGAAGCGATATCGACCATCAAAACCTCCAAACTCGGGTTGACCCGCGGTGCTGCTGCGCTGTATGAACTGCCCTGGTATATGGTGATAGGTAATCCGGCCGCTGGCAAAAGTAGCGCCATCGGGCGTTCAGGTTTGACCTTTCCCATTCCCGGTAGCAAAGCCGTGCAGGGCGTCGGGGGCACCCGCAATTGCGACTGGTTTTTCACCACCGATGGCATCTTGCTCGACACCGCCGGGCGCTACTCAGTGTTGGACGGCGACCGTGCGGAATGGTTCAGTTTTCTTGATTTGCTCAAGCGCCACCGCAAACAGGCGCCGATCAATGGCATCCTGATTGCGGTGAGCGTGGCCGAATTGGCCAAAGGTGCGCCGGAAGCATCGCTGGAACTGGCAAAAAACTTGCGTACGCGCGTGCAGGAACTCACTGAACGCCTTGGTGTCTATGCGCCGGTGTACGTGATTTTTACCAAGGCCGACCTGATCGCAGGCTTCGCCGATTTCTTCCACGATACCGATCCCGCTGAACGCGAGCGCGCCTGGGGCGCCACGCTGCGTTACAACCGGCGCAGCACCAGTGTCGATGTGCTGGGATTTTTCGATCAGCATTTTGACGAATTGCACGATGGCCTGAAGGAACTCAGCCTGGCGAGCATGGCCGGCAACCGCAGCGTGCGGATGCGGCCCGGCGTCTTCACTTTTCCGCTCGAGTTTGCCTCGTTGAAACTGCCGCTGCGCGCTTTCCTGGCCACCTTGTTCGAAGAGAATACCTACCAGTTCAAACCGGTATTCCGCGGCTTTTATTTCAACAGCGCGCTGCAGGAGGGCGCAGTGGAAAGCCTGTCCGGTCAGCGCGTGGCCTCGCGGTTCGATCTGAAACTGCAGGATGCCGGTGCCACTGAAGCTGCCGAGCAGTCCGGTTATTTCCTGCTCGACCTGTTTCGCAAGGTAATTTTTGCCGACAGGGATCTGGTCAAGCGTTATGCCAGCCCCACCAGCAGGCGCCTGAAATATACGGCTTTTTTTGCCGCCACCATTCTGCTCGGATGTGCGCTGGGCGGCTGGAGCTGGTCGTACATGAACAATCGCCAGCTGGTGGCAAATGTGCAAGCCGACCTCGACAAGGTGATGAAGTTGCAGGAGAAGCGGCTCGACCTGCAATCGCGCCTGGAAGGACTGGATATCTTGCAGGACCGCATCGAGCAACTCGATCAGTACCAGGCAGAACGGCCGCTGATGCTGCGCTTTGGCCTGTATCAAGGCGAGGCGCTCGAACGCAAACTGCGCGATGAATATTTTGCCGGCGTGCGCGAAGTGATGGCGCAACCGGTCGCCACGGCGCTGGAGGCGGTGCTGGGCGACCTGGTGGCCAATCCAGGCCAGCTCGACGTGGCAGCAGGCGCCACGCCGGCCAGCATTACCGACCACTACAATGCGCTGAAAACGTATTTGATGCTGGGCGACAAAACACGCGCGGAGCAAGGCCACCTGAACGACCAGCTGACGCGCTACTGGCGCGGCTGGCTCGATGCCAACCGTGGGACCATGCCGCGGGAACAGATGATCCGCAGCGCTGAGCGCCTGCTGACCTTTCACCTGTCGCATATCGACGATCCGGCCTGGCCGCAACTGCCGTTGAAACTGAGTTTGCTCGACGGTGCGCGCGAAAATTTGCGGCGCGTCGTGCGCGGCACGCCCGCGCGCGAGCGGGTCTATGGCGACATCAAGGCGCGCGCGGCCACGCGCTTTCCCATGATGACGGTGGCGCGCATCGTCGGCGAGCAGGATCAGGCGCTGATCGTGGGCAGCCATGCCATCAGCGGCGCATTCACGCGTGACGCCTGGGAAAAGTATGTGGAGAAAGCCGTGCGCGACGCCGCCAATGGCGAGTTGCGCAGCAGCGACTGGGTGCTGAAGACCGCCTCGCGTGACGACTTGACGCTCGAAGGCAGCCCCGAGCAGATTCAGAAAAGCCTCACTGATTTATACAAGGCGGAGTACGCGCGCGAGTGGTCGCGCTTTGTCCAGGGCGTATCGATCAGCGAACTGGCAGGTTTCGAGGCCAGCGTCCAGGCCATGAACCGGCTGGGGGACACGCAAACGTCGCCCATCAACAAACTACTGAAAACGATTTATCAGGAAACCTCGTGGGACAATCCGGGCGGCGCCAGCGTGCCGATGAGCGCCGTCCAGAAAGGTGTGCTGGGCTGGGTCAAGGAAAAAATGTTGCGCAGTGCGCCCAGCGAGGCGCGCGTGGTGACCGACACGTTCGACCCCACCCGTCCGGGTGCCGCGGTCAGCCTGGGCGTCATTGGCCGGGAATTTACCGGCGTGGCGCGCCTGCTGGCCGTGCGCGAAAAGGAAGCGTCGCTGATGAGCGGCTACCTTGATGCGCTGGCACGCGTGCGCACTCGCCTGAACCAGCTGAAAAACCAGGGCGATCCGGGCCCCGGCGCCAAGCAGTTCATGCAGCAGACGCTGGAAGGCAGCGGGTCCGAGCTGGCGGACGCGCTGAAGTATGTCGACGAACAGATGTTGACGGGCATGGGCGACGCGCAGAAGCAGGTATTGCGGCCACTGCTGGTGCGTCCGCTGATGCAGACATTCACAATGATCGTGCTGCCGTCGGAATCCGAAATCAACAAGACCTGGCAAGTGCAGGTGGTGGAACCGTTCCGCAAGAATCTGGCGGAGAAATATCCATTTGCACCCGGCTCGACGGTGGAAGCGACCAACGCCGAAATTGGCCAGGTGTTCGGTCCGGATGGCGTAGTCGCAAAATTCGTTACGGCATCGATGGGCCCGCTGGTGGTGCGGCGCGGCGACGTGCTCGCGGCGCGCACCTGGGCCGATATCGGAATCACGCTCGCGCCCCAGGCAGTGGCCAGTTTTCCCAGCTGGATCGCGCCGTTGTCGGCGAATGGCGTGGCCGCTGCCAACGGGCCGCAGACGGTGTTCCAGGTGCAGCCGCTGCCGGCGCCCGGCACGCTGGAATACACGGTCGAGATCGACGGCCAGCAACTGCGCTACCGGAACACGCCGCCAGCCTGGACAAATATGGTCCATCCCGGTCCGCAAGGCGCGCCCGGTGCAAAAATCAGCGCCGTCACTTTTGACGGGCGCAGCGTGGAGCTGTTCAATGAACCGGGCCAGTTCGGCCTGCAACGCCTGATTGAGAGCGCCGCCAAAACCCGCAAGGGCCAGGGCTGGTTCGAACTGCGCTGGAACGTCGCCGGCGTGGCGGTAGCGATCGAGCTGAAAATTACCAGCGACGCGGCCGGCAATGGCAACAACAGCGGCTCGCCGCAAGGCAAAGGGTTCGCCGGTTTGCGCTTGCCGGAAGCGATTGTCGGCCGCACCCCTGGCGCACCGTTGCCGGCAGCGCCAGGCGGCCCCGCAGTTGCCTCGCTGGCCGGGAGCGCACCATGATGCGCACGCAGTCATCGGAGCAGATCGGCTATTTCGGCAAGCTGCCGTCCTGCGCCGACTTCGTCAAGAAGGTGCATGACGCCGCCGCCATCGAAGTGCTGGACGACTGGATGGCCACCGTCATGCGCCTGCTGCCGTCGAGTGCGCGCTGGAAGCTCAATTACGACGCGATGGCGCCGGTCAGCTTCGCCTTCCTCGGTGCGGCGCGCCACCAGGCGCTTGCGGGCCATCTGGTCGCCAGCCGCGATTTGTCGGGCCGGCGCTTTCCGTTCCTGCTGATGCGCAGCCTTGACCTGGTCGATCCGGCCGGTTTTGTTGCCAGCGCGCCGCTGGCCTGCGCCGCCTTGTGGGACTACAGCGCCCTGGCTGCGGCTGGCTTGCTCGTCAGCAGCGAGCCGGCCGCGCAACTGCAGGCGATCCCGGTCGCCCAGGTGGCGGTCGACGGCGTCCGGGCCGCAGACGAACTGAAAAGCTTTCTGGACACGGCCACCGTCGGCGCGCTGGGCGGCCTGTTGCGCCATGCCGGAGCGCCGGGCGAAGGTGCGCGCCTGATCCTGGCGCTGGGCCTGTTGTTGCAGCCCATCATGCACAGCCGCAGCGCCGACCTGACCCGCAGCATTGTGCTGCCGTTGCCGTGCGATCCGTGCCAGCGGCCCCGCGTCGCCGCGTTCTGGCTGGCGCTGGTAGCCCCGTTTTTGCGCCATGCCGACGTCGATCTGTCGCTGTTCATCACGCACCAGGGCGAGCGGCCGGTGCTGATACTGGGATCCTGCGATGCGGCCGCCGAGACGCTGCGCGCGATCATCGATCCGCTGGCCGCTGCCGAACAGCAAATCAGCTTTGCCGATGTCGGCTGGATCGACGAGCAGCTGCGCCAGGATGTCGATGTGCGCACGCTGGCCAGCTATCTCGACAACGCGCAACTGACCCTGAAAACTGCCCACGATCTGTTTCTGCAAACATTCATTGGAGCTGCCATATGAAAGCACCATTTGCCTGCGCGATATTGCTCGCCGCAGCGCTCGCCAACGCCCAGGTGGCCCCGGAAGCGCCGATCGTTGTCTCTGGCACACTGCCCGACGAAGCCTCCAAGGCCGCGCTGCTGGCCCGTCTGCGCGCCGTGTATGGCGCCAACCGCGTCGTCGATCAGCTTGCCATCGGCACGGTGGCCATGCCAGCCAACTGGAACGACTATCTGCAAAAGCTGATCAATCCACATCTCAAAATGGTGACGCGCGGCCAGTTGAAAGTCGATGGCAACGCGGTCACGCTGCGCGGCGAAGTGGCCAACGAAGCGCAGCGCCAGCAGATCGCCAACGACATCGCCACCACGCTTAACCCCACTTACACCGTCAACAACGGCCTGCGCGTCGTCGCGTCCGAACAGGCAGTGCTGGATATCGCACTTGGCAACCGCATCATCGAATTCGAATCGGGCAAGGCGACGCTGGCCGATTCCGGCAAGGCCATCCTCGACCAGATGAGCGTGGCGCTGCTGGCGCTGAAAAACAAGAAAGTGGAGGTGATTGGCCATACCGAAAATGCCGGCTCGCGCGCCGGCAATCTGTCGCTTTCCGCGGCCCGCGCCGAGGCGGTAAAAAGTTATGTGGCCAGCCGCGGCGTGGCGCTGGATGCAATCGCCGTCTCGGGCGAGGGCCCGGACCGGCCGGTGGCGGACAACCGCACCGTGGACGGACGCGCCCGCAACCGCCGCATCGAATTCAAGATCGTTCAATAGGCGGGAAGGGAACAAGAAGCTGGCCAGACGCGAGCAGAAATCAAGCAGACATCAAGCAGAAAGCAAGCCGGAAGCCGGAAGCAGGAAGCACGACGCAGGAAGCACGACGCCAGGCGACGTCGATTCAAGGCAGCGTAATCGTCACGTTGGCGGCACGTGGCGGCAGTTTGACCAGGTCGTTGTAGCCGGCCAGCGTCGTGCTGGTGTCGTGCGACAGGGCGCCGCGAAAGCCGACATACGCGCCCAGTCCGGTGACTGAAAACACCGCCAGCAATACCCACAACGACAAATCGCTGCGCAGCTTGTTCGCCACCTGATCGGGGCGTTCGGCATGCGGCGCAAAGCCCCGGCTCTTGCCGCGCATGCGCGCTATTTCGTCGCCCAGCCGGGCTGTCAAATGGTCGAGCCTGCCGTGTTGATCGAGTGCGTAGCGACCTTGAAAACCCAGTAACAGACACATATGAAATACTTCCAGCGCCTGCAGGTGGGCGCTGCCGCGGGCGCGCAAATCGTCGAGTCGCTCGAAGAAATGCTCGCCGGCCAGCTGGTCGCCAAAAATGCGCAGCTGCAGCGGACGCGTTTCCCAGGCTTCCCGGATGGCATAGGTCGAGCGCAGGATGATTTCATCGACCGCGGCGCAAAAGGCATATTTTGCGGCGATGACATCATCGACATGCATGCCGGCAGCTTTGCCGTTGCGGTCGACGTCATCGAGGAACTGGTTGATATGGTCGGTGAAGCGCGCCGGGTCTTGCGGACCATTCCCATTTTTCAACAGAAACAACGCGTACAGGCCCTCGTACATCAGGTCGACCAGACTGGCTGGCCCGGGGCCGCGTGCCTGGGTGCCGGCACCAGTGCGGCGGTCGACCGGCTGGTGCATCGTCGAAGATGAGTTCATGGAGAAATCGCAATCAGGTCAAGGGTGAGGTCGACAATGCCAGTTGGCACATAAATCGAAATGGCCTGGCTTTTCAGCATGGTCTCGTACAAGGCGCCGCGGCTTTCCAGCACGAAATAATACGTATCGGGCCGCACCGGCAAGGCAGCCGGCACTTGTGGCGCATGCACCAGTTTTACGCCGGGCAGGGCCGACAGCACCAGCTTGTCGACGTCTTCCGGTGCGCCCAGCTTGAAGCGCAGCGGCACGATTTCCACCAGCTTCAGGGCCGGCATGTCGGCGGCCACCGCCAGATACAGCGTGGTGTGCGGCGTGATCTTGCCGGAGTCGAGCGTGCCGAGGTAATACGACGCACGTTCATGCGTCAGGTTGATCGAAAAATATTTCGACGAAATCACGGTATCGAGCAGGTCGCGGATCATGCCTTCCAGGTGCGCGAATGCCGGCGCCGGATCGTCGTGCTTGTACGCAGGCAATTCTTCCAGGCGATAGCTGCGTGAATACGTCATCAGCCCGCCCGCCAGGTGCAGCAGTTGCTCGAACAGGCGCTCCGGATGCAGATCGGCCTGGTTGTACAGGTGCGACAGGGCCGCGTAGCCGGTGCTGGCAGTGTGCAGCAGCCAGAACGACGAAACGTTGCCACCGCGCAATTCGACCACGTTTTTGCTGGGCTCGCGATGGTGGCCGTACAGCGCGTTCACCTTGGCCAGCATTTTCTCCATCAGCCGGGCCAGTTGCAGCCGCAACCTCGGTGCCGCCTCGATCGACACGCAGGGCGGAGCAAACGTGGGATCGTGCTCGAAGCCGCCAGTGGCCAGGCGGCGCAGGCGCAGCAGCGGGAAGCTGACGAACGCCCCCAGTGCCTCGGCGTCGCTGACCAAGCGCAGTGTGCGCGTCAAAAACGTGACGGGCGCGTCGGCGGCGCGGGTAAACATGTCCTGGGTGTCGTGGGCCACCTGGGCGAAGCGGGTGTCGTTGGCATTGCTGGCATCGCTGCCGTGCTGCGCGCAATTGTCGCCATGTTCCTTCATCGCCGGCAACGCGGCGTGGAAGGTGATGGTCTGCGTGTCGGCGGGAAGCTGGTTGAGGCGCACTTGCGGTGGCAGCATATCGCCGTCGGGCGCGCGCACTACTTCGCCATCGGGAAAGATCAGCGACAGTTCCAGCACCCGCAAGGTGTCGTGGCGCAGCGCTTCCTGATCGAGCACGAGTGTGCGCACGCCCCAGCCGTACGGGTGCAGCGCGCTGGCGGTCTGGTGCAGCCTGGCTTCGTGATAGCGGTCCTGCTGCTGAAAATGCTGGGGGCGCAGAAATAATCCCTCGCCCCACAAAACTTTTGATGGTGTATTCACAGGCGCCTCGCTTATTGGCAACGCACGGCATCGGGCAGGGGGACGCTCGATGCGCGGGCCCGCGCGCCGGCGCCGCTGGCCATCGAGCAGGCGTACACGCCAATGGTCATGCCGGCCGGCTCCGCTTCGGCCGCGGAATAAGCCAGGCGCCAGCGCTGGGGCGCCGGCTTGTGGAACAGCGCGACGACGCCGATGTAGCCGGCCTCGCGGCTGACTTTTTCCATGACTTCGTATTTCTGGCCGGGCACCAGCGTGATTTCCTTCACTTCCAGCAGGTCGGCGCCAAAAGCCGCCTGTTCGGCCTGCGGCGACATGAAGGCACTGTAGGGCGCGGCTTCGAACGCAGCCGACTGGCGCAGTTTGTACAGGCGCGCGACCAGCGCAAGAGAGTGGCCGCGCGCATCGGTATTGAGCCTGGTGGCGGCGTGCAGGCGCACGCTGACCGTGCGCGATGGTTTCAAGGCATCCGCCAGTTCCGGCGCTTTGGCCGCGCCGCCGCAGGCAGCGAGCATCAGGGCCATTCCGAGACATGGCAAGCAGGAAGATTTCATGGCTTTATTTCCTCTCGTAAATTAAGTACAGCGCTCATTTAACGGGATGCATTCAGCGCGGATCTGCGTGCGCGCAAGTTTCATGCGACAAAAACGAAGTTAAAACGAACTTCGCTAGAGTTGACTCTGCGCAACTGCCGCGAAATCGCTTGCCGAATAATGGCGACTGTTTTCAGCCACCGGAGAGCACGATGAAATCCTTTGCGATATTGCCAAGCCTTGTATGCGTCGCCATGCTAAGCGCTTGTGCCACCACCAGTCCCACGGCCGAGCCGATAGTCGTCAAGGCAACCAGCATCAGGACCGCCATGGCCGAAGCCAACGCCGCCGCCATGTCGGGCCATCCCGACAAAGCCTATGCGCTGCTCAGGCAGGCTGGCGCCACCTGGCCAGCCGACAAGGCGCCGTGGGTGCGCATGGCGCAAATGCGCTTCGACAGCAATAACTATGGCGAGGCGATCGTCAACGCACTCGAAGCGTTGCACCGCGACCCCGACGACACGCTGGCCAACAGTGTGGTGGCCGTCAGCGGGCTGCGCCTGTCGAGCAAGGCGCTGGCCGACCTGACCCGTAAAAACAATCTGTCCGGCACCGTCCGCAACGAAGCGCAAGACCTGGCCAAGCTGTTGCGCAACAGCCTCAACGAAGAAAAACTGGTCCCGGTCAGCGACAGTCGCCAGCCGCAGCGCCGCGATCCGCCCAGGGCCAGGGCCGCGACCACCACCGCCACGGCCGGCACCCCGGCCAAAACCGGCGATCCGTTCGGCGCCTTGAAATAATCCACCACCACTTTCACCAGTCTCCCGGGAACCGCCATGGCAAAAAATGACAGCGTGCAGAAGCGCCTGCAAAAAGTTCGCGCGCCGCGCGTGCAAATGACGTACGACGTAGAAATCGGCGACGCCATCGAAAACAAGGAATTGCCATTTGTCGTCGGCGTGGTCGGCGACTTCGGGGCCGATCCTGCCGTCGAGAAAAAGCGTCTGAAAGACCGCAATTTCGTCAACATCGATCCGGATAACTTCGACGAAGTGCTCGGCGGCATCGCGCCGGTGGCGACGTTCAGGGTGGACAACCATTTAAGCGAGGAGGGCGGCTCGTTCGGCGTCAACCTGCAATTTCGCGCAATGGCCGACTTCCGTCCGGAAGCGATCGTGCAGCAAGTCGCCCCGTTAAAAGGCTTGCTGGACGCACGCACCAAGCTGGCCGACCTGCGCAACAAGCTGGCGGGCAACGACCGCCTGGACGACATCCTCAGCGATGTGCTCGGCAATACTGAAAAACTCGCCACGCTGCGCAAATCCGGATCGGGGGCATGAGATGGCAGCCATTCTTGCATCAGCCACCGCGATCGCATCCGTGGCCGCGACCGCAACCGCAACCGCGATCGAACTCGACAGCAGCCTGCTCGATCAGATCGTCGAAGACAGCCGCGTGGCGCGCTCCACCAGCGAACATGCCCGCGCCCGCGACATCATCTCCGAACTCGTTACCCAGGTTATGGACGGCACCGTGGTGATGTCGAACAATCTGTCGGCCACCATCGATGCGCGCCTGGCGCAGCTCGACAGCATGATCTCGGCGCAGCTGTCGGCCGTCATGCACGCGCCCGAATTCCAGCGGCTCGAGCGCAGCTGGACCGGCCTGCATTACCTGGTGAAAAATTCGACGACCAGTTCGGGCCAGCAAATTCGCATGTTCAATGCCACCAAGCGCGAACTCGTCAAGGATTTCCAGGCTGCCATGGAATTCGACCAGAGCGCGCTGTTCAAGAAAGTTTATGAAGAAGAGTTCGGTACGTTTGGTGGGGCCCCGTACGGTTCGCTGATCGGTGACTTTGAAATGACGCGCCAGCCGGAAGACGTGTATTTCCTCGAGCAGATGTCGCACATCGCCGCCGCCAGCCACGCGCCGTTCATCACTTCGTGCGGCCCGGAACTGTTCGGCGTCGACAGCTTCAGCGAACTGGGCAAACCACGCGATCTGGCGAAAATTTTCGACACGGTCGAATACGCCAAATGGAAAGCCTTCCGCGACTCGGAAGATGCGCGTTATGTCGGCCTGACGTTGCCGCGCTTCCTGGGCAGATTGCCGTTCAATCCGATTGACGGCGCCACCACCGAAGGCTTCAATTTTGTCGAAGATGTCGACGGCAAGGATCACCAGAAATACCTGTGGTGCAACGCCGCCTACGCGTTCGGCACCAAGCTGATGCGTGCTTTCGAAGATTTTGGCTGGTGCGCGGCCATCCGCGGCGTTGAAGGTGGTGGTCTGGTGGAAAATTTGCCGACGCACACCTTCAAAACCGATGAAGGGGAAGTCGCGTTGAAATGCCCGACCGAGCTGTCGATCACCGACCGGCGCGAAAAGGAATTGTCCGATCTCGGCTTCATCTCGCTGGTGCATTGCAAGAACACCTCGTACGCGGCATTTTTTGGCGCCCAGTCGGCCCAGCGCGCCCGCAAGTACGGCACCGATGCTGCCAACGCCAACGCCGTGCTGTCGTCGCAACTGCAATACATCTTTGCTGTCTCCCGGATCGCGCACTACATGAAAGCCATGATGCGCGACAAGATCGGCAGCTTTGCCGCCGCGTCGAACGTCGAGGATTACCTGAACCGCTGGCTGACCCAGTACGTGCTGCTCGACGACAACGCCAGCCAGGAACAGAAAGCGCAGTTTCCGCTGCGCGAAGCCAGCGTGCAGGTGTCCGAAGTGCCCGGGCGCCCGGGCGTGTACCGCGCCGTCTCGTTTTTACGTCCTCACTTCCAGCTTGACGAGCTGTCCGTTTCGCTCCGTTTGGTCGCGGAGTTGCCGCAGTCGACCAAATCCTGACCTTTACTTTTTAGCATTTTCCACACCTTCACCTGGAGCAAGCCATGGCAATTGACGTATATCTGCAAATTGACGGTATCAAGGGCGAGTCGACCGACGACAAACACAAGGACTGGATCGAATGCAAGACAGTTTCGTGGGGCGTGTCGCAGCCAAAATCGGCCACGGCCTCGACCGGCGGCGGCCACACTGCCGAGCGTTGCGAGCATACCGAAATCAGCTTGCACAAGCTGGCCGACCTGGCCACGCCTTTGCTGCTGCAAACCTGCTCGTCGGGCAAGACGATTCCGAAAGCGAAGTTCGAGTTCATGCGCGCCGACGGCCAGGGCGAGCGGATCAAGTACTTCGAAATTGAAATCGAAAATGTCCTGATCGGCGAAGTCAGCCCGATGGTGGCCGAGGGCGACATCCTGACCGAAAGCGTCGGCTTGAAATTCTCGAAAATCAAGTGGAAATATACGCAGCAAAAAGTCACCGGCGGCTCTGGCGGCAACACGTCCGGCGGCTGGGATCTGTCGACCAACAAAATCGTTTAACCAGCGCGCGATACGGCGCCCCGACCGCGGCTCTGGCCGCGGTCTTTTTTTGGGAGAGTGATATGAAAGGCAATGTCCCTGGCTTGCTGGATCGGTTGATGGACCCGCGCCAGCAGGCTGTCGGCGGCGTGTTGCCGCGCATGAGTGTGGAGCAACTGAAAGACAGTGTTGCCCGCGATCTCGAAGCGCTGCTGAACACCCGCCTGGTGTGGCCGAAGGAATTTTTTGCCGGTTACCCCGAAGCGGAGAAATCGATCCTGAACTATGGCCTCATCGATTTTGCCGCGTACTGCCTGTCCAGCACGGATGAGCGCACTGCTATCTGCAACAGCCTGGTGGCTGCAGTCGCAGCGCACGAGCCGCGCCTGTCCGGCGTGAAAGCCGAGCTGGCGGTGGAGCCTGGCAGCGTGAACCGCCTCAATTTCATCATCGACGGAACCCTCGCACTCGATTCCGGACCCGAGCCCATCCACTTCAACGCCGTGTTGCAGCCATCGTCGCTGCACTACGCCATCAGCCGGGGCGCGCGCAATCCGCGTACCTGAATTTACCCGCCCGAGGACACCATGGATATCAACCTGAAAACCCTGATCGGCAAATTGAACGACACGACAAGGGCCGCCGCCACCCGCGCCGCGTCGCTGTGCGTCGGCCTGGGCCAATACGAAGTCGAGATCGAGCACCTGTTTCTCGCGCTGCTCGAGCAGCCAGCCTGCGACGTGGGCGTCGCGGCGCGCGCCTGCGCCATCAGCACCACTGCACTGGAGGCCGACCTGCGCCGCGAAGTGGACCGTTTTGCGCGCGGCAGCACCCGCACGCCCGTGTTTTCGCGCCATCTGCCTGCGCTGCTGGAACACGCCTGGCTGATTGCGTCGCTTGGCAGCGGCGGGCCGAACAAGATCCGCAGCGGCCATCTGCTGCTGGCATTGCTGACCGATCCGGCGCTCTCCCAGCTGGCCCAGCGCAGTTCGCGCCTGTTTGCCGAGTTTCCGCTCGAACGCCTGAAACACGATTTCGACAAACTGATGCGTGGTTCACAGGAAACGCATGCGCAAGCGACCGTGGTAGAACACGGCGCCGACCCGGTGACCGAATTGCAGGCGACGCAGAAAACCCCGGCGCTGGACCAGTTCACCACGTGCCTGACCGCGCGTGCGCGCGCCGGCAAGCTCGATCCGGTCATCGGCCGCGATGCCGAAATTCGCCAGGCCATCGATATCCTGCTGCGGCGGCGCCAGAACAATCCGATCTTGACGGGGGAGGCGGGTGTCGGAAAAACCGCCGTTGTCGAGGGCCTGGCGCTGCGCATTGCCAGCGGCGACGTGCCGGAAGTGCTGCGCGGCGTCGAGATTCACGCGCTCGACATGGGCCTGTTGCAGGCTGGCGCCAGCGTCAAGGGCGAGTTCGAAAGCCGCCTGAAAAACGTCATCGATGAAGTCAATAAAAGCCCGCACGCGATCATCCTCTTCATCGATGAAGCGCATACGATGATCGGCGCCGGCGGCGTGGCCGGCCAGAACGACGCGGCCAATCTGCTGAAACCGGCACTGGCGCGCGGTGAGCTGCGCACCATTGCCGCGACCACCTGGGGCGAGTACAAAAAGTATTTTGAAAAGGACGCCGCACTCGCGCGCCGCTTCCAGGTGATCAAGGTCGAGGAGCCCGACGAAGCGACCGCCTGCGCCATGCTGCGCGCGATGGCGCCGCTGATGGAGCAGCACTTCAACGTACGCATTTACGACGACGCCATCGTGGAAGCGGTGCGCCTGTCGCACCGTTTCATTACCGGTCGCCAGCTGCCCGACAAGGCCATCAGCGTGCTCGATACCGCGTGCGCCAGGGTGGCGCTGGGCCAGAGCGCGACGCCGGCGCTGCTGGAAATGTGCACGCGCCGGCTGGAAAACATCGCGGTGCAGATGACGGCGCTGGTGCGCGAACAACATGCCGGCGTCGCGCACGGGCAGCGTCTGGAACAACTCGCCGGCGAGCGTGGTGCGGCGCTGGATGAACACGCTTGCCTGCAGTCGCGCTGGCAACAGGAAAGCGCCATCTGCGCCGAGATCGCGACCCTGCGCGCGCGCCTGGAAAGCGGTGGCGGGCAGGGCATCGACGCCGGCACCTTGCGCGATCTGTTTGCCAGCCTGCGCGTGTTGCAGGGCGCGTTGCCGCTGGTGCCGGTGCAGGTGGATGGCCACACCGTGGCCGACATCGTCGCGGCATGGACCGGCATTCCGCTCGGGCGCATGGCCGCCGACGAAGTCCGCACTGTCATGCGGCTGCACGCACTGCTGGACGAACGCATCCTCGGCCAGACGCACGCCAGCAGCGCGGTAGCGCGGCGCGTGCGCACGTCGCGCGCCAACCTGGACGATCCGAACAAGCCGAAAGGCGTGTTCCTGTTCGTGGGCACCTCGGGCGTCGGCAAGACCGAAACCGCGCTGGCGCTGGCCGACCTGCTGTACGGCGGCGAGCGCAAAATGGTCACGATCAACATGAGCGAGTACCAGGAAGCGCACAGCGTGTCGGGTTTGAAAGGCGCGCCACCGGGTTATGTGGGGTATGGCGAAGGCGGCGTGCTGACCGAAGCGGTGCGGCGCAATCCGTACAGCGTGGTGCTGCTCGACGAGGTGGAAAAAGCGCACCCGGACGTGCTCGAACTGTTTTACCAGGTGTTCGACAAGGGCGTGCTCGATGACGCCGAAGGCCGCCAGATCGACTTCCGCAATACCATCATCATCCTCACGTCGAACGTGGCGTCCAGCGTGATGATGCAGGCATGCCTGAACAAGAGCGCGGCCGAACTGCCGAAACCGGACGACCTGGCCGCACTGATCCGTCCGTATCTGGTCAAGCAGTTCAAGCCGGCGTTTCTGGGGCGCCTCGTGGTGGTGCCGTTCTATCCGATCGGCGACGAGGTGCTGGCCAATATCATCCGCCTGAAACTCGACAGGATCGCGCGCCGCATCCAGGACAACCACCATGCTGTGTTCACGTATGACGATGCACTGGTTGCGGCCGTGCTGGCGCGCTGCACCGAAGTCGATTCGGGCGCGCGCAATGTCGACACCATTCTGAACGGCACGCTGCTGCCGGAAATTGCCGACTCGGTGCTGGCGCGGCTGGCCGAAGGCGCACCGATCACGCGCATCAAGGCCGGCGCTACCCGTGCCGGCAAATTCAAGTACGCCATCGAACCCCTCTGAGGAGATCCATCACATGCTCAATCTCGACGAATTGCTGGCGCCCGTGAGCGCAGCACAACCCTGTGGCGAGGACCTCGCCTTTTCCCCCGAACTGGACGCCATCGCGCGCGCGCGCCAGTCCGACGATCCCTCGATCGACCAGGGCGCGTGGGTCACCACGCTGAAGGAAGCGGACTGGAAATTTGTCGCGCAGCAGTGTGGCAGCCTGATCGCACGGCGCAGCAAGGATTTGCAGCTGGCCGTGTGGCTGGTCGAAGCAAGCGCGAAGACTGGCGGGCTGCGCGGCATGGCCGACAGCCTGTTCGTGCTGGCGGCCGTATGCGACGCCTTCTGGAGCGACATGTACCCGGTGCTGGAAGACGGCATCGAGCAGCGCATCGGCAAGCTGTGCTGGATTGCCGCGCGCATCCCGCAACTGATGCTGGAATTCCCGGTGACCGAGGATGGCGCATTTCCCATGCACAGCGTGGCCAGCGCGGGCGCGGAACTGGAATTGGCGCGCAAGCGCAGCACGCGCGCCTTCTATGCATCGTTGCAAAGCGATGGCGAACTGTGCGAGGCTGCGCTGGCCCGCCTCGAACTGTCGATTGATGCGCATTTGCCCGAAGACGGGCCCGGTTTCACGGCAGCCAAGGATGCATTGCAAACCGTGCTGCATTACGTCACGCCTCTTGCACGCGATCCGTCGGCAGTGCCGGCCGCGCAGGCAGGCGCACCGGTGTCATCGGCCAGGGCCAGCGCCAGTGCCAGTGTCGGCACCGGCACCGGCACCGGCACGGAAAGCCGCGCCCACGCGCTGGCGCAACTGCGTGAAGTTGCCGATTTTTTCCGCCGCACCGAGCCGCACAGCCCGGTCGCTTACCTGGCCGACAAGGCCGCGCACTGGGGCGAGCAGCCACTGCACGTGTGGCTGCGCGGCGTGGTCAAGGACGATGTGGCGTTTGCGCAGTTCGAAGATTTGCTGGGCTTGAGAGCGCCGGCATAAAAAAAGCCGGTCATCGCGACCGGCTATTTTTTTTATTCCGCAGGTTAGTCCTGAGTCGATTGCTGCGTCGATTGCTGCGGCGACGTCTGTGGCGCCACCTGCGCAGTGGCTTTTGCAATCTGCTGCTCCACGACTTCCACCGCCTGGCGCGTCGCCTGGGTGACTTTTTCGTAACCCTGAAACGCGTTGTCGATCGCCGATTTGATGATTTCCACCGCGTTCTCCTGGCCCGGCTTGACGTTTTGCGTCACGTCGTAGATGAGCGCGGTCAGCGTGCTTTTCGCTTCGGCCACGTGGGCATCGGCAGCGTGGCGAAAATCCTTCTGGATGTCGTCGATGATGACTTTGAGCTGACTGTTGTACTGGGCTGCGCCTGCCATGTCCGGCTTCATTTTTTCACCCAGCGCAGCCATGGCAGCTTTGGGGTCCTGCGACGCCTGGGCACCCGCATTCATCGTGCCCTCGAAAGCTTTTTTCGCTGTCGATATATTCAGGTTGACCACTTGCTCGACGCCTTGTACTGCCTTGCTGGTCAGTGCATTGAATGTCTGCATCTGGAGATCGAACAGGGTTTTGGTGGCTGCAGCGAATTGTTCGGGGTTGGTAAACATCGATTTTCTCCTCAGTGATTGTCGTACGGATAAGTCTCTTTGTTCTGATTGACCGGCCTATTATTTAACAACGATGCGCTTCTGGCAACGACTATCGTGAAATGGACCGGCCGCGCGTTCCCATCCCGGCCCGAGCCCGGTTTGTGCGCAGACCGATTTGCCATCGACTTTGCTGCGCCAGATATAAAACGGTGCGGGTTCGGCCGCCAGTTGGGTCGATAACAACAAGGCGGCGAGCAGAAAAGAGAGGCGTGTCATGAACCCGAGCATAAACGGAAGAGCTGCAAACGCCAGCACGATTGAAAGGGCAGGTGAGAATTCGCTGGTGCAATGGACCAGTGCATCAGCGGCACGCACCAACGCAAAACGCCGCAATCTCTTTGCAAAGATTGCGGCGTTCTGTTTGCTGCTATTCGGTAGTGGTGCCCACGGAGGGACTCGAACCCCCACACCCTAAGGCACATGGACCTGAACCATGCGCGTCTACCAATTCCGCCACGTGGGCACTGATTACTGCAACTGCTTTTTAGTGCATGTACTTCTGTATTACTACTTCTATTCTACTGCTTGCGGAAATAAAAATCCGGTAGCTGGTGCCCACGGAGGGACTCGAACCCCCACACCCGAAGGCACATGGACCTGAACCATGCGCGTCTACCAATTCCGCCACGTGGGCTTGTGTTTCTGCTGCTATTTCAACTGCTTTGCGACGTTGCCGCCGACTTGTGCTATCATATCAGGCTTTGTAGTTTTGCGCCAGATTAACTTCTTTACCCTGGTTCCAACTATTCAACCGATCACTGCTTTTTCTCTCCGCTTTTGCCCGAAACAGGCTGGGCTGCCGCGAAAGACCGAGATTATAGCGCAGCGATTTCAAATGTCAAAGCGCCTATTCTTTGTCCCCGCTCAATTTACGCTCGCTACGCTGTGTTAGGCGAAACGGGTCGTCCTCCGTTACACTACGCCTGTCCACGTTGTCAATCTCACTCCAAGAAAAAACGATTTGAAGCAACCTACCTATACTATTCCAAGCCGCGAGGAAATCCTCGCTGTCTTTCGCGAGGCCGCCGGCCCGCTCGATGCCACTGCGCTGATTCTCGCGCTGGATGTCGATCCCAATGCCAGCGAAGTGCTGACGCGCCGCCTGAATGCCATGGAGCGCGACGGTCAATTGCAGGGCGACCGCACCGGCGTCTATACACTGGCGCAGGAAACCGGGTTTATTGCCGGTAAAGTCAGCGCGCACCGCGATGGCTTCGGCTTTGTCGTCCCTGACGATAATTCCGGCGACCTCTTCCTCAACGACAAAGAAATGCAGAAAGTGCTGCATGGTGATCGCGTCATGGCGAAAGTCACGGGCATGGATCGCCGTGGCCGTCCGGAGGGCACCATCGTCGAAGTCGTGTCGCGTGCGAATACCCACGTGATCGGGCGCCTGCTCAATGAAGACGGCGTCTGGAAAGTCGCGCCTGAAGACCAGCGCATTGCAATGGATATCCTGATTGTTGGCACGCCTGGCAAAGCCAAGGCCGGGCAGGTGGTCAGTGTCGAACTGATCGAGCAACCGGCGCGCTTTAAGCAGCCCACTGGTACCGTGCACGAGATTCTCGGTGAGCTTGACGACCCTGGCATGGAAATCGAAATTGCCGTGCGCAAGTTCGGCGTGCCGCACGTGTTCTCCGCAGCCGCTTTAAAACAAGCCAACAAATTGCCGAACCAGGTGACCGATGCCGACCTGGCCGACCGCGTCGATCTGCGCGACGTGCCGATGGTCACCATCGACGGCGAAGATGCACGCGACTTCGATGACGCCGTGTATTGCGAGCCCGTCAAAATCGGCCGCGCCAAGGGTTTCCGCCTGATCGTCGCGATTGCCGACGTCAGCCATTATGTGAAGCCTGGCGACGCGCTCGACGTCGACGCCATCGAACGCAGCACGTCCGTCTATTTCCCGCGCCGCGTGATTCCGATGCTGCCGGAAAAACTGTCGAACGGCCTGTGTTCGCTGAACCCGGCAGTCGACCGTCTCACCCTGGTATGCGACGCTGTCGTGTCCGCCACTGGTGAAGTCAAGGCTTACCAGTTTTATCCAGCGGTGATCCATTCGGCTGCGCGCCTGACGTACAACCAGGTGGCCGACATGCTGGCCAATCCGGATGGCGACGAGGCAAAAAGCCGGCCGGCCATCGTCCCGCATCTGCTGAACCTGAACGGCGTTTTCCACGCGCTGCTGCAGGAGCGCCAGAAGCGCGGCGCGATCGATTTCGAAACCACGGAAACGTATATCGTCTGCGACCCGCGCGGAAAAATTGAACAGATCATCCCGCGCACCCGCAACGATGCGCACCGCCTGATCGAAGAATGCATGCTGGCCGCTAACGTCTGCGCTGCCGACCTGCTGATTCGCAGCAAGCATCCGGGCGCGTTCCGTATCCACGCCACGCCGACCGAAGAAAAGCTGAAGCAGTTGCACAGCTTCCTGAAGCAATCCGGATTGAGCCTGAACGGTGGCGACAAGCCAGCCGCCGGCGATTACGCCGCGCTGATGCAGCAGATCAAGGAGCGTCCGGATGCGGCCCTGCTGCAGACCATGCTGCTGCGCTCGATGCAGCAAGCGGTCTACAGCCCGGACAATATCGGCCACTTCGGCCTGGCGTACGAGGCGTATGCCCACTTCACCAGCCCGATCCGCCGCTATCCCGACTTGCTGACGCACCGCGCCATCAAAGCGATTTTGCTGGGCAAAAAGTACGAGCCGAAAGGCATCGACCTGGCCAGCCTGAACACCAATGTCTCGAACGCCACGCGCAAGCAAAAGGCCAAGGACAAGGCGCAGGGCAAAGAGAAGCAGGAAAAAGACCTGACCATCTGGGACGCTCTCGGCGTCCACTGCTCGGCCAACGAGCGCCGTGCCGACGAAGCTTCGCGCGATGTCGAAGCGTGGCTCAAGTGCTACTTTGTGCAGGACAAGATCGGTGAAGAATTCACCGGCATGGTCGTCGGCGTCACCACGTTCGGCATCTTCGTGCAGCTCGACGATCTGTATGTCGAAGGCCTGGTGCACATCACCGAACTCGGCGCCGATTTCTTCCAGTACGACGAAGCGCGCCACGAGCTGCGCGGCGAGCGCACCGGCAAGAAGTTCCAGCTGACCGACAAGGTGACAGTGCAGGTGGCGCGCGTCGATATGGAAGCGCGCAAGATCGACCTGGTGCTGTCGGGCGACAGTGTCACCGCGCCGGAAGAAGGTGTCGGTACGCCAAAAAGTTCGGCGCACAAGGCACAGGATGCCAAGCCCGGCCGTTCGCGCAAGCCGAAAGAATCTGGTGGCAAGTCGCGCTTTGAACTCGACGCCAGCGTCGTGCAGCAGTCGCAGAAACCCCCGTCGTCGAATACCCGTAACTCGAGCAAGAGAAGAAGCAAGAAATGAAGAACAAAATGATTTTCGGCTTTCACGCCGTGGTCTCGCGCCTCCGGCACGAAGCCTCGTCGGTGGAAGAAATTTTTGTCGATGCCGGTCGTGACGACCGTCGCATGAAGGATTTGATCGCCGGGGCGAAAGCTGCCGGCGTGCGCGTGATGCCGGTCGACTCTGGCCGTCTCGACAAGATCGTCGGTACCCGCCGCCACCAGGGCGTGATTGCGTTCGCCAGCCAGTTGTCGCTGGCGCGCAACCTCGATGAATTGCTCGATGCAATCGATGGTCCGCCATTGCTGCTGATTCTCGACGGCATTACCGATCCGCATAACCTCGGCGCGTGCCTGCGCGTGGCCGATGGTGTCGGTGCGCACGCTGTTATCGTGCCGAAAGACCGCGCAGTGGGCCTGAACGCCACGGCTGCAAAAGTGGCCAGTGGTGCGGCCGAAACAGTGCCGTACATCACGGTCACCAACCTGGCGCGCACGATGCGCGAGCTGAAGGAACGCAACATCCTGCTGATTGGTACAAGCGACGATGCCGACCGCGGTTTGTACGCGGCCGACTTCACCGGACCGGCTGCGCTGGTGATGGGGTCGGAAGGCGAAGGCATGCGCCGCCTGACGCGCGAAACGTGCGATGTGCTGGTGAGTATTCCGATGTTCGGTTCGGTGGAAAGCCTGAATGTATCGGTCGCGTCGGGAGTTTGTTTGTTTGAAGCGCGGCGTCAGCGGATGGCGCTGGAAGGCGTGTCGGAGTAAAGAACGTTGTCGTTAATTTGAACGTGGTATGGATCCCGGCCTTCGCCGGGACGACGGGTTTAGTTTAGTTGAACGAAATACCGTCACCCCGGCGAAGGCGTCCTGGCGATGCCACGACCCTATAACGCCTCTGCGTTTGCCACCCCCATCAGCAAACCACCACCGGATACGCTACCATGCGTCTCCCGTTATCAACACCACATCCCATGTTTGCCAAGCTGCGCGAAGACATCCACGCCATCATTGAACGCGATCCGGCGGCCCGCAACGGCTGGGAAGTATTCACCTGCTATCCGGGCTTCCATGCCATCCTGATGCACAGCTGGGCGCATGCCTGCTGGCGCGCCGGCTTTAAATGGATCGGCCGCTTCATCGCCTACATCGCCCGCATTATTACCGGCATCGAAATTCATCCTGGCGCCATCATCGGCCGCCGCGTTTTCATCGATCATGGCTTCGGTGTCGTCATCGGCGAGACCGCCGTTGTGGGCGACGACTGCACTATTTATCAAGGCGTGACCCTCGGCGGCACCAAGCTGGTGGCCGGCGCCAAGCGCCATCCAACCTTGGGCCGCGGCGTCATCATCGGCGCCGGTGCGCAGGTGCTGGGTGCCTTTACCGTCGGTGAATTTGCCAAGGTCGGCTCGAACGCGGTCGTCATCAAGCCCGTGCCTGCCGGCGCCACGGCAGTGGGCAACCCGGCCCACATCGTCCGCAAGGAAGAGCAGAGCCGTAGCCAGAAGCTGTTCAGTGCGTATGGCGTGTCGCCCGAAGGCGACGACCCGTTATCGAAAGCATTGCACGGCCTGATTACCCATGTGGCGCGTCAGGACGAGCAGATCGAACGTCTGGCGGCGACGTTGAAAGCTGCAGGGATCGCCTGCCCGAATTTACTGGCCAATGAAAAAATTGATTCCGCTACATTGAACCGCCTGGTTGACTAAGGAACCTATGTCTGACGAGCTCGACCCATTTGAAATTCGCGTCCTGGCTGTGCTGGCCGAAAAAGAAGCGCTGACGCCGGACAGTTATCCGATGACGCTGAACAGCCTCGTGAACGGCTGCAATCAGCTGTCGAGCCGCGACCCGGTGATGCAGTTGTCGGAAGAAACTGTGTATGACGTGCTGCAGCGGCTGATGCAGCAAAAACTCGTCAACGGCGTCACGCAGGCGGGCGCGCGCGTGGCCAAGTACGAGCACCGGTTGCGCATCAAGTACACGCTCGAGCAGGACAAGCTGGCCGTGCTGGCCATGCTGATGTTGCGCGGCCTGCAGACTGCAGGCGAGATCCGTGCGCGCAGCGGACGCGTGCACGAATTCAAGACCGTGGAAGCGGTGGAAACTGCGCTGCAGTTCCTGATCGACAAATACCCGCCGCTGGTGGCAAAGCTGCCGGTGGCACCCGGCGCATCGGCGCCGCGCTATGGCCACTTGCTGGGGGGAGAAGCTGCTTTGGCCAGCGCAGAATCGGCCTTTGGCAGCGTGGTACCGGCGGCCGGCAAGATGGGCCAGCTGGAGCAGGAAGTTGCCAGCTTGCGGGCCGAGGTGGCCGAACTCAAAGCCCAGTTCGAAACGTTCAGACAGCAGTTTGAATAAAAAAAGGGAAGCCGACCGGCTTCCCTTTTGGTATCAACGTTGCTGACGTTACCCTTCGTCGCGCCAGCGCCGCACGCGGATCGCGACGAAAATCATCGCCACGCCGACTGCTGCGCCAATCCATACACCGGGTGAGGCCAGCGTCATCCACGACTGGGCGAACACCTGGTCCATTTCAATCCCGTTCGGTCCGGGGCGCATCACCATTGTGTGTTGGCCAAACGAAAACCAGATGCCGGGCACCAGGCCGCCCAGGCCGCGGTTGACGATTTCCTTGGCAAAATACGTCAGGCCTGTATTCATGCCCTGGTTGCCGGTGACGAGAAAATCGACCCATTTGACAATGACCAGCGCAATCACCGGCACGCCGACCGCCCACAAAAACACTTTCGACCTGGCCCAGCTCGACACCATCAGCAGCCAGCCGACGGTGGGCAGCGCCCAAAGGAAATACACTGGCAACATGCCCAGCAGCAGCAGTGGCGCGAGGTAAAAGGCGGGCGTCGTGAGCAGCAAGCCGAAAAGATTCACGCCATTGACCGCCAGCAGGACACCCATCACGAACAGCAGGATCAGCGCCATCAGCACGCCTGCCGCGATGGTGATCAAGGGCGCCACGACAATAGCCGTGAGTACCTTCGACAGCACCGTCATCTGGTCCGACATCGGCAGACTTTTCCAGAACAGCACGCTGCGGTCGCGCCGTTCGTCATACAGCGCCGACAGGCAATAGAAGAACACCGTGAACGCCATCATGATGAACAGCGGGAAAGCCACCGCCACATAACCACCGCCGGCCACACGCACGATGCTGGCGCGCACTTCGGCCGGCATCTGGCTCAGCATCGACGTCTCGATGGCGCGGCCATTGATGACGGCGTGAACCTCGCCGTGGTTCGACAGCAAACCGTAACCCGCGCTGGCGGCAGTAAAAAACAGCATGATCGCCGCCACGATGACCGGCGCCCAGAACAGCGAGCCTTTGTGCTCCCACATTTCACGGCGCAACATCCAGTTCAGGGTTTTCATGCGTAGCTTCCTTTCATGGTCGCCACAAACAAGTCGGCGACGCTGGGGTTACGGGTTTCGCCGAGCGTGGCCAGCGTCGAGCGCGCTACGCCGTCGAACAGCATGACCGATTTGCCGAAAACCGTGCGCTGGTCAATTGGGTTGAGTCCATTCGCGGCTGCGATCTTGTCGGCGGCCACCATCACCTCGGTGTAGCGCTCGCCGACTTCATCCATCGTGGCGGCCAGCACGATTTTGCCTTCACGGATGAACATCAGATCGGTCAGAATGTGCTCCACCTCTTCGACCTGGTGGGTGGTGATAATGATGGTCTTGTGTTCGTCAAAATAGTCTTCCAGCAGGTTCTGGTAAAACTGCTTGCGGTACATGATGTCGAGGCCGAGCGTGGGCTCGTCGAGCACCAGCAGTTTTGCATCGATGGCCATCACCAGCGCCAGGTGGAGTTGCACGATCATGCCTTTCGACATCGAGCGTACTTTCATGTCGGGTGTGAGCTTGGTAATGGCCAGATAGCGCTCGGCCTTCTTGCGGTCGAAGCGCGGATGCACGCCGGCGACAAAATCGATGGCATCGCCCACTTTCAGCCAGCGCGGCAGAATGGCCACATCGGCAATGAAGCACACATCCTGCATCAGCGCATCGCGTTCGGTGCGCGGATCGTGACCCAGCACTGTCAGGTTGCCCTCGAATGGAATCAGGCCGAGCGCGGCTTTCAATGTGGTGGTTTTGCCGGAACCGTTCGGACCGATCAGGCCAACGATGCGCCCGGCAGGAATATCGAAATCGACGTTGTCGAGAGCAATGTGCTTGCCGTAGCGCTTTGACAGCCCGCGGGCCGACATCACGGCGCTCACGCTGGATTTCCCTGTGCCATCTTGAGCAATTGCTCCACATTCAGGCCAAGGCGGCGAATGCGTTCGATCATGGCCGGCCATTCGTTGCGCACAAACCGCTCGCGTTCGCTGGCCAGCAGTTTTTCGCTTGCTCCTTCAGTCACATACATGCCGATTCCCCTTCTTTTTTCTACGAGATTGTCGTCAACCAGTTCCTGATACGCTTTGGAAACGGTGATGGGATTGAGTTGGTATTCTGCCGCGATCTGACGCACCGAGGGCAGGGCGTCGCCGGCACGCAATATTCCGTCGAGCATCATGCCCACGACCCGCTCCTTGAGCTGGCGGTAAATCGGGGTGTTGTCGTTCCAGCCTATATGCATGCCGGCTCCTGGTGGTTTAATGAGGTGGTGTGGTATTAATGTATAACAGTAGCTTGCGACATGTCAAACACAATCGCATACACATGTTTCAGAGGGTGGTGCCGTCCAGGGCGTGACGCGTGATGGCGCCTTGCGCATCGACCGCGATCCAGCCACCGCGCACTGGTGCTTCATCGAGTTCCCAGTCGGGCAGCACAAAGCGGCGCTTGTCGCCGTCGATGTGCAGCGCCGGGCGATGCGTATGGCCGTGGAGGATGGTGTCGGCGCAAGTAGCGGCGTGCAGCGCAGCGATGGCAGCTGGCGTGACATCCATGATGGCGTCGGTCTTCATCGTATGCGCGTCGCGGCTGCCCGCGCGCATGCCGGCAATGATGGCCTTGCGCTGCGCCAGCGGCATCGACAAAAATTGCTGCTGCCACGCGGGCGCGCGCACCTGGGTGCGAAATGCGATGTAATTGGTGTCCATCGTGCATTCGGCGTCGCCGTGGACCAGGGCAATGCGCTGGCCGGCAATGGTGATGACGTGGGGTTCGGACAGCAGCGTCAGTCCTGCAGCATCGGCGAAATCCTGGCCGACCAGAAAGTCGCGGTTACCGGCAATCCAGAAGATGGTGACACCCGCATCGCTGACAGCGCGCAGGGCAGAAATAATAGTGTGGTGAAAGGGATCGGCGAGATCGTCATCGCCGGCCCAGTACTCGAACAGGTCGCCGAGCAGATACAGTTGCTGCGCTGTCGCCGCGCGTTCTGCCAGAAAGCGCAGGAAGGCGGCGGCGGTGATCGGGTGGGACGCCTGCAGGTGCAGGTCGGACACAAACAGCGCGTGCGCGCGCTCCGGCAGTGACATGGGCGCGCGCCTTTCTGATGACTTAGATGATTTCGGCTTTTTCGATGATGACCGGATCGCTTGGCACGTCCGAGAACATGCCGCTGCGGCCGGTTTTGACTTTGTTGATCAGGTCGACGACGTCGGTGCCTTCGGTGACTTTACCGAACACGGCGTAGCCCCAGCCGTCCTGGCCTGGATAGTCGAGGAAGGCATTGTTCTTGGTGTTGATGAAGAACTGGGCCGATGCCGAATGCGGGTCTGACGTGCGCGCCATGGCCACCGTGTACTTGTCGTTCTTGAGGCCGTTCTTGGCTTCGTTTTCGACGGTAGCGCCGGTAGGCTTTTGCTTCATGCTGGCGTCGAAACCGCCGCCCTGGATCATGAAGTCACCGATGACGCGGTGAAAAATGGTGTTGTCGAAATGACCCTTGGCAACGTAGTCGAGGAAGTTGGCAACGGATTTTGGCGCTTTTTCGGCGTCCAGTTCGAGGGTGATGTTGCCTTTGTTCGTGGTAATCAATACGGCCATGATGGTGTCCTCTTCAAGAAGTTATTGTTGGTTCAGGCAGCGTGGAAGCTGCCGGCGGAACGTCATTTTACAGACTTGGCAGGTTTCACGATGGTGGCAGACGTAATCACGATCGGCACGACAGGCACATTTTGCTGGCCCTTCATGTCGTCGACGACGACGCCCTTGATTTTGTCGACCACGTCCTGGCCCGAAACAACCATGCCGAACACGGCATAACCGGAACCGTCGCGGCCGGGATAATCGAGCGGCGGATGGTCGGCCACGTTGATGAAGAATTGTGACGTGGCCGAATTGTGATCGCTGCCGCGCGCCATCGCGACGGAATAGGCAACATTGCTGAGGCCGTTGTTCGATTCGTTCTTGATGGGCTTGTTGGTTGGCTTGCCGACCAGTTTGGCATCGTAGCCGCCGCCTTGAATCATGAAGCCATCGATCACGCGGTGAAACACCGTGCCCTTGTAGAAGCCGGATTTGACGTACTGCAGGAAGTTCGCCACCGTGATGGGCGCTTTTTCCGGGTTCAGTTCAAGCACGATGTCGCCCATCGACGTCTTCAGCAACACCTGCGGCGGGGCCGTCACTGGCGTGTCGGCGGCAAACACGACCGACGAGAGCGCAAGGCCGCACAGCAAGGCGGCAGAACGTCGGAGCAGGGTGCGGCGGGAGGAGATCGTCATGGTGGTGTGGCTTCCTTTGTTGGGCATCGCGCAATGAGCTGTCAAGCCTCTGGCGGAAAAATAAACCTGCGCCGTCTGCGTCCGGATGAGATTTTATCAATGCTATACTTTGCGCAGAACGTCCCATTCTATCAAATAAGAACAGCACGAAGGGCCGTAACGATCTCGCCGCAAACGCAGTTTTCCCGGTGCGCACCTCAACGGCGACCGCGCCCGGCTGCGTTGTTGTCCGCACAGAAGCTAGATTGTTGCAGCTCTTCCATTAAGGCAAGCCATACATGAGCCAATTGAAGGTCTACAACACGTTAGCGCGTGACAAGCAGGTATTCGTCCCGATCGAGCCAGGCAAGGTCCGCATGTACGTTTGCGGCATGACGATTTACGATTACTGCCACATTGGCCACGCGCGCATGATGATGGCTTTCGACGTGATTTACCGCTGGCTGAAAGTGTCGGGTTACGACGTCACCTACGTCCGCAACATCACGGACATCGAAGACAAGATCATCAAGCGCGCGGTGGAAAACAATGAAACGCTGCTGCAGTTGACGACGCGTTTCGCCCGCTATATGGACGAAGATACGCGCGCACTCGGCATCCTGCCGCCTGATCACTCGCCACGCGCTACCGAATATGTGCCGCAGATGTTGTCGATCATCGAGCTGCTCGAGCAGAAAGACCTGGCGTATCAAGGTGCGGACGGCGATGTCAATTACGCCGTCCGCAACTTCCCCGGTTACGGCAAGTTGTCCGGCAAATCGCTCGACGATCTGCGTGCCGGCGAGCGCGTCGACATCAACACGGGCAAGCGCGATCCGCTCGATTTCGTGCTGTGGAAAGCGTCGAAAGAATCCGAACCGATTGAGGTCAAATGGCAGTCGAAATGGGGCAGCGGCCGCCCGGGCTGGCACATTGAATGTTCGGCGATGGCGTGCGCCATGCTGGGCGAGCATTTCGACATCCACGGCGGCGGGGCAGATTTGCAATTTCCGCATCACGAAAACGAGATTGCCCAGTCGGAAGGCGCGTTTGGCGCGCCGATGGTCAACTACTGGATGCACAACGGTTTCGTGCGTGTCGACAATGAAAAAATGTCCAAGTCACTGGGCAATTTTTTCACGATCCGCGACGTGCTGAAAAAGTATGATGCCGAGGTCATCCGCTTCTTCATCCTGCGCGCCCACTACCGCAGCCCGCTGAATTATTCGGATGCGCATCTCGACGATGCCCGCACCGCGTTGACGCGCCTGTACACCGCGTTAGCCGAAGTCGATGCCGGCGCGAATGTCTCCGTCGATTGGGACGAAGCCCACGCGCTGCGTTTCCGCGATGCGATGGACGACGATTTCAACACGCCGATGGCACTGGCCGAACTGTTCGACTTGGCCTCAAGCCTGAACCGGACGAAGTCGGTCAAGGACGCCGCGCAGCTGAAGGCATTGGCTGCTGTGCTGGGCTTGCTGGAGCGCGCGCCGCAAGACTTCCTGCGCGCTGGTGGCAGCGAACAGGGAACCATCGACGGCGCTGCTGTCGAACAATTGATTATCGACCGCGCCGCCGCCAAAAAGGCACGCGACTTCGCTACGTCGGACCGTATCCGCGCCGAATTGCTGGCGGCCGGCATCGTCCTCGAAGACAAGCCGGACGGCAGCACTAACTGGCGTCGTGCATGATGGCCCTGAACCGCGACAATGACGGCGCCAGCGCCGTGAAACTCGAAGTGCCTGCGTACTGGGAAGAGGCCAAGGCGGAGCTCATGAAGCGCGACCGCATCATGAAAAAGCTGATTCCGCTGTTTGGCGACCTGCACCTGGTGGGCCATCCGGACCCGTTCACCACGCTGGCGCGCTCGCTGGTCGGCCAGCAAGTCACGCCAAAAGCTGCCGACGCGGCCTGGGGCAAGCTGCTGGTGTGCTGCCCAAAGTTGTCGCCGGCAAGTGTCGCCAAGGCAGGTGCGGAACAATTGTCTGCTTGTGGTCTCTCCAAGCGCAAGACCGAATACATCCTCGACCTGGCCGACAATTTCAAAGCCAAAAAAGTCCATCCGAACCTGTGGGCGACCATGGACGACGAGGCCGTGATTGCCGAACTGGTGCAAATTCGCGGCGTCACGCGCTGGACCGCCGAGATGTTTTTAATTTTTAATTTGCTGCGCCCGAACGTGCTGCCGCTCGATGATCCGGGCCTGACGCAAGGCATCAGCCGCAATTATTTTTCCGGCGAACCCGTCTCGCGCAGCGACGCGCGCGAGGTGTCGGCCAACTGGGAGCCGTGGCGGACGGTGGCTACCTGGTATTTGTGGCGCAGCCTCGATCCGGTACAAGATCAGTAATCAGCTTGCAGTAGAATAACGACGATAAAAAACCTGGAGTAAACATGAGCAAGACAACTTTCCTCAATTTTGAGCAGCCGATGGCTGAACTCGACGCCAAAATTGAAGAGCTGCGTTTCGTACAGGACGATTCGGCCGTCGATATCTCCGAAGAGATCGACCGCCTGGCCAAGAAGAGCCAGCAACTGACCAAGGATATCTACGCCAAGCTCACGCCATGGCAAGTGTCGCAGATCGCGCGCCACCCGCAGCGTCCGTACACGATGGACTACGTCAACGAAATCTTCACCGATTTCCATGAACTGCACGGCGACCGCTCGTATGCTGACGATCTGTCGATCATTGGCGGCCTGGCCCGTTTCAATGGCCAGGCCTGCATGATCATCGGCCACCAGAAGGGCCGCGACACGAAAGAGCGCGCGCTACGCAATTTCGGCATGCCGAAACCGGAAGGCTACCGCAAGGCGATGCGCCTGATGAAGGTTGCCGAGAAATTCAACCTGCCGATTTTTACGTTCGTCGATACCCCGGGAGCGTTCCCCGGCATCGACGCCGAAGAGCGCGGCCAGTCCGAGGCGATCGGTCATAATTTATATGTGATGGCGGAACTGAAGGTGCCTTTGATTGCCACCATCATCGGCGAAGGCGGCTCCGGCGGCGCGCTGGCGATTGCAGTGGGTGATGCTGTGCTGATGCTGCAATACGCTACCTATTCGGTGATTTCGCCGGAAGGCTGCGCATCGATTCTGTGGAAAACCTCGGAGCGTGCTGCCGACGCTGCCGATGCGCTGGGCCTGACCGCGCACCGCCTGAAAGCGATGGGCCTGATCGACAAGATCATCAACGAACCACTGGGCGGCGCGCACCGCGATCCGAAGCAGATGGCAGTACTGCTGAAGCGCGCACTGGCCGACACGCTGCGCCAGTTCGTCGGCATCAAGACCAAGGATCTGCTGGACCAGCGCCATGCCAAACTCATGAGCTACGGCAAGTTCAAAGAAACGTTGCCGACTGAAGAGTGAAGCGCACGCAACGCGTCGACCTGACGACCAGTTTTGCGCAGGCGCTCGATCGCCTGCGTTCCCCATCCCCGCAAGAACCCCTCGCGATTGCCTGCAGTGGCGGGCTCGACTCCATGGTGCTGCTGCACTTGGCGTCGGGTTACGCGCGCCTGCACGGCGTGGCGCTGCATGTGCTGCATGTTCACCATGGTTTGAGCAGCAACGCTGACTTGTGGCTGGATCATGTCGAGGCGGCCAGCGCGACGATCGGTGCACGGTTTGCGGCGCGCCGGGTCGACGTCCTGAACATTGGCACCGGCACCGAGGCTGCCGCGCGCAAGTTGCGCTACGCGGCGCTGGGGGCCATGTGTCTTGAAGATGGCGTCACGTTGATGCTGACCGCCCACCACCTCGACGACCAGGCTGAAACCGTGCTGCTGCAATTGCTGCGCGGTTCCGGCACGGCTGGGATGTCCGGCATGGATGCGGCAAATGCAGCGCCGGATCTGCTGGGCAATCCAACGCTGGTGATGGCGCGGCCGTTGTTGCAGCACAGCCGCGTCGAACTCGAACAGTATGCTGCGGAGCACGCGATCAGCTGGGTGGAAGACGAGTCGAATGCCGATCCGCACTTCGCCCGTAATGCGCTGCGCCTTCAGGTGATGCCAGCATTGGCGGCAGCCTTTCCCGGCTTCCAGCAACGCTTCGCGCGCAGTGCCGCGCATGCGCAATCGGCGCAGCGTCTGCTGACCGAGCTTGCCGAGCAGGACCTGCGCGCCAGTCTGCTGGACAATGCGCTCGATGTCGCAGTGTTGCGTACCTTGAGTCTCGACCGGATCGGCAATTTGCTGCGCCACTGGTTTGCCGTGCGCGGCCTGGCGATGCCGTCGACGGCGTGGCTGTCCGAACTGATCGCGCAGTTGCTCGAAGCGCGGCCCGGTGCGCAGTTGCTGGTAACGCACCCGGCGTGCCACCTGCGCCGCCATCGCGAACGTTTGTATATCACGCCCAGGTTGGCACAACTGGCCGGCATGCGCGATCCCGACGACGAAGGTATCGAAGGTATCGAAGGCATCCCGGTGAAAGAAGGGCAACGCTTCCGCTGGTCCGGCGAGGCGCAGCTCGACTTCCCCGACTACGGCGGCGTGCTGTTTTTCGCGCCTGCCGCGACCGGACTCGATGCAGCGTGGCTGCGCGGCCAGACGCTGCTGATCGACTTCCGCAAGGGTGGCGAACGGCTGAAACTGGCGCCGAATCGTCCGACGCGCAGCCTGAAGGCGCACTATCAGACGAGCGATGTGCCGGCCTGGGAGCGCCTACGCCTGCCGGTCCTCTGGGCGGGCAGGGAACTGCTGTTTGCGGCCGCGATTGGCATGGATTGCGCACATGCAGCCGTCGGTGACGCTGCGGCGGTCACGCTGCGCTGGGAACCATACGCGCTGTCGTTATGACGTTATTCCGAGAAGGTATATGGCCAAGCTTGTGATTTTGCAATGCAGCATGTAGAGTAAAGCCCTCTTTTTATCTTCGCACGCGGGAAAAAACTCTGCTATGGCATTAATCGTCCACAAATATGGCGGCACGTCGATGGGCTCGACGGACCGGATCAAGAATGTCGCAGCACGGGTCGCCAAATGGCATGACGCGGGCCACCAGATCGTCGTGGTGCCGTCGGCCATGTCGGGCGAAACCAACCGCCTGATCGGCCTGGCAAGACAGATCATGGACCAGCCCGACCCGCGCGAACTGGACATGATCGCCTCGACCGGCGAGCAGGTGTCAGTTGGCTTGCTGGCGATGGCATTGCTGGCGATCGGCAAGGATGCGGTCTCCTACGCCGGCTGGCAGGTGGCGGTGAAAACCGACTCGTCGTTCACAAAGGCGCGCATCCAGTCGATCGACGACGCCAAGGTGCGCGCGGATCTGGACGCCGGCCGTATCGTGATCATCACCGGTTTTCAGGGTGTCGACGACAACGGCAATATCTCGACGCTGGGCCGCGGCGGTTCCGACACCTCGGCAGTAGCCATCGCCGCTGCGTTAAAAGCGGCAGAATGCCTGATTTTCACGGACGTCGACGGGGTCTACACGACTGACCCGCGCGTGGTGGACGAGGCACGCCGCCTGAATAAAATCACCTTTGAAGAAATGCTGGAACTCGCTTCGCTGGGCTCCAAAGTGCTGCAGACGCGCTCGGTGGAATTCGCCGGCAACTACCGCGTCCCGACGCGCGTACTGTCGTCGCTGACCGACCCGCTGCTGCCGTTGGACATCGAAGCCAATTCCGGCACCCTGATCAGTTTTGAGGAAGACATCAACATGGAACAAGCCGTCATCTCGGGCATCGCCTTCAACCGCGACGAAGCCAAAATCACCATCCTCGGCGTGCCCGACAAACCAGGCGTGGCCTTCCACATCCTTGGCCCGATCTCGGACGCGAACATCGAGGTCGACATGATCATACAAAATCAGTCCGTGGACGGTAAAACCGACTTCACCTTCACCGTCTCGCGCGGCGAATACGTGAAAGCGATGGCAGTACTGGAAAAAGTAAAAATCGACATCGGCGCGGCCAGCGTCACCGGCGACGCTAAAGTGTCCAAAGTGTCGGCAGTGGGCGTGGGCATGCGCAGCCACGTCGGCGTGGCCTCGCAGATGTTCCGTACGCTGGCGGAAGAGGGCATCAATATCCTGATGATCTCGACGTCGGAGATCAAAATTTCGGTGCTGATCGACGAGAAATACATGGAGCTGGCGGTGCGGGCGCTGCACAAGGCTTTCGAGCTGGAAAAAGCTTGAGTTTTTAAGAAAAAATCGGTCCGCTTCCTTGACCGAATGCTTGCGAGCCGATATGATTCTTGTCCTCAGCGCTGGCGAAATTTGCTGGACTGAAAGGAGACGTGGCCGAGTGGCCGAAGGCACATCCCTGCTAAGGATGCATACGGCTTATACCTGTATCGTGAGTTCGAATCTCACCGTCTCCGCCAGAAATACTAAAAACCCGCTTCGGCGGGTTTTTTTATTTCTGGCCGAGACGCGTCACCTTCGCATACTTCTTTGCGCTTGTAAGCTCCGCCGCAGGCCTGAAAATCTATTCCATGCTCATGAGTAATAAGCGTTTAGCCGTTTCAACTATGAATTCCTAATTGCTAAGACCACACTACGTTCTTCAATGATTGTGGAGAATCGTGGTGAGTAAGGAACAGAAAAAGGAATGGCAAAAGCTTGTGACGCAGTGGCGGGTCAGTCATCGCAGGCTGAGTTCAAGCAATTGACGGCACGCGCGCGCGGTCGTGCGTACGGGCGAGTGCACGCCGTACGCCAACATCATTCTGTTGGCCGGCGTCGTGTTCTGACCGAAGAACGTCCGCGTCGCGACGTGCACACACGTGTGCGCGCGCGGCGCGGCAGACTCAGGCGGCAAGTACCGCCCAGGCGATGTCAACCACCAGTGTTGAAAGCCGGGCCTCGGCAAGCCTTGCACCAGCACGTTACAATGCCCGCCCCGGTATTTGCCGCGTCACCGCTTTCAGGATTACCTTGTCATGACAGATGTCTCCACACCAGCAGTTCCCGCCAAAAAAATCCGCGTCGGCATCGTCGGCGCCGGCACCTGGGCCGAGTATGGCCATATGCCGTCACTGTCCTCGTTGCCTGACTTCGAAGTGACGGCGGTGTACAGCCGCAGCGCCGAGAAGGCCCATGCGGTTGCGGCGCGCCACGGGATTACTTATGCCGTCACATCGCTGCAGGAACTCGTGGAGCACCCGGAGGTTGACCTGGTGCTGGTATTGACGCAGGCGCCGCAGCATGAAGCCGGGATCCGCGCGGCCATTGCTGCCGGCAAGGACGTCTACTCCGAATGGCCGCTGACGACCAGCACCGCTGTCTCGCGCGAACTGGCGACGCTGGCGCAGCAAGCCGGCGTGCGCCACGTGGTCGGCCTGCAGCGGCGCCTCGCGCCAAGTTACCGCTACATGTCCGACCTGCTCGCCGACGGCTATATCGGCGACTTGCGCTCGGTGCGGATGCACGTCAGCGTTGACGCGTTCGGCGCGCGCCGCATGGGTTACCTGGCCTACACGGTCCCGCCAGAAAATTTTTCCGACCTGTTGCCGATTTTCGGCGGCCATTTCCTGGATATCCTGTTCAAGCACTTCGGTTTTCCCCGCACGCTGTCCGCGCTGACGGCCAACCAGATCAAGCAAGTGACGGTGATCGACACGGGCGAAAAGCTGCCGCGCACCAATCCCGACCAGGTGCTGATGCACGGTACCTTCGCTAATGGCGCGGTACTCACTGTCCAGCTGGAGGCGGGGAAGCGCAATAATTTTGGCGTGCAGATCGACCTGACCGGCACCGAAGGCGACCTGCGCATCACGAATGCCACCAGTTTCGGCCCTTCGGAAAACGTCGTCGAAGGCGCGCGCGGCGATGCGCAGCCTTTGCAGATTCTGCCGGTGCCGGCGCAATACCGCTGGCTGCCCGATGAGACGCTTGCCGGCAGCGTCGCGGAACTCGCTCACCTGTACGCGGCGTATGCGCGCGATGTGCGCGACGGCACGCAACTGGCGCCCACATTCGCCGACGCCGTCAACATGCATGCCGTGATCGACGCGATCATCGCGTCGGATGCTGCCGGCGCCCGCGTCACCGTCGCCGGATAAGGCACTGTTCCATGACTGTTGAAACCCTGGCGCCACCGGCATCGGTTGCTGCTGTATCGCCGAAGCTGCCGCTGGCGTCGCTGCTGGCCCTGACGATGGCCAGCTTCGTCGTCATCCTGACGGAAGTCCTCCCGGCCGGCCTGTTGCCGCAACTTGCCGTCAGCCTCCATAGCTCCGAGTCGGTCATGGGCCAGCTGATCGGCATCTACGCGCTTGGTTCCGTACTCGCCGCCATCCCGCTGGCCGCCGCAACGCAAGGCGTGGGCCGGCGCGCGCTGCTGTTGACGGCGCTGGGCGGCTTCGTGCTGGCCAATACCGTCACCGCTGTTTCCACCAGCTTGCCGCTCATTTTTGGCGCGCGCTTTATCGGTGGCGTCGCGGCCGGCCTGGCCTGGTCGATGCTGGTCGGGTACGCGGCGCGCATGGTCCCGGCAGTGCAGAAAGGCAGGGCGATCGCGATTGCGATGGCGGGCACGCCGCTGGCCCTGACGGTGGGCGTTCCGGCCGGCACCTGGGTCGGCAATCTGTGCGGATGGCGCATCGCGTTCGGCTTGCTCAGCGCGCTGGCCGCCTTGTTGATGGTGTGGATCGCCATCAAGCTCCCCGCGATGCGCGCGTCGCCAGGCCAGCAACGCCAGGGCGTGGCCAGCGTGTTCGTGCTGCCCGGCGTGCGGCAGGTGCTTACGATGTTGCTGCTGTACGTCGTGGCACACAATATTCTGTACACCTACATCGCACCGGTGGCGGCGCTGGCGCAACTGGCGGACCGGGTCGATTTCCTGCTGGCGTTGTTCGGCGGCTGCGCGTTGGTGAGCCTGCTCCTGGTCGGCGTATTCGTGGACCGATGGCTGCGCCGGCTTGTCATGGCCAGCACGACGCTGTTCCTGGCGGCGGCCGCGCTGCTGGCGCTGTGGCCTGCCGCGCCAGCAGCGGTCTATTTTGCGACCGGCATCTGGGGCCTGGCGTTCGGCGGTGTGGCCACCTTGTTCGTGACGTCGCTGTCAAATGCGGCCGGCGCCGCGCAGGATGTCGCCCAGTCGATGATGACAACGGTATGGAACCTGGCGATCTTTGGCGGCAGTGTCGCCGGCGGCATGTTGTTGCACCAGTGGGACACGTCCGCGCTGGCTTATGCGGCCATCGGGGCGCTGTGCGTCTGCCTGATGATTGTCTGGCAGACGCGCGGGCAACGGTGGTGGTTCAGTTCTTCAGCAGCTTGACCTGTTTGACAGCGTCTTCCCGCATCTTCTTGCCGAGCGCAGGGCGCAATGCGAGGGCCCTGGTGTACGCGGCGCTGGCAGTCGCATCGGCGTGCGTGGCCTGTAGCGACTGCGCCATCCGGTAGTAGATGACGGCGCGCGGTGCCAGTGTCGTCGCCTGTTCAAACAGGGGCAGGGCGTTGCTATGCTGGCCCTGTTCCTGCAAGGTGCGTGCGAGACCGTAGGCGCCCAGTTCGCTGTCGGGGTAGCGTGTCTGCATGGTCCGGAATACCCGGTCCGCATCGGTGAATTTTTTGGTCTGCACATACGACTGGCCGATGCTCCACCACACGTCGCGCTGCTGGTTCGCAAGATCGTCGACTTTGGACGGCGCGAAGGACAGCGCCCGCCCCTCTGCCTTGCCAAGGTCATCGTTCTGTACGTCGATCATGGCCAGCAATACGCTGGCAGCGGCCGGGTTAGTTTTGCCAGTCTCGGCGGCCAGCGCCTGCGCTTTATCGACACCGCCGCCGACGATGCCGGGTGCGGCCAGATAATACTGTGCGAGGGAAAATTTGGCCGACACGTTGGCCGGATCGAGATCGACTGCAGTACGGAACGCATCGCGGATTTTGCCGGCGTAACCCATCGCCGAGAAAATGCCGGCGTTGAGGGCTTTGGTGCCCAGCACATTGCCCAGCGCTTCATGACAGATCGATTCTTTGGGATGGGCGGCGACGCATTGCTCGGCAAGTTTCAACGCTTCGTCGAGGCGGGTATCGGGCGCCGTCGATAGCAATGCATCGGCCTTGGCGCGGAGTGCGCGCGGGTCGCGCGGGTCGATTGCCAGCGCGGCATTCGCCATACGTTCGACGTCCTGGTAGCGCTTGGCCTTGAAGGCCGCGGCGTAGTCGTCGGCGAAGGCCGCCTGCGTCAGGAACAGCAAGCTGGCGGCCATCAAACATTGGGTGCGCATCGTCATGTTTTGTCGCTTTCTTTTCCATTAGGCAATGACAATAGTGTGCCATAGCTGTCATGGAAAAATGCAAACATTCTGATGCATATATCGTCCCGGCAGGCCAACGATGCGGCGCTGTCCGGGATGGTTCAACCGATCAGGTCGACGACGCTTCGCCCTGCACGTGGCCGGCGCCTTGCTCCAGGAACGCACGCAGCATCCATGCATTTTTTTCGTGGATTTCCATGCGTGTCGACAGCATGTCGGCGGTCGGGAAATCGTCGATGGCGTCGGCGATGCGCACGGCTGCGCGCGCGGTGCGGATGACGGCTTCCTGGCCTTCGACCAGTTGACGGATCATTTCCTTGGCGGTCGGCACTTCCACTTCTTCCGTGATGGTCGACAGTTCGACGTAACGCTTGTACGTGCCTGGCGCGAAGTGGCCCAGCGCGCGGATGCGTTCCGCGATGTCGTCGAGGGCGTTCCACAGTTCCGTGTACTGGCCTTCGAACATGATGTGCAGCGTCTGGAACATCGGGCCGGTCACGTTCCAGTGGAAGTTGTGGGTTTTCAAGTAAAGCATGTAGCTGTCGGCCAGGACGACCGAGAGAGCGTCGACCATTTTTGCGCGGTCGTCAGTGCTGATGCCAATATCCATGTTCATGAAGTTCTCCGTAGCAGTAAGTGGTTCAGGTATAAAAAAATCAATGTTGGAAGAGCTTAGCACTTCGACGCGCGCCCTGCAGGTAGCGTACGGCACCTTGAACCGCTGTTCGCACCGGCACGAACCGCAACTGTTTTCGACTATCCATATCTACACTTCTTCGTTGGGAATCATGGCGCTGCGCGCTAGACTCACGCGTCTCCTGCCACGCTGCGTGCCCACCATGCCAACTACCTCATCCTTTGCCGCCGTCGATAATTACCTTGGCCGCCTGCCCACTGGCCCCCGGCCGCACGCTGCCATCTGGCGCGCCCAGGATGGCAGCGTGCAAGGCCAGTTTTTCGCCTGCACCCTCACCAGCGCATTCGATGCCATCCACCGCATCGACGGCGCGGTCGCGGGCAGTAAGGTAGTGGCCTTCGAGGGCCGGGCGTGCGGCGTGTCGCCCGAAGATCAAGGCCTGTCGGTCTGGCGTCTGTTGAACCAGGCGGCAAGCGACGATGAATCGATCGAGCTCGACCGTCTATGCCGCTTGCTGCACACCATCAATTACTTTCGTCAGCCGATAGCGGCGGACGGGGCCGATTTGTACCTGAGCATTCACAACCGCTTGCTGGCCGCCGTGAGCAGCAACCATGGCCATGCATTTCTGCGCATCCTGAACGCGCTGGAACTGCCGCTTGCGCAAATCGTGCTGCAGTTGCCGGCGATCGGACCGGGCAGCCGGTGGCTGGCCAACTACGTCGCCGACAATTACCAGCGCAACGGTTTCCGGCTGGCGTTCGGCGCGGCTACCGTGGTTGATGCCATCGATGTGGTGCGCCAGTTCCGGCCCCACGCCATCCGGATCGACGCACGCACGGCCCGCGATCCTGAAACGCTGGCACCGTTGCTGACGCTGACGCTGGCGCGCGACGCCGGCGTCGACGTGATTGTCACGCACGTGGAAACGCACGCGTTGCTGGCGTTTCTGGGACAGGTGTGCCGCGATATCGGCGGGGTCGTGCATGCGCAGGGAAGGGCGCTCGATGCGCCACGCCGGGAGCGAACGCCCGGGCGCCTGCAGCTGGCTTGACAACGCGCTGGCCGATTGCGACGGCCAGCGTGAAGAAGACGTCGGTCAGGCCAGGTGTTGTTGCAGGAAAGCGTCGGTGCGTGCATTCGCCAGCGTGGCGGCGGCAGCATCGTAATGGCCACCGTTCGGCCGCGCAAACGCGTGATCGCATCCGGGATAAATGTGCACCTCGGTGTCCGGCTTGCCGGCCAGGCTGGCCTTGATGGCAGCCTGTGCATCGGGGCCGATGTAGGCGTCGGCGCCGGCCAGGTGCACCAGCAACGGGCGCTTGATCGACGGGACTTTGTCGAGCTGGCCGTCGATGCCGCCACCGTAGTAGGCGACGAAGGCGTCGGCATCGGTACCGGCCGCGGACAGGAAGGTCATCAAGCCACCGAGGCAGTAGCCGGTGACGCCCACTTTGCCGGAAGCGCCGGCCAGCGTACGGGCCGCAGCGACCGTCGCGGCGATATCCTGCACGCCCTTGCTGACGTCGTAGGCCTTGTACATGGCGAAGGCTTTGGCGACGTCGTCGGGCTGCGACTCTGATAAATCTAGGCCCGGTTCGGCGCGCCAGAAAATATCCGGTGCGACCGCGATATAGCCCTTGGCAGCATACCCATCGGCGATGCTGCGGATGCCTTCATTGACGCCGAAGATTTCCTGGATGATGACGATGACCGGCGCACTAGTCGCGGCCGGGCGCGCAACGTAGCACTGAAAATCGCCGTCGGCGGTGTGGATGGTGAGCTGTTCTGACATGGTGTCCTCGATCGGTTAATGAAGGGACGCCTATCTTAAACGGTAACGCTGGAAGGTGCAGCTGGCGGGCTGCAGGTTAGGCCGTCCACGGATTAATGATGGTCACGCCGGCGGCTTCGTACGGTGCCGTATCGCGTGACGCCACAAGGAAGCCGCGCGACACGGCGATGGCCGCGATATAGCCATCGGGCGTCGGAAAGCCGCGTCCCGCAGTCCGCGCACTGACAGCCAGGCTGGCGTAGTGCCGTGCGGCGTCGGTGTCGAACGGAAGTATGCGGTCCCGAAACAGTTCCATCACACCGTTCACGGCCCCGGCCAGCAAATCTTTGCGCTTGCCATCGGGGAGCGCGCCGACGCCGAACAGCAGTTCAGCGATCGTGACACTGGAAAGATAGAGCGTTTCAGCGGCCTGGTCGTTCAACCAGGCGAGAACGGCAGGCGCAGGCGTCGGCTTCATTGCCTCCGACACGACATTGGTATCGAGGACGATCATTCAAAGTTCAAAGTTCAAAGTTCAAAATTCAAAGGCGTGGCGGGCTGCCTGTCGCGTACTTGCGCCAGGCTGTCGACATCCTCGTTGGACAGGCCGGCAGTGCGGCCCAGCGCTGCGAGGGCATCGCCGATGCGCACGCGCGCTTCAGGCTTGACCACCATCGACAGGATTTCGCGCACCTCTGCTTCGGTGCTGCGTCCACTCTGCGCGGCGCGTACGCGCAACGCGCGGTGCACGTCGTCCGGTAAATTGCGTACGGTTAACATTCCCATGATCTCAGCGCCTCTCAATGCCTTCAATGCATGCATATTATGCCGATGCATTCAACTATGCAAGCGCTGTCAGTGCGACAGTAGCAGCCGGTACCCCACGCCAGTCTCGGTAATCAGGTACCGCGGCTGCGCCGGGTCTTCCTCAAGTTTGTGGCGCAAATGGCCCATGTAGATGCGCAGGTAGTGGCCATTTTCGACGTGCGCCGGGCCCCACACCGCGCGCAGCAACTGGGGGTTCGAGACAACGCGCCCGGCGTTTGCCACCATGATTGCCAGCAGCCGGTATTCCGTCGGCGTCATGTGCACGTTCTCGCCGCCTTTCGACACGCGCCGGTCCTTCAGATTCACGGCAACGTCGCCGAACTGCACCACATCGGTGTGCGGCGCCGCAGCCTTGCGCTGGCGCCGCAGCGTGGCGCGTACGCGGGCCTGCAGTTCGCCGACGCCGAACGGCTTGGTCAGATAATCGTCGGCGCCGGCGTCGAGCGCGCGGATTTTTTCCGCTTCCTGTACCCGCGCCGACAGCACGATGATTGGCACCGGCGACCATTTGCGCACGTCGGTAATGAAATCAATGCCGTCCCCGTCGGGCAGGCCCAGATCGAGCACGATCAGGTCGGGCGTGCGCGTGCCGGCGTCGATCAGGCCGCGCTGCAGCGTCGCCGCCTCGTGTACCTGCCAGCCTTCTTCTTCGAGGGCGGCGCGCACGAAGCGGCGGATCTGCGGTTCGTCTTCGACCAGCAGGGCGGTGGGGGCGGAGTCAGTCATGCAGGTTCTCGATCAGGGCAGGAACAGCTTCCGGCGGCGTCCCGCGTGGCAGGGCGAAGACAAAGCCGGCGCCGCCACCGGGCGACGGGCAGGTGCGGATGGTGCCGCCGTGCGCTTCGATAATTGCGCGGCAGATGGCCAGCCCGAGGCCCACGCCCGGCTTGGCCGATTCGCGTTCGCCGCGGGTGAATTTTTCAAACAACACGTCCTCCTTGCCGGGCGGGAGGCCGGGGCCGTCATCGTACACGGTCACGTTGACCCATGCGCCGAACGGCTGCGCGGCAATCACGATGGTCGACCCTGGCGGCGTGTATTTGCCGGCGTTTTCCAGCAGGTTGCACAGCACCCGTTCAATCAGCACCGCGTCGAACAGCAACAGCGGCAGGCCCGGCGCCAGCTGGGTGACGACGTGGTGCGCCTGGAGTTGTCTGGCGCAGATGCGCAGCGCGCTGCCCACCACTTCTTCCAGGTCGTGCCACTGCAGGTTGAACGTCACTTCACCGCTCTGGATGCGCGCCATGTCGAGCAGATTGCTTACCAGCGCGCTCATGCGCAGCGCTTCATCATGCAGATCGCGCGCCATGTCCAGCTGGCCCGGTGCCAGCGCGGGCCTGGAACTGGCCAGCGATTCCGACACGCCAACCAGCGTGGTCAAAGGCGTGCGCAGGTCGTGCGACAGCGCCGCCAGCAGCGAGTTGCGCAGGCGCTCGGTTTCCATGTTGACCAGCGCGTTTTGCGCCACGTCGATGTAGTGGACGCGCTCCAGCGCAATGGCGGCCAGTGCGGCAAAGGTGTCGAGTTGCTGGCGCTGCTCGGGAATCAGCAGCCAGCGCGCCTGATCCGGTGCAATGGCCAGGATGCCGCGCGTGCGCATCGGCGCCACCAGCGGCAGGTAGAACACCGGCGAAGACGGCAGCGTGTCGGTGCCGATGCCCGCGCTGGTCGCGTTGTCGAACGCCCACTGCGCAATGCCAAGGTCGAGTGTCAGGCCTGGCGCCGGCGGCTGCAGGCGCCCCTGTTCGTCTGGCACCAGCATTACTGCCTGTGCCTTGAAGGCGCGCTGGATGACGGCGCGGGTGGTTTCGAAAATCTGCTCGGTCTGCAGCACCCCGGACAGCTCGCGCGCAAACTCGTACAGCGCGCGCGCCCGTGCTTCGCGCTGCGCCGCCACGCGCGCCTGAAAGCGCAGGTTCGCGGTCAGGTGGCCGGTAATCAGGCCCACGGCCAGCATCACGATAAACGTGATCACGTACTGGAAATCGGACACGGCAAACGTAAAACGCGGCGTGACGAAAAAGAAATCGAAACTCGCGACGCCCACGCAGGTGGCCAGTACCGACGGCCCGCGCCCGAAACGCACGGCCACCAGCAGCACCACCAGCAGGAACAGCATCGCAATATTGGCCAGGTCGAGGTAGGGCACCAGCGGTGTTGCGACGAGGGCGGTGGCGATGCTGGCCAGGGCCGCGGCTGCGTACCCGAATGCCCGCTGCCTGCTGCGCCGCAGGGAGGCGGCGGTGTCGCGCGCGTCCGCAGCGGCGGGCTTTTCTGCGGGCGCCATATTGACGGCGTCGCCAATTTCAATCAGGTCGATGTCGGGGGCGTGTTCTGCGATGCGGCGCCGCTGCGCCGGGCGCCACGGCCATGTGCGCTGGCCGCGGCCGAGCGCAATTTTCGACAGATTATGGCTGCGCGCGTAGTCGACCGTGGCCTGCGCGATGTCGCTGCTTGACAGCACTGCGGTGGTGGCGCCCAGGTCTTCGGCAAGTTTCAGCGTGGTGAGAATCTGTTCGCGCTGGCGCGCAGGCAGGTGCTGCAGCGCGGGCGTTTCGATATAAATGGCGTGCCAGCCGGTGCCAAGCTGGCCGGCGAGGCGCGCCGTGCTGCGCACCACATGGTCGCCGCAGCGCGGTCCCACGCAGGCCAGCAGCGCGGCGCCGGTCTTCCAGATGGTGTCGATGGATTGTTCGACGCGGTAGGCGCGCACATCGTCGTCAATGCGGTCGGCGGTGCGGCGCAGGGCCAGTTCGCGCAGTGCGATCAGGTTACCCTTGCGGAAAAAATTTTTCGACGCGCGTGCAGCTTGCTGTTCCTGGTACACCTTGCCGCTGTTTAAACGCGCCAGCAATTCATCGGCGGGGATGTCGACCAGGACCACTTCATCGGCCTGATCGAACACGGTGTCCGGCACGGTTTCCGCCACCTTGACGCCGGTGATGCCGCCGACGACATCGTTCAGGCTTTCCAGGTGCTGCACGTTCACGGTGGAGAACACGTCGATGCCGGCGTCGAGTAGTTCTTCGACATCCTGCCACCGCTTCGGATGGCGCGAGCCGGGCGCGTTCGAATGCGCCAGTTCGTCCATCAGGATCAGCGGCGGCGCCAGCGCCAGTGCGGCATCGATGTCGAATTCACGGAGGGTCTTGCCACGATAATCGATCGATTTCAGCGGCAGCACGACAAGGCCGTCGAGCATGGCGGCAGTCTCGCTGCGGCCATGCGTTTCGACGACGCCAACCACCAGCGCCATGCCATCCGCCTGCAGCTTGCGCGCCGCCGCCAGCATGGCAAACGTTTTGCCGACGCCTGCCGACGCGCCGAAATAAATACGCAGTTTCCCGCGCGCGGCGCGCCGCTCGGCCGCCTGCACATTGGCAAGCAGCGCATCCGGATCCTGCCGTCGTTCGTCGTTATACGTAGCCATCTAGCGAGTGTGCACGGCTTCCGCGTCAAGCGCCAGATTCAGCTGTAGAACGTTGACCCGGGCTTCGCCGAAAAAGCCGAAATACTGGGGCGACGTGTTGGCGTTGACGAGGGCGACGACGCTGTCACGCGATAATGTGCGCGCTTGTGCCACCCGGTTGATCTGGTAAATCGCGGCGGCGACGCTGATCTCCGGATCGAGACCGCTGGCCGACGCCGTCACCAGGTCGACCGGAATGGCCATGGTGTTGGCAGGGTCGGCAGCCTTCAATGCATCGACGCGCGCTTTGACCGCATCGATCAGCGCCGGGTTGGTGGAGCCCTGGTTGGCGCCACTGGATCCGGCTGCGTTATTCGCCATTGGCGCCGTTGCCGATGGGCGGCCCCAGAAATACTGCGGCGCCGAAAACGCCTGGCCGATCAGCGTGGAGCCGACCACTTTGCCATGGCGTTCGATCAGGCTGCCATTCACCTGGGAAGGGAAGGCGACGCTGCCGATGCCGGTGACGGCCAGTGGATAGAGCACGCCGCAGACCAGGGTCAGGGCGCCGAACAAAACTACGGCAGGACGGAGTTGATTGAGCATGATGGTTCCTTAAGCGAGGTTCAGTGCGGCCAGCACCATGTCGATCAGCTTGATGCCGATGAACGGTAAAATAATCCCGCCCAGGCCGTACACGAGCAGGTTACGGCGCAGCAGTGCTGCCGCACCGATGGCGCGGTACTGCACGCCTTTCAGTGCCAGCGGGATCAGCACGACGATGATCAGCGCGTTGAAAATCACGGCCGACATGATGGCTGACGACGCGCTGGTCAGGTGCATGATGTCGAGCGCCTTCAACTGCGGATAGGTGCCCACAAACGCGGCCGGGATGATGGCGAAATACTTGGCGATGTCGTTCGAGATCGAGAACGTCGTCAGCGAACCGCGGGTCATCAGCATCTGTTTGCCAATTTCGACAATCTCCAGCAGCTTGGTCGGATTTGAATCCAGATCGACCATATTGCCGGCTTCCTTCGCGGCCTGGGTCCCCGAATTCATGGCCACTGCCACGTCGGCCTGGGCCAGCGCCGGTGCATCGTTGATGCCGTCGCCGGTCATCGCCACGAGGCGACCTTCAGCCTGATAACCGCGGATCAGTTTCAGCTTGGCTTCCGGTGTCGCCTCGGCAAAGAAATCGTCGACGCCCGCTTCGGCGGCAATTGCGGCAGCCGTCACCTTGTTGTCGCCCGTGATCATGACCGTCTTGATGCCCATGCGGCGCAGTTCGGCGAACCTTTCCTTGATGCCGCCTTTGACGATGTCCTTCAGTTCGACGACACCCATCACCTGGCCACCATCGGCCACGACCAGCGGCGTGCTGCCGCGGCGCGATACATCGTCGACAGCGCGTGCCACGTCGGCCGGATACGGCATGCCCATCGCCTCCACGTGACGTTTTACAGCGTCAGCGGCGCCTTTACGTACCGAACGCTCAGTTGTCCCATGCACCATGTCGGCACCACTCATGCGGGTGTTGGCCGAGAACGGGATGAACACCGCATTCAATGCCGCCATCTCGCGTTCGCGGATATTGAAACGCTGTTTGGCCAGGACCACGATCGAGCGGCCTTCCGGTGTTTCGTCGGCGAGCGAGGCCAGTTGCGCCACGTCGGCCAGCTGTTCCTCGGTCACGCCGGCGGCAGGGAAGAACGCGGACGCCTGGCGATTGCCCAGCGTGATGGTGCCGGTTTTATCGAGCAGCAGCACGTCGACGTCGCCGGCGGCTTCCACCGCACGTCCGGAGGTTGCGATGACATTCGCCTGCATCATGCGGCTCATACCAGCCACGCCAATCGCCGACAGCAAGCCGCCGATGGTCGTCGGAATCAGGCAGACCAGCAGCGCGATCAGCACCGTGATCGAGACCGGCACGCCGGATTTGGCCGCATCGACTGCGAACAGGGAGAATGGCAGCAGCGTCACGGTGACGATCAAAAAGATGATGGTCAGGGCGACCAGCAAAATGGTCAGCGCGATTTCATTCGGCGTTTTCTGACGCTTGGCGCCTTCGACCATGGCGATCATGCGGTCGAGGAAAGTCTCGCCAGGGTTGACGGACACTTTGACGACCAGCCAGTCGGACAGCACGCGGGTGCCGCCGGTGACAGCTGAAAAATCGCCGCCGGATTCACGGATGACCGGGGCCGATTCGCCGGTGATGGCGCTCTCGTCGACCGAGGCCACGCCTTGCACCACTTCGCCGTCGATGGCGATCACGTCCCCGGCTTCGACGAGGATGAAATTACCTTTGCGCAGATCGTTGGCGGTGACTGGCAGCCACGTGGTGCCGTGCTGTGGCGAGGCCAGTTTCTTGGCCATCGACGCCTGCTTCAGATTGCGCAGCGACGCGGCCTGGGCCTTGCTGCGGCCTTCCGCCAGTGCTTCGGCGAAGTTGGCAAACAAGACCGTGAACCACAGCCAGATGCTGATCGCGAGGATAAAACCGGACGATTCTTCGCTCTGGCCAAACAGCGACTGCACGAACAGCAGCGATGTGATGATGCTGCCGATGAAGACGACAAACATCACGGGACTACGCAACTGCGTGCGCGGGTTCAGCTTTTTGAACGCGTCGAGAACGGCGGGGCCGAGCAGGGCTGCATCGAACAGCGTCAGGTTTTTACTGGCCCGAACAAGGGTGGGGTTGGACATCTTTTTCTCCTTACTTCGCAAACAGCTGCAAGTGTTCGATCACGGGACCGAGCGCCAGCGCCGGGACATAGTTCAGTACACCGACCAGCACGACGACACCGATCAACAGGCCGACAAACATCGGACCGTGCGTCGGCATCGTGCCGGCGTTGGCCTCGAGGCGCTGCTTGCCGGCGAGCGAACCGGCGATGGCCAGAATCGGCACGATCATCGCAAAGCGGCCAAACCACATGGCAATCGCGAGCATCGTGTTGTAGAACGGCGTATTCGCAGACAGGCCGGCAAATGCGCTGCCGTTGTTGTTCGCCGCCGAACTGAAGGCATACAAAATTTCGGAGAAACCGTGCGCGCCGGGGTTGGCCATGCCGGCTTTGCCTACGTCGAGCATCACGGCAATGGCCGTACCGGTGAGTACCAGCGTCGGCGTGACAAGGATCGCGATCGATGTCATCTTCATTTCGTATGCCTGGATTTTCTTGCCCAGGTATTCCGGCGTGCGGCCGATCATCAAGCCTGCAATGAACACTGCCATGATCGCGAAAATGAGCATGCCGTACAGGCCCGAACCGACGCCGCCGAAGATCACTTCGCCGAACTGAATCAGCAGCATCGGCACCATGCCGCCAATCGGCGTAAAGGAGTCGTGCATCGCATTCACGGCGCCGCAGGATGCTGCCGTAGTCACTGCCGCGAACAAGGCCGAGGCGCTGATGCCGAAGCGCGTTTCCTTGCCTTCCATATTGCCGCCGGCCTGCGTGGCGCTGGCCACCTGGTCGATGCCCATCGCATGCAGGGCAGGGTGGGCCTGCTGCTCGGCGCCGAGGACGACCGCGGTGGCGACGACGAAGATCAGCGTCATGGCTGAGAGAATCGCCCAGCCCTGGCGGATGTCGCCCACCATCCTGCCGAACGCGAAGCACAGGCCGGCCGGGATCAGGAAGATCGCCAGCATCTGCAGGAAATTCGACAGCGCGGTCGGGTTTTCGTAGGGGTGCGCCGAATTGGCGTTGAAGAAACCGCCGCCGTTCGTGCCCAGCAGTTTGATAGCTTCCTGCGAGGCGACCGGACCCATGGCGATCGATTGCGTCGTGGCGGTGAGGGTTTCCGTGACTGGCTGGCCCTTGGCGTCCATGATTGGCTGATCGTTCGCATCTTTCTTCGGCTGCGAATACGTGATCGGCTCGACCAGCGTGATATCTTTATACGCAGAGAAATTCTGGATCACGCCCTGGCCCATCAGTACCACCGCGAAAAGCACCGACAGCGGTAGCAGCACATACAAGGTCGAGCGGGTCATGTCGACCCAGAAGTTGCCGATGGATTTCACCGACCTGGAGCTGAAACCGCGCACCAGCGCATAGGCGACGGCCATGCCGGTGGCAGCCGAGAAGAAGTTCTGGCCGGTGAGGGCCAGCATCTGGCTCAGGTAGCTCATGGTCTGTTCGCCGCTGTAGCCCTGCCAGTTTGTATTGGCCACGAAGCTGACAGCGGTATTGAACGACGAATCCGGGCTGATATTGCCCAGGCCTTGCGGATTCAACGGCAGCCACAGCTGGACGCGCTGGATGGCATACACGAACAGCGCGCCGAGCGTATTGAACACCACCAGGGCGATGGCGTACGATTTCCAGTCCTGTCCTGCATCGGCTTTGACACCGGCCATTTTGTAGAACAGTCTTTCAATACTTCCCATCCATGTGAGGCCGGGAATGGCGGTACCGTTTCCGACCCGCGTCAGGACGATCCCGAGCGGATAGGCGAGGGCCAGCAGGACGACCAGGAAGACGGCCAGTAAAACAAGCGATTGCATCGTCATCACAGATTCTCCGCTTTCAAAAGAGCGATCAGCAGATAGACCAGCAAGCCGGCTGCGGCGATCGCGCCGATCATGTAAAAGAGGCTCATTTTGTGTCGCCTCCCAATTTGGCGCAGCCCACTGCAAAAGCGCAGGTAATGGCGGCAAAGGCGATGATCGCCCCGATAAATACAATGTCCATTCAGACCCTCATTCAGGTGTGTTTTTAACAGGTGAAGGTTAGCGAGAAAAGTCTAAAAAATTTATAAAGACTTGGTGTCGTGGCGTAAACGCGGTGTAAAAAACGATGGCTATTGGCCCGCCAATACCCGTCGTCCCGACGAAAGACTCGGCGTCCCCGTCGTGATCAATGCCAATTGGTCGTAGCAGGGGAAGCTGCAATGTGGTGGAACGTCAGAATGGACCCCGACGTGCGTCGGGGCGACGGCTCATCGTTGCCAGATGGCGAACTTTAGAAAGTTTTGCTGACTGTCAGCAGCAGCGCGGTTTTGCCCAGGAACTTGCCATTTGCAGGCGATGCGTACGCGCTTTGATTGGCGTTCGTGCCAATCACGGCCAGGGCGCCGGTGACGACACCGAAATCCCTGGTGGCGCCGATTTTCCAGTCTGTGTAACTCGATGCCGACGCATTTTTTACTTCCTGGTGGCCCACGTGCAGGTTGGCGGTGACGCCATTTCCGGCATCGATATTTGCGCTGATATCCAGGTAGCCGCTGTTCTTGCTGTCGACGAAACCGAACAGGTTCGTCAAAGCGTGCGAGTACTTGATGGTGGCAGGACCGTAAGCGAGCTGGCCATACACTTCCGTCGTATTTGCGCTGACAAAACCTGGGACGCCAGACAAACCGTTCGATGGATATACATAGGTCAACACGCCCACGTCGTAACTGACATCGGTGGTAATGGCGCCGCGCTTGCCGGCGTAGATATCCCATTCGACGTCTCCGCCGCCGCCAGCATCCCTGGTCCATTTGATGGAGGACAGCCAGGTGCCGACATAGAAGCCGGTGGGGTTATTGACATAGTCGGCACCGCCCGATACGGCCGGCTGCAAGCGCGTTTGCGAGATGCCGCGATAACGGTAGTCGGACGTGATGGCAGCGTTGTAGCTGACGTCGTTATCCGGTTTGGCAGGCGCGGCGGTTTCTTCGGCATGGGCGCAAGTGGCGCCGAACGACGCCGAAAACAATGCAGCGAGAGCGCTGGCCAACAACAGTTTTTTCATGAGACGACTTTCTTTTGCGTGGGTGAAAAACAGGTTAAACAATGGTTTGATTCTTGACGCGGCCAAATTCGGCCGCAGGGAGGCGGGAGAGGATCAGGTCCATCACCGCACCGGTCATCGATGCGCTGATGCAGAGCCATACTTTTGCCTTGCGGGTGTCGCTGCAGACGGCCACGCGCATGAATTCCATGGCGTCGCCGCAAAAGCGCATCACCAGTTGGCGCAAGGTGGTGATGGCGCTGGCGTCGACCGTCAGATGCATCACGCAATGCGGTTCTGGTGCGCTGCTTGACTGGAAACGGGCGAGGCGCCGGTTGACACCTTTGCTTGAGCGGCCTGCATGCATATCGACTCCCTGAATCATTCGATGAGAAGGCATTCAGGTTATCGAACAAGCCGTAAAAAATTTCTAAAAAGGTGGGCCAGAAATCTAAACGCGGTGTAAAAAATAGGGGGCAACCAGAGGACGTGCACTTGCGACCAGCTGAATCCACAGCGATAGCACACTGCTCTCAACGATCGGCTACCCAAACTTTTAGTAGCTTTCCATGTGGAAACAATTATAAAATCTTGCTTTTGCCGGCCGCTGTTTCACCTGCGCCGTCGTTGCTTGTTGCACGCATGCCAGGCCGCCACTTATCCACCACAAGGAATGCTGTCATGAGCTTTATCTCGAATATCAAAATCGGCAAGCGCCTGGGAATGGGCTTTGCGCTGATTCTCGCCATGACGGTGCTGATCGCTGTTGCCGGCATCTGGCGCCTGAACGAAGTGGCCGACGCCACCCGCGCCATGATGTCCGTGCCGCTGACCAAGGAGCGCGCGATCACCGACTGGTACAGCCTGAATTTCGCATCGATCCGCCGCACCGCCGCGATTGTCAAAAGCACCGACCCCGCCCTTGGCCCTTATTTCAAGGACGACGCAGCTGCGTCGGTGAAGCGGGCAGCCGAGCTGCTCAAGCAGATCGAGCCGCTGATCGAAGGCGAGGCCGAGAAAGCACTGTTCGCGAAGATCCTCGAGCAGCGCAAGCTCTACTCGGCCTCGCGCGACGGCGCCGTCAAGGCCAAGTCCGCCGGCGATGAAGAAGAAGCGGCGCGCCAGCTGGACGCAAAGTTCACGCCAGCCGCCAAGCTGTACCAGGAGCTGTTGCAGGAGCTGGTGGAGATGCAGCATGCGAGCATCGACGCGACCGCCAAGGCCATCGACGCCACCGCCACCCGCAGCACGGCCATCATCACCGCGCTGACCGCCGGCGCCGTGGTGCTCGGCGCGATCCTGTCGTGGCTGCTTACTACCGGCATCACCGGTCCGATCCGCGCCGCGGTGGAATTGGCCGAAACCGTGGCCAGCGGCGACCTGACCCGCACCATCGATACCGATAGCCAGGACGAAACCGGCGCGTTGCTGCGCAGCCTGCGCCACATGAACGACAACCTGGTGAAAATCGTCAGCCAGGTGCGCAATGGCACCGACAGCATCGCTACCGGCTCGACCGAAATTTTGGCCGGCAACCTCGACCTGTCGGCCCGCACCGAGGAGCAGGCCGGGGCGCTGGAAGAAACCGCCGCCTCGATGGAAGAACTGACCACCACCGTGCGCAACAACGCTGACAACGCGCGCCAGGCCAACACGCTGTCCATCAACGCCTCCGACGTGGCTGTGCAGGGCGGCGCCGTGGTCAGCCAGGTCATCGACACGATGGGCGCGATCAACGCTGCATCGAGCAAGATTGTGGACATCATCGCGGTCATCGATGGCATCGCGTTCCAGACCAACATTCTCGCCCTGAATGCAGCAGTTGAAGCGGCGCGTGCGGGTGAGCAGGGCCGCGGGTTTGCGGTGGTGGCGTCCGAAGTGCGTACGCTGGCCCAGCGTTCGGCAGCAGCGGCCAAGGAAATCAAGGAGCTCATCGGCGCCTCGGTCGAGCAGGTCGAAGTGGGCACCAAACTGGTCGACCGCGCCGGCGCCACGATGGAAGAAGTGGTCACAAGCATCCGCCGCGTGACCGACATCATGGCCGAAATCACCCACGCCACCCAGGAACAGACCGGCGGCATCGAGCAGGTGAACCAGGCCATCGGCCAGATGGACCAGGTCACCCAGCAGAACGCCGCGCTGGTGGAAGAAGCAGCGGCCGCCGCCGGCTCGATGCAGGACCAGGCCGCGCAACTGGCGCAAGTGGTAGGCATGTTCAAACTGAACGCTCCGGCGCGGGCCACGCCTGCAGCGTCTGTCACGCCGCCCCGTGGCCTGGCGCGCCCGTCACCCGCGCTGCGCACAACCCCTGCCGCACTGGCGAACGCGCGGGCACGGAACAAGGCCGACGAGTGGGAAGCGTTGTAATCCGGATTGCACGGGCACCGCATCGGGCGCACGCTACGCGAATCGGGGGTGCCTGAACCTTGCGTGAAGCGGGGTGCATTGACACGGCGTTTACGCGCCAGGCTCCGTTCTTGACAAAATTTTTACGACGCGCTGTGTACGATTGGTCTTGCAGACAATCGCGCAACGACGAAAGTAAATATGGTCAACCAACCGGCACCCGCCGGGTATATCCGGGAAGCGACGCCGGACGATATCGCCGCTCTGATGGCTATCGAAGAACACAGTTTCAGTTCCGACCGTCTCAGCGCACGTAGTTTTCGCCACCTGCTTACCGAAGGCAATTCGGTAACGCTGGTCGACGACGTGGACGGTGCTTTGCGTGGCTATATCACCGTGCTGTTCCGCAGCGGCGTCTCGCTGGCACGGGTGTAGTCACTTGCGACAGCGCCAGATTATTTGGGGCAGGGTGTCGCCGCCGGCTTGCTCGACGCCGCTGAAACGCTGGCGCTGGCGCACAACTGCATGGCCATCAGACTGGAAATCCGCAAGGACAATACCGCATCGCAGCGCCTGTTTGCCGGTGCCGGCTATACCCAGTTTGGCGAACACGCCGCATATTACGACGACGGCATGGATGCGCTGCGCTTCGGGAAATCGCTGGCCACGCACCTGCTGCCCGAGCTCGCGCGCACCACCTACTATCGCCAGACGCTGGGTTTTACCTGCGGCGCGTCGTGCCTGATGGTGGCGATGAAGCGTTCGACCGGTCCCTGGTCCTCGACCGCACCCTTGAACTGCAGCTGTGGCGTGAGGCGACGACGATCTACATGACGGCCGGCCACGGCGGCTGCGGGCCGTACGGGCTGGCGTTGGCTGCGCACCGCCGCGGCTTTCCCACCGAGATTTATGTCAATGGCGACGGCGTGCTGTTCGCGAATCGGTGCGCAGTGAACAAAAGCGCGACGTCATCACGCTGGTGCACGACGATTTCGTCCGTCAGGTGCTGGACGCCGGTATTCCCGTGCACCACCGCGTGGCCGGCACCGCCGAATAGACGCGGTGCTACGCGCATGGCGGCATTCCGCTGGTGCTCATTTCCACCTATCGGCTGACGCGCGAGCGGGCGCCGCACTGGGTGGTTGTCAACG
>JALYUM010000044.1 GCA_030853745.1 Pseudomonadota bacterium | reverse complement strand
CAGCTGCACCAGGCGGGCAGACGCACGCGCCGCTTCGCTGGCCGCCTGGCTGGCATCGTTGCGGGCCTGCTCCAGATCGCGCTTGCTGGCGATATCGGCAGCATCGAGCGCCACCTGACGCTCCAGGTTGCGCTGCGCCAGCACCAGCGCCGCATCGGCTTTGGCGGCATCGGCGGCCGCCTGCGCCAGGTCGGGTGCGTCGATGGTGAACAAGACGTCGCCGGCCCTGACGGTGTCGCCCAGGTGCTTGTTGACGCTGACGATGCGCCCCGTCAGCGGCGTCAGCACCTTGGCCACCCGGCCTGGTTCGGCTTCAACGACAGCCGGCAGCGTGAACGGCACGTCCACGTCCCCGCGCGTGACCGGAGCGACCTGCACACTGCTTCGCAACGCCGAACCGGGTGGCACCACCAGGCGCGCACCTTCATGGCGCAGCACGGGCGATGCTGCCGCCGGGGCCGCGGTTTCGCCGGCATGCAGTGTGTGCATGCCCCAGCCGGACAGGCCGAGCGCGACGGCGCCCATGGCGCTTGCTGCGGCCCACTGGGCAGCGCGGTTCCTGGTCTGTTGTTTTGTCATGGCATTCTCCTGTTGCGATGGGCGCACGTCGCATCCTGGACGTGCCGCCGCGTGCCGCCATGGTAGGCAAATTCACCGTGGCGCATCCTGAATTGTTCTTCAGAAACAAGCTGTTGCGGCGCTGTTATACTTGCCGCCAGGAGAAGCGCGCGATGACGATTTTGCTGGTGGAAGACGACCAAAAAGCCGCCCGGCTGCTGGTGCGCGGCCTCGAGGAAGAAGGCTTCGCGCTGGCCGTGGCGCACAGCGCCGAACAGGCCGAAACGCTGCTCGATGCGCGCACCGACCTGGTCATCCTCGACTGGATGCTGCCCGGGAACAGCGGCGCGGAACTGTGCGCTGCGTGGCGGCGCGCCGGCGTGCGCGTGCCCATCTTGATGCTGACCGCGCGCGACGCGGTGTCCGACCGCATCGCTGGCCTGAATGCCGGCGCCGACGACTATCTGGTGAAACCGTTCGCGTTCGACGAACTGCTGGCGCGCGTACGAGCGCAGCTGCGCCGCACCGGTTTCGGCCTGCCCGCCGAGAATCCGGCCGCTTTACGGATTGCCGATCTGGACATCGATGTACAAACCCACGCGGTCGCGCGCGCCGGGCAGGCTGTCAGCCTGACGCCGAAGGAATATGCCATCCTGGTGTTTTTGGTGCACCATGCCGGCCAGGTGGTCACCCGTTTGCAGCTCGCCGAACAGGTCTGGCAGGCCGACCTGATTGCCATCGACAACCTGATCGACGTCCACATGAAAAACATGCGCCGCAAAATCGATACGCCGGGCCGCGCCGTGCTGATTGAAACCGTGCGCGGACGCGGCTTTCGCCTGCGCGCCCACGTCGATGGCAACCACGATGCTTAGCCTGCGCCGGCGCCTGATGCTGGCCCACCTGGGCGCGGTGGTGGTGATTGTCAGCAGCGCTGCGGCAGCGGGCTGGTGGCAACTGTCGCGCGCCGTCAACGGCCAGCTCGATGCGGCGCTGCTGGCGCTGGCCGAAAACGAAACCGTGATGCTGGCCGATGGCCGCGGCCCGGTCACCGTGCACGATAGCGGGCCGGACAACACGCCGCCATCGCTGGCGCGGCTCGACCGTCTGGTGCAGATCATCGATGCGCGCGGAACGGTGCTGGCGCGCAGTGCCAACCTGAATGTGGCCACGCTGCCTGCACCGCCCGCGCTGCTGGCCCGCCTGGCAGATGGCGTGCCGCTGTTCGACACGCTGCCCGATGCGCGCGAAGAACCGCTGCGCATGGTGACGGTGCCGGTGCGCGCCGGTGGCCAGCTGCTGGCCGTGCAAGTGGCCGGTTCGCTCGACGACATCGACCATCTGATGCAGGCCGCGGCGCTGCTGTTTGGCACCATGGCCGCTGCGCTGCTGGCCACGCTCGGTTACGCGGGCGCGCGCCTCACGCGCGGCACGCTGCACGCCATCGACGGCATGGTGGACCAGGCCCACCGCATCGGCGAAGCCAGTCTGCACGAGCGGCTGCCCCACCCCGGCACCGACGATGAAATGGGCCACCTGGCCGGCACGCTGAACGCGATGCTGGACCGCCTCGAGCACGCGTTCGACATGCAGCGCCGCTTTACCGCCGACGCGTCGCACGAACTGCGCTCGCCGATGTCGCGCCTGCGCACTGAAATTGAAGTGACGCTGCGCCGTCCGCGCGCGGAAGCCGAGTATGTCGAAACGCTGCGCTCGTGCCTCGACGAAGTGCAGCACCTCACTGGGCTGGTGGAAGAATTGCTGCTGATTGCACGCTTCGATGCGGGCGAAAACAGCGGCCCTTCCGCGTCCGCAGACGCCGCGACGCTGGTGGCCGACTGCGTGCGCCGCGCACTGCCGGCGGCGCTGGAAAAAGACGTGGCCATCACGCTGCACGCTGCACCGGACCTCGCGCTCCAGATCCCGCTGGCGCCGGCCACGCTGGTGCTGACCAACCTGATCGACAACGCCGTGAAATTTTCACCGCCAGGCCGGCAGGTCACGGTCACCATGGCGCAGGACGGCGCCGGACTCGGAATCACGGTGGCCGACCAGGGCCCCGGCATCGATCCGGCCGAGCTGCCGTTTTTGTTTGAACGCTTTTACCGCGGCGCCGTGGCACGCGCCACGGTACCGGGAGTGGGACTGGGCCTGGCGCTGGCCCACGCGCTGGCGCAGCAGCATGGCTGGCGCATCGGCGCCGCCAACGCCGCATCGGGCGGCGCGCGCTTCACGCTGCATGTGCCTCTGGTCACGCCGCCACTGGCCGGGCGCTTGCCGGCGCCATGATGCCTGCGTGGCCGGCCCGCAGCAACAATGCCTGGTTGCGGGGCGACAGATGCAGCAATGTCAGCTGTTTGCCGGCCGTGCGATAACGCTGGCTCAGCGTGTCCATCGCGGCAATGGCGGAATGGTCGGCCAGGTGCAGATGGCGACAATCGAGCGCTACGTGCGCGGGGTCGGCATCGATCTGGAACAGCGCCAGAAACTGCGCGCTGGACGCAAAAAACAGCGTGCCGTGGAGACCATACGTACGCTCCCCGGGCACGGTGTCGTCGATGTCGGCACGCATGTCGCGGGCATGCTGCCAGGCGAAATTGAGCGCGGCAATCACGATCCCGCACAGCACCGCCATCGCCAGGTCGGTGAACACGGTGATGACGGTGACGGCAACGATCACCAGCGCATCGCTCCGCGGCACCTTGCCCAGCACACGCAGCGAACCCCACGCAAACGTTTCCAGCGCCACCACAAACATCACGCCCACCAGCGCAGCGAGCGGAATCTTTTCAATCAGCGGCGCCAGAAACAAAATAAACAGCAGGATCATCACGCCGCTGACGACGCCCGACAAGCGCGTGCGCCCGCCGGAGCTCAGATTGATCATGGTCTGGCCGATCATGGCGCAGCCGCCCATGCCGCCAAACAGGCCCGAGACGATATTGGCTGCACCCAGCGCGACGCATTCGCGGTTCGGCGCACCGCGGGTCTGGGTCAGTTCATCGGTGAGGTTGAAAGTGAGCAGCGTTTCCAGCAGGCCGACCAGGGCAATCAGCGCCGCGTACGGCAGGATGATGTGCAGCGTCTGCAGGTTCAGCGGCACCGCCGGCCAGTGCCATGTGGGCAGGCCGCCGGCGATCTGCGCCAGGTCGCCCAGCGTGCGGGTGGGCAGATGCAGAAAGTAACTGGCCAGGCCGACGCCGACAATCGCCACCAGCGCCGGCGGCACGGCTTTCGTTACCCGCGGCAGCAGGTAGACGATGGCCATCGTCAGCGCCACCAGCCCTGCCATCACGCCCAGCGCGGTGCCCTGCAGCCATTCCCCGCCACTACGAAATTGTGCCAGCTGGGCCATGGCAATCACGATGGCCAGGCCGTTGACGAAACCCAGCATGACCGGGTGCGGCACCATGCGAATCAGTTTGCCCAGGCGCAGCAGGCCGAACAGCGCCATGAAGATGCCGGACAAAACGACAGTGGCCAGCAGGTAGTCGACGCCGTGCTGCACGACGAGCGCCACGATGACCACCGCCATCGACCCGGCCGCGCCGGAAATCATGCCGGGGCGGCCGCCGAAAATGGCTGTCATTGCGCAGATGATGAAGGCGCCGTACAAACCCATCAAGGGGTTCAGGTGCGCCACCAGCGCAAAGGCGATGCATTCGGGGACCAGGGCAAACGCGGTGGTGAGGCCGGCGAGACTATTTTTTTGGGGCTGCGCGAACCAGTCGGCGCGCAAGGAAGCAGGAAACATGAGGAATAAGGGGCGATGGATTGCTTGCGCGGGCGCGCGTGAGCAGCATGGTTCCGGCGCCCCGTTGGCAGCGATCATCGCCATCGACAGGCAGGTGCCAATGCTGGGCTGCCTGTCGATTATACAGAGGCGCCTACTTTTTACGGAATCCGTCGACGTCCAGCAGGCGGGCCACGAACGAGCGCTTGCTGGTGTCGGACACGCCGGTTTCGACAACATCGCTCCAGTTTGCCACCAGGCCCTCGCACGTGGCGCGCACGACCGGATCGAGATCGGTGCAGCGCGACAGGGCCGCCAGGTGGCGCTCGATCGACGAGGCCAGTTTGACGCACGGCGCTTCCTTGCCGGCCGCCGTGCAGTAATGCGACATCAAATGGATGACGGACGAGATCAACAGCGTGTCCTTCGTGCCCGTCATAGTACCAATCGTTGGAATCATCATGCGCTCCCTGGTTTAAATCTAAATGAGAATTATTCTCGATTAGAATAGACCAGAATGCAGGGAGGTGCAAGCACTTCCCGCGCAGGCGGGAATCCATAGCACGTCACAACATGCGTACAGCGTGCAATCAAGTATGCGAGCAAAGGATGGATGGCTGCTTCCGAAGGTGATCCATGGCACATTGACGAGATAAAGCAGAGCGCGCCCCAAGGTGCTGCATCGGTGCTATGGATCCCAGCCTTCGCGGGGATCTTACACCTCGGCCCACTGGCGCAACAGATTGTGATAATGCCCGGTCAGACCGACGATGGCCGGGCTGTCGCCGTGTTGCTGGCGCAGGCTCTGGATGTGCGTATCGAGCTCGAACAGCATGGCGCGGCGGGTATCGTCGCGCACCATGCTCTGGGTCCACAGAAACGAGCACACGCGCTCGCCGCGCGTCACCGGCTCGACGCGGTGCAGGCTGCCGGACGGATAAATGATGGCGTCCCCGGCCGGCAATTTCACGTCATGCGTGCCGTACGCATCGACCACGACCAGTTCGCCACCGTCGTAATCGTCGGGATCGGACAGGAACACGGTCGTCGAGACATCGGCGCGGATCGGTGGCAAGCCGCCCCGCTGCTGGCGCACGGCGCCGTCGATATGCAGGCCGTAGTGCTCGCCGCCGGCGTAACTGTTGAAGTATGGCGCCAGGATGCGCAGCGGCAGCACGCTGGAAAAGAACAGCGGGTTATTGGCGAGCGCGGCGCTGACGATCTGGCCGAGTTCGATGGCGACGCTGGATGATTCCGGCAACTGGCGGTTGCGTTTGACCTGCGCGCCTTGCGCACCGACGCTTTCGCGGCCATCGATCCAGTCGGCGGCGTCGAGCCTGGCGCGCATGCCGGCGACTTGCGCAGGCGTCAGCACGCCGGGAATATGTAACATCATGCTAAGGCTGGCCCACAAATGAGAATCATTCTTATTATCAGGATTTTGACGTTGTTTGACAACCCATGATCAGCGCGGGGAAGCATTTGATGAAATTCTCATTTTCATGATCAGCGCTGCTGCTGTCCGTGTGCGCGCACATGCAAGCGGGCCGCCAGTGTGACGTTGTCCGGCCTGACCTACGTGGGTGCCGGCATGGCGCGCTGGCGGCGCCGGGTTATTTCTTCATTGCGTCCATCGGCATGGCGTCTTTCTTCATATCGTCTTTCTTCATGGCGTCTTTTTTCATTGCATCCTTCTTCATGGCTTTGTCTTCCTTGTTCATTTTCATCTTGTCGCTGGCCATCGCCGGCTTGGCCATGCTGTCGTGCGCCATGCCATCCTTGGCCATCGCCGGTTTGGCCATGGTGTCCTGGGCCTGTGCAGCGCCCGCGATCAGCATGGAGGCGGCGAAGAAAGTGGCGAGTGTTTTCATGGTGTTTCCTTTACTTGGTGTGGAGTGAAATAACAATAAGACGTACTACTGCGGTGCTGCTTCGGCGCGGTCTCAACTGCCGCCGAACCAGTTATACCCCTGGTTTTCCCAGTAACCGCCGGGATAGGTATTCGTGACGAAAATCGCCTGGATGTGCTTCGGATTCTTGTACCCGAGCTTGGTCGGCATGCGCAGCTTCATCGGGAAGCCGTAGCGCGGTGGCAAGGGAGCGCCGTCGTACGTCAGCGCCATGATGGTCTGCGGATGGCGTGCCGTGGCCATGTCGATGCTGGTGAAATAATCGTCGCCACAGCGAAATCCAACGTACTTCGCGTGAAGGTCGGCGCCGACCAGGTCGAGAAAGTGGGCGAACGGTACGCCGCCCCATTTGCCGACCGCGCTCCAGCCTTCCACGCAGATGTGGCGCGTGACCTGAGATTGCTGCGGCAAGGCGCGCAGCCGGTCCAGGCTCCATGGCGCCCGCTTGCCGACCAGCCCGCTCAGTTCCAGGCGCCAGGCATCGCCATCGATCACGCGCACCTCGTCCTCGCCGTAATAGGCATTGAACGGAAACGGGCGCGTGATCATCGAGTCGGGATAGGTTGGCGCCAGCCGGGTGGGATCGAACAGCGCCGCCTGGGCGCGGTCGTTCAGGCGCGACACGGCGCGCAAGGCCTGGTCGATGGTCTCTTCCGACGACAGCGAACAACCGGTCAGCAGCGACAGCCCGCCCAGTGTCACGCTGCGCTGCAGGAAGGCGCGCCGGGACGGATCGCCCACGCGCCGCAGGGCATCGGCCAGCATGCCTTGCCTGATGCTGTCGACAGGGATGGTCTTGATTTTCATGATCGTGTCTCTCTTTAGCGACCGCGCAACATGGCGAGCAAGGTGCGCGGCACCAGTGCCACCATGGCGAGGTGAATGACAACAAAACCCAGCAGCATGGCCATCGCGACGAAATGCACGCGGCGCGCCATGTCATAGCCGCCCAATAACGCGCCCAATACCGGGAATTGCACCGATTTCCACAGTACCAGGCCGCTCAGGACCAGCAGCGCGGTGTCGAGCATGACAAACAGGTAGGCGGCGCGCTGCACCGTGTTGTAATGGCGCTGGTCCGCATGGCCGAGCTTGCCGCGCAGCGCAGCACCGAGGTCGCGCAAAAACTGGCGCGGCGACACGGGGAAAAACTGGCGTCCCAGCCGGCCCGTCGCCAGGTTGACGGCAAGGTAGACGACACCGTTCACCACCAGTAGCCACATCGCCGCAAAATGCCATTGCAGCGCGCCGCCCAGCCAGCCGCCGAGGGTAATGTCGGCCGGGATCGTGAACGGCCAGAACGGCGCCGCGTTGTAAATGCGCCAGCCGCTGGCGACCATCAGCACCACCGCCACCGCATTGAGCCAGTGCGTGATGCGCAGCCACAGCGCGTGGATGGTGGTCGTGGCCATCACAGCGCCCGGCACGATGCCGTCCCGAGCGCCTGGAGGATGGCCGGGCCGCCCTGCTCCTGCACGAAAGCCACCGCCTGCAAATGGTCGCGCCGCCAGCCGCTTGGCACGTCGACTTCCCGGTGCAGCCGCGCCTGACCGGCAACCAGCGCAACCGGACCGAACAAGACGCGTGCGGCGGCGTCGTGATGCAGCGTGGCGCCGCTGTTTTCGCCGCGGCTTACCCGCGAGTCGAGTCCGCTTTCAGTGACGGCGACATACAGCGCGCCGTCGCTTTGCCCGGTTTTTGCGGCCGGGTGCACGGTAACGTCAAGCACCATGCCGCGCGCCGACGGCGTGCTTGCCAGTGTGATTGTCACCGGAGACACACGCGCATTGATCGTGCGGATGGTGTCGGCCAGGCTGGTGGACCACCCGCGCAATTCACGCCCTGCCACGAAGAACTGCGGCGTGTACACCACATGCTGGCGCTGCTGGTCGAGCAAGGAACGCTGGCGCTCGTCGAACTTGTCCTGGCCGAACGGGTCGCGCCAGCCTGTGTTGTCCCAATACGTCACATGCAGGGCCAGCGGCACGACCAGGGCGCCGCCCTGCAAGGCATTGATCGCGCGATCGGCTGGCGGGCAACTGGAACAGCCTTCGCTGGTGTAGAGCTCGACCAGCGCGGCAGTGGGACCAGCACTGTTGACGGTGCAGGCCGGCTGCGCCTGCACCGCCGGTGCGACCAAGAATGCGATCAGCGTGCGGCATAAAAATTTTTTTGTAATCATGGTCGGCCCCGGTTTTATCGTTTAGTGTTCGATCATTCGCCGCGCCGACCAATTTGGTGACAGGCTTGCATGAAAATTTATTGTTAACGCCCCATGTCACCAAACGACCCCCATCAACGAATACCAGTCAGTACGCTGTTGCATGCCACCGAGCAGCGCCTGCATGGGCTGATGGTGGCAGGCATGACGGGCGATGCTGCCGCTTACCATGGTTTGCTGGCGGCGCTGGCGCCGCACCTGCGCCGGTTCCTGCGCCGGCGGATGGTGCAATGGCCGGATGAGGTAGAAGACATTGTGCAGGAGTGCCTGCTGGCGCTGCACAACCAGCGCCATACCTGGAATGCAAACTTGCCGGTGACGGCGTGGATACAGGCGATTGCAAAATACAAGCTGATCGACTGGCTGAGGCGCCATGGCCGGCGCGGCGCGCTGCACGATGAATACGACGATGGCGATGCCTTGTTCGCCAGTGCCGATGGCGCCGGCACCCAGGCCGCGCAGGAAGCGGCGCGCGACCTGGCGGTGCTGCTGGCGCTGTTGCCGGCACAGCAGCAAGCCGCCATCGTGCATACCAAGCTTGATGGCTGGTCGGTACGGGACACCGCGCTGGCGCTGAAGATTTCGGAGGACAGCGTCAAAACCGCCGTGCACCGCGGCCTGAAAGCACTGGCAGCAAAGATAAGGACGATGACATGAAAACTGACGACTTGATTGCAATGCTGGCCCGTGGCGAGGATGCCACGCCGCCGCGCCGGGCCGCCGTGCCGATCGTTATCGCGGCCGCCCTGGTGGCCAGCATCGCGCTGATGCAACTGACACTGCGCACCTTGCCGCAACTGGAGGCTGCCATCGCATGGCCGGCATTCTGGCTGAAGGCCGGCTTCGTGCTGGCCATGACGATCGCTGCCTGGCATGTCGCCGCCACGCTGGCCCGCCCGGGTGCGCGCACGGCCACCCTGCCGCTGTGGCTGGCCGCCCCGTTGTTCGTGCTGTGGGTAGTGGGCGCCCTGTTGCTGGCGCAGGCCGCACCCGAGGCACGCGCGCCGATGTTCTGGGGCCGCACGTGGCGGGCGTGTCCGGTACTGATCGCCATGCTGTCGGCGCCGCTGCTGGCGGCCAGCCTGTGGGCGATGCGCCAGATGGCACCGACGCGCCTGCGCCTCGCCGGCACCGCCGCCGGACTGGCTGCCGG
>JALYUM010000040.1 GCA_030853745.1 Pseudomonadota bacterium | reverse complement strand
ACCACGCGACGGACTGTCTCTGCAAACCACTGTGCGCAACCGCGCATGGGAAGGTGAGACGGTTGCACTTGCCAGCCCGGATACCGGCCAAAGCAGGTGGAAGCGTGCGTCATCATTGCGCGTTTTCTGTTCAACCTGGCCTACGGGGACGTCGGCTGGTTGCTTGATTTTTACTGAAGATTTTCATGACCATTTCCTTTGCTCGCCGTGCGGCGCAGCCTGCGTTCGCCATTTCCGCGTTCATCCTTTCTTCCCTGGCGTTGGCGCAGACGAGTCCTGAAGTGCTCGTCACCGCCACCCGCACGCCACAAGTCGCAATCGATATCCTGGCCGACCATACGTTGATTTCTTCCGAAGAAATCGTCCGCTCGGGCGCGTCGAACATCATCGACCTGCTGCAAAAGCAGCGCGGCATCGAAGTAGTGCGCAACGGTGGTCCGGGCACGTCGTCGTCGGTGCTGATCCGCGGCGCCGACGCCAAGCAAAGCGTGGTGCTGATCGACGGCATCCGCGTCGCGTCATCGACGACAGGGTCGGCCAACTGGGCCGCGCTGCCACTGTCGAACATCGAACGCATCGAGATCGTGTACGGCCCGCTGGCTGCGCTGTATGGCGCCGACGCCATCGGTGGCGTGGTGCAGATTTTCACGCGCCAGGGCAGCGGCGCGCCGCATGTCACCGCGTCGTTCAGCGCCGGCAGCGAGCAGGCCCGCAATGGCGACATCGGCATCAGCGGCAAAAGCGGTGGCTTCAGCTACGCCATCGCCGCCGCGCGCGACCAGGACGACGGTTTCTCGGCCACCAGGCCGGGCAGCGCTTCGTACAACCCTGATAACGACGGCTACCAGCGCGACAGCGCCAATGCGCGCTTCACTGCCGACATCAACGCCGACAGCCAGGTCGGCCTGCAATACCTGCACAGCCGCCTGCAGGCGCAATACGATTCTGGCGCATCGAACTTCGACACGCGCAGCATTCAGGACCTGGACAATGTCGCCGTCTTCGCCAACGCCCGTCTCGCACCCAACTGGCGCCTGCAGGCGCAGGCCGCGCAGGCCGACGACAAATCGATCAGCATCAGCACTGCCGCGGCCAGAGGCACCAGCATCATTGAAACGCGCCAGAATCAGTTCAGCATCCAGAGCGACCTGACGATCGGCCCGGACCTGCTGCAGGTGTTACTGGAACGCCGTGAAGAAACCGTACTATCCGGCTCCACGGCCGCGCTGAACACCGGCCGCGCCACCAACTCGGTGGGCGCATCGTATTCATTGAAACGCGGTGCCAACCTGGCCACGGCCAGCGTGCGGCGCGATAACAGCTCGCAGTATGGCGGCCAGACCACCGGCGGCATCGGCTACGGTTACCGCTTCACGCCAGCCTTGCGTGCCAATGCCAGTGCGGGCACCAGTTTCCGCGCCCCGACCTTCAACGACCTGTATTTTCCAGGCTTTGGCGTCGCCACCAACCAGCCGGAAAAGGGCCGCAACGTCGAAGGTGGCCTGTACTGGAACGACAGCGCCAGCGAAGCGAGTGTGGTGTACTTTCACAACCGCCTGACGGACATGCTGGTCACGGCCGCGGTGTGCCCGGTGGAACCCGCCACCCATACTTTCGGCTGTGCCTACAACGTCGGCCGCGCCACGCTGTCCGGTGTGACCATCGGCGGGCGCACGCGCCTGTATGCCGTCGATCTGCGCGGCTCGCTCGACTTCCAGGACCCGCGCGACGACACCACCGGTAAAACGCTGGCGCGCCGGTCGAAACGCCACGCCAGCTTCACCGCAGAATATACGCAGGGCGCGCTGACTACCGGCGCCGGCCTGCAAGTGTCCGGCCGCCGTTTCGACGACGCCGCCAACAAGAACACGCTGGGCGGTTATGGCCTGTTCAACCTGTTCGCGCAATATCAGCTGGCAGCCGACTGGTCTTTGCTGGCACGCTGGAACAATGTGGCCAACAAAAAATATGAGCTGGCGCGTAACTACGGCACCGCGGGCTCGCAAGTATTTATCGGCGTCCGTTACGGCATGCGTTAATAATAGCGACCATGACGATTTCGCCCCCACCGCTCCGCCAGCGCGCGCTGCTGATCATCGGCGCTTTAACGCTGTTCGCATTGGCCAGCCTGGTGCTGTCCTGCGCGGTCGGTTCGGTGGCGATCCCGCTTGCCGATATGCCTGCAGCACTGGTGCAGGTAGTCGGCGGCACTGGCGACAGTCTGGCCGCGACCCTGCTGGAACTGCGCCTGTCGCGCGCGCTGGTGGCATTTGTCACCGGCGCCGCGCTGGCGCTGGCCGGCGTCATGATGCAGGCGCTGCTGCGCAACCCGCTGGCCGACCCGTACGTACTGGGCATATCGGCCGGCGCGTCGGTCGGTGCACTGGCCGCGCTGATGTTCATGTGCGCGCTGTGGGTGGTCGACGCCAGTGCGTTTGCCGGCGCGGTGCTGGTCTCGGCCATGCTGTACTTGCTGGCGCGGCGCGGCCTGCGCAGCGGCGCTCCGGCTGAAGGCGGATCGTCAGTGTTGCTGCTCACCGGCGTGATTTTATCGTCGGCCTGCATGGCGCTCGTCACATTGATGCTGTCGATTGCGCCGGAAAGCCGCTTGCGCAGCATGATTTTCTGGATGATCGGCGACCTGGCCGGCGCGCCGCTGCGCATCCTGCCCTGGCTGGTGCTGGGCGGCGGCCTGTTGTTTGCGTTGCGCGGTGCGCGCGCGCTGAATGTGCTGGCCATGCATGCGGAAGGCGCCGTCACACTGGGGGTTCCGGTGGGCGCACTGCGCAAAGGACTGTTCCTGGCATCGGGCCTGCTGACCGCCAGCGCGGTGACCAGCGCCGGCAGCATCGGCTTCGTCGGCCTGATCGTGCCGCACGCGTGCCGTTTCGCATGCGGCCCCGATCACCGGTTACTGGTGCCTGCCGCCACGCTGGCCGGCGGCGCCTTTCTTGTCCTGGCCGACACGCTGGCGCGCACCGTGCTGGCGCCGCAACAGTTACCGGTCGGCGTGGTCACCGCGCTGATCGGAGCACCGGTATTTTTATGGCAGCTGCACCGGCTGCACCGCGCATGATCACGACCGACAAACTGACGCTCGTCGCGGGCGCGCGCACGCTGGTCCGGGACCTGGACTGGATTGTCGCCGCCGGAGAGTGCTGGAGCATCATCGGCCGCAATGGCGCCGGCAAAAGCACCTTGATCCGCACGCTGGCCGGCTTGCGCGCGCCCGATGCGGGCAGTGTCACGTTGAACGCCCGGCCCCTGTCAACATGGCCGCTGGCCGAACTGGCGCGGGCACGGGCGTTCCTCGCGCAGTCGCGCAGCGACGCTTTTGGCTACAGTGCGCGCGACACCGTGCTGGCCGCGCGCCATCCTTACGGCGCCAATCGCTACTGGGAAGGCGCCGCCGACCAGGACGCCGCGCAGGCTGCACTGGCAGCCATGGAAGTCGATCATCTGGCCGCGCGCGATGTGCGCACCTTGTCCGGCGGCGAGCGCCAGCGCGTGGCCATTGCCGCCATGCTGGCACAAGATACCCCCTTGCTGCTGCTCGACGAACCGGCCAATGCGCTCGACCTGGCGCACCAGTCGTCGGTCACGCGGCTGCTGGTAAAACTGTGCCGCGAGCAGGGTAAAACCATTGTCGCCATTGGCCACGACCTGAATCTGGCGCATCATGCGTCCACCCACGCGCTGCTGTTGATGGGCGACGGCGAGTGGACCGCCGGTCCGGCGGCAGACGTCATGTCGGCGCCACTTCTGTCGCGTTATCTGGACCACCCGATCGAGGTGCTGGTCCACGGTGCGCGGCGCATCTTCATTTCCAGCGAAGGATAGCCATGACCGAATCACCTGACATCAACGAGCGCCACCGCGTACGCATGGCGCGCAAAAAGGCCGTGATTGACCAGCAGATCGCTGCGGCAAAGAAGGAAATCGGCATCATCATCGTCAATACCGGCAACGGCAAGGGCAAAAGTTCGAGCGGTTTCGGCATGGTCAGCCGCGCGCTGGGGCACGGTATGAAAGTGGCCGTGGTCCAGTTCATCAAGGGAGCGATGTCGACCGGCGAAGAGACTTTCCTGCGCCGCTTCCCCGATGAAGTGGCGTTCCACGCGATGGGCGAAGGCTATACCTGGGACACGCAGGACCGCGAACGCGATACCGAAAAAGCCCTGGAAGCCTGGGCCATGGCAAAGACATTTTTGCAGGATCCCACCATCGGCCTGGTGCTGCTCGATGAACTGAACATCGCGCTGAAATACCGCTACCTCGACGTCGACATCGTCATCGAAGATCTGCTGGCGCGCCCGGACATGCAGCACGTCGTCATCACCGGCCGGGGCGCACCCGAAGCATTGATCGACATCGCCGATACCGTCACCGAAATGAACGTCGTCAAGCACGCGTTCAAGGCCGGCATTACGGCGCAGGCCGGGACGGAGTTTTAATGGTCAAGATGGTCCTCGTGGCCGCAGTATCGTCCGGCCAGGGCAAAACCACGGTGACTGCGGCACTGGCGCGCAAGCTGGTGCAGCGCGGCGAGCGCGTGCGGGTGTTCAAATGCGGTCCCGATTTTCTCGACCCGATGCTGCTCGAAGTGGCCAGCGGTGCGCCAGTTGGCACGCTCGACCTGTGGATGGTTGGCGAAGATTTTTGCCGCCGCCAGCTGATCGATGCCGCCAGTGTGGCCGACGTCATCCTGATCGAAGGCGTGATGGGTTTGTATGACGGCACGCCATCGTCCGCCGACCTGGCGCGGACGATGGGCATTCCGGTGCTGGCCGTGATCGACGCATCGGCAATGGCGCAAACTGCCGGCGCCATCGTCATGGGCCTGCGCGATTACGGCCCGGTGGAACTGGCAGGCGTCATCGCCAACCGCGTGGCCAGCACCGGGCACGCCGCGATGGTGGCCGCCTCGCTGCGCGGCGTGCCGCTGTTTGCGACCTTGCCGCGCCAGGCCGACAAGCTGCCCGAGCGTCACCTGGGCCTTGTGCAAGCGTCGGAAATCGACGGCATCGATACCTTGCTCGACCATCTTGCGCAGCAGCTCGATTTTGACGAAGCTGCATGGGCCAGCCTGCGCGAGACGCACATTGCCCCGGGTGCTTTGACAGCCACTACCGCACCGCTATTGACCGGCAAAACTGTGGCCATCGCGCGCGATGCGGCTTTTGCCTTTATATACCCCGCCAATTTACAGGTGCTGGCCGACCTCGGCGCCGCTGTCACGTTTTTCTCGCCGCTGGCAGGCGATGCCGTACCTGCAGGCGCGGATGCCATTTACCTGCCCGGCGGTTATCCCGAACTGCATGCCCAAACGCTCGCGGGAACGCCGGCGTGGCAAGACTCGCTGCGGGCCGCGCATCGCGCCGGCACGCCAATTTTTGCCGAATGCGGCGGCATGATGGCGCTCGCAGAAACGCTGACCGACGGCAGCGGTGCGACCTTCCCGATGGCCGGCCTGCTGCCCGGACGCGTCACCATGCAAAAGCGCCTGGCCGGACTCGGTCCGCAGGGTCTGGCGACGGAACATGGACAATTGCGCGGCCATACCTTTCACTATTCGACGTTGGAAACCGCGCTGGCGCCCAGCGCCCACACGCTGAAGAATCCGTCGGGCATACCAGGCGAAGCCGTCTATCGCCAGGGGTCGCTGACCGCTTCGTATTTTCACGCCTGGTTTCCATCCTGCCCGGCAGCGGTGGCGACACTGTTGGGCGCGCCATGACCACGACCCTGGTTCTCGGTGGTGCGCGTTCAGGTAAAAGCGGACATGCAGAAGCGCTGGCTTTTGCGTCCGGTCGCGACGTCGTCTACATCGCCACCGCCAACGCGGGTGCCCGCGACAGCGAGATGGCAGACCGTATTGCCCACCACCGCGCCAGCCGCCCGGTGCACTGGACAACGGTCGAAGAACCGATCAGTGTGGGCGCCGCCATCGCGCGCGCAAGCACGCCTGATTGTGTTGTGCTGGTCGATTGCCTGACGCTGTGGCTCAGCAACCTGCTGTTCTCCAGCGCCGGCACGTATCCCGACACGGGCGTGATAACACTGCCGCCGCTGTTTTACCAGGAACGCGCAGCCCTGCTGACGGCGCTCGCCAGCGCCAGCGGCGACGTCATTCTGGTGTCGAACGAAGTGGGCATGGGCATCGTCCCGATGGGCGCCGTGACACGCGCGTTTGTCGATGAACAGGGCCGCCTGAACCAGGCCGTGGCGGCGACATGCGACCGGGCGCTGTTCATTGCTGCCGGCCTGCCGCTGGTTTTGAAAGGCGCCCCGTGTTAAGTGGCCTCTCTGTCACGCAGATCGCCCTGCTGCTGATCGCTGGCGTGCTGCTCGACCTGCTGCTTGGCGAAACGCGGCGCTGGCATCCGCTGGTCGGATTCGGCAACTTGGCGCAGTGGATCGAGCGTCGCAGCAATCGCGGCACATGGCGCATCGCGCGCGGCACATTCGCCTGGTCGCTGGCAGTGATACCGCTGACCGCGCTCGCCTCGGTAGCTATCCACTTTGGCGGACTGGCGGCGCATGCCCTGCTGCTGTATTTTGCCATCGGTCTGCGCAGTCTGCGCGAACACAATCTGCCGATCGCCGACGCGCTTGAACGCGACGATCTGGCTGGCGCCCGCGCGCTGACAGCACGCATCGTGAGCCGCGACACGGCCCACGCGAACCCCACCGACCTGGCCAAAGCCAGTACCGAATCGTTGCTGGAAAACGGCAACGATGCCGTCTTCGGTGCACTGTTCTGGTTTATCGTCGCCGGTGGCCCGGGCGTGGTGCTGTTCCGGTTGGCGAACACGCTCGACGCCATGTGGGGCTACCGCACGCCGCGCTTTCTGCTGTTCGGCCGCGTGGCGGCGCGCATCGACGATGTTCTTAATTTTGTGCCGGCGCGCTTGACGGCGCTGTCGTATGTGCTGTTGGCCGACCAGCCGCGCTGCGCCTGGCACTGCTGGAAATCACAGGCGCCGGCCTGGTCGAGCCCAAACGCGGGACCGGTGATGGCCAGCGGCGCCGGCGCGCTCGGTGTGGTTCTGGGTGGCGCCGCGATCTATGACGGCGTGACGGAAAACCGGCCACCGCTCGGCTTTTGCGCGGCACCGGAAAGCGAAGACATTCGCCGTGCCTGGGGCCTGGTGCGCGCCACCACCCTGCTCTGGCTGGCGATGATGACGCTGCTCGGGATCTTGTATGCTTGAACATGGCGGCAACCTGCGCGCAGCGGCCCGTGCTTTTAACCGGCCGATGGCAGACTGGCTGGATCTGTCGGCGGGGCTCAATCCGCACTGGTACCGCGCGCCGCCATTACCGGACCAGGCGTGGCACCGCCTGCCCGAAGTGGACGATGCCCTGCTGCGCGCCGCGTGCGCATTTTATGGCGCGCCGCAACTGCTGACAGTGGCCGGCACCCAAGCCGCGATCCAGGCGCTGCCGCAGCTGCGGGCACCATCGCTGGTAGTCGTGGCCGCGCCGTCGTACGCCGAACACGCGCACCACTGGGGCCGCCACGGTCACAGCCTGCGCGAAGTCGCGTATGCCGATCTGGCGGCAGCAGTCGACACCTGCGACGTGCTGGTGGTGTGCAATCCGAATAATCCGACCGGCGCAACGGTGCCTGCCGCGACGCTGCTGGCATGGGCCGGCCGTCTGGCGGCGCGCGGTGGCTGGCTGGTCGTCGACGAAGCGTTTGCCGACACTGCGCCGTCGAACAGCGTGGCGGCGCACAGCGCGCAGAACGGCTTGATCGTCCTGCGCTCGCTCGGTAAATTCTTTGGCCTGGCGGGCGTGCGGGTGGGCTTTGTCGGCGCCGAGACGACACTGTTGACGGCGCTGGCCGATGCGCTGGGACCATGGACGGTCAGCGGGCCGGCACAGCACATCGCCCGCGCCGCACTGGAAGATATCAGCTGGCAGGCAGCGACGCGCACCGTGCTCGCGCACGAGGGCGCGCGCCTGCGCAAGCTGCTGGCTGATCACGGCATCGCGTCAAGCGGTACCGATCTGTTTCAATGGTGGCGCGAACCCCAGGCGATTGCCTTGCACGCGCACATGGCCGAACGCGGCATCTGGGTGCGGCTGTTTGCCGACGCTGTGCGCCTTGGCCTGCCTCCCGACGACACCGCCTGGCGCCGCCTGACGCAGGCCCTTACCGACTGGACCCGCACGACATGAAAAAGATATTCCTGGTGGCCCTGGCCACCCTCACCTTGCATGCACACGCCGCCATTACGGTCATCGACGATGACGGCAATACGGTGACGCTGCAAAAGCCCGCACAGCGCATCGTCGCATTGGCGCCGCATGTGACCGAACTGCTGTTCGCGGCCGGCGGTGGTGCGAAGATCGTCGGCGCGGTCAGCTACAGCGATTTTCCGGAAGCCGCAAAACGCATCCCGCAGATAGGCTCGAACCGGCAAATCGACATGGAGCGCGTGATTGCCATGCAGCCCGATTTGATCGTCGTGTGGATGCATGGCAGTTCGGAGCGCCAGATCGACGAACTGCGCAAGCTCGGCATTCCCATGTTCCATAGCGAGCCGCGCAAGCTTGGCGACATCGCGGACAGTGTGCAAAAAATGGGGAGGCTGATGGGCACCGAAGCCGTGGCCGATCCTGCCGCCGCCAGCTTGCGCCGCGAGCTCGCCACCTTGACGACGCGCTACGCCAACCGGCCGCCGGTGCGCATGTTCTACCAGGTCTGGGACAAGCCGCTGTACACCTTGAACGGCGCGCATATCGTCAGCGATGCGATGCGCGTCTGCGGCGGTGTCAACATCTTCGCCACGTTGAAAGTCACGGCGCCGGTGGTCAATGTGGAGGCGGTGCTGCAGGAAGACCCGGAAGCGATTTTCAGCACCGGCGAGCGTAGCGTCGACGAAGGCGGCGTCAATCTGTGGAAGCCGTTCGCGAACATGACCGCCGTCAAACGGGGCAACCTGTTCCGGCTCGATGGCAACCTGCTCAATCGCGCTGGCCCGCGCATGATTGCCGGCACCGCCGCGCTGTGCGAAAAACTCGAACTGGCGCGCCAGCACAGGCCCGCCAAGTGATGCACTTTCCCTTCCCTACGCTGATGGTCCAGGGGACCACGTCGGATGCCGGCAAGACCACGATTGTGGCGGCATTGTGCCGCATCCTCAAGCAGGAAGGCATCAAGGTTGTCCCGTTCAAGCCGCAGAATATGGCGTTGAATAGCGCGGTGACCAGCGATGGTGGCGAGATCGGACGCGCCCAGGCGTTGCAGGCGATTGCGGCCGGCGTGGCGCCGCACACTGACATGAATCCGGTGCTGCTGAAACCGTCGTCGAATATCGGCGCCCAGGTGGTCATCCACGGGAAAGTTCGCGCCGAAATGAACGCGCGCGATTATCACGAATACAAAACCGTCGCGATGGGCGCGGTGCTGGAATCGTACGCGCGCCTGCAGACGCAGTACGACGCCATCGTCGTCGAGGGCGCCGGCAGCCCGGCCGAAATCAACCTGCGCGCGCGTGACATCGCCAACATGGGCTTTGCCGAAGCGGTCGACTGCCCGGTGATTCTGGTGGCCGACATCGACCGCGGCGGCGTGTTCGCGCACCTGGTCGGCACGCTGTCCTGCCTGTCCGACAGCGAGCGGGCGCGCGTCATCGGCTTCGTCATCAACCGTTTTCGTGGCGATATCGCGTTGCTGGAACCGGGCCTGGACTGGCTCGAGGCGCAGACCGGCAAGCCTGTATTGGCAGTGCTGCCGTATTTGCAGGGACTGTTCCTCGACGCGGAAGATGCGGTGCAGGCGGTGCAGGCATCGAAGGGCGCCTTCAACATCGTTGTTCCTTCCTTTCCGCGCATGAGCAATCACACCGATTTCGATGCGCTGCGCGTGCATCCTGATGTCGACCTGCGTTTCGTGCGCCAGGGAGAAGCGATTCCGGCCGCCGACCTGATCGTCATTCCGGGCAGTAAGAACACGCGCGCAGACCTGGCGTGGCTGGAAGCGAATGGCTGGCGCAATCACATCGCGCGCCATTTGCGCTACGGCGGCAAAGTGATCGGCATCTGCGGCGGCTTCCAGATGCTGGGCACACGCGTCGACGATCCGGACGGCGTTGAAGGCATTGCCGGTGCAAGTGCCGGTCTGGGCCTGTTCGACATGACGACCACCTTGTCCGGCGAAAAACGCCTGGCGCAAGTCAGCGGACGCTGCGCCTTTGCCGATGCGGGCGTCACAGGCTACGAAATCCACATGGGCGTCTCGACCGGCCCCGCGCTGCAGGTGCCAGCATTCCTGATCGATGACCGCGGTGAAGGTGCTCGGTCACCGGACGAGGCAATCCTGGGCAGCTATCTGCACGGCATCTTCGACACCCCTGATGCCTGCACGGCGCTGCTGCGCTGGGCGGGCCTGAACAGCGACGCCAGCGTCGATACGGCGCAATTGCGCGAAGCAAGTCTGGATCTCCTGGCCGATACAGCGCGGCCTTTATACAACGTTTTATGTTCCCTCAAACCAACCCGGGGTCAGGTCTGACATTCCGACACGAGCACAACATTAGCTGCTCGTTAGACCGCGCGCTATCGCCACAAACGCGTACCAGACCGGCCAAAATGTGGCAGCTACAGCCGAGGCCGTGTACGATTGGCAGACCTGACCCTGACCCTTCCCCTCATAAATGGCGCACCTGCGATCGAAGTTCGTCTAGCGCGATTTTTATTTGGTGTCGCGTGAGCTGGCATTTTTTGCCCCATTCTCTTATCCAGGATCGCGCCAGTGAGATTACAGACAACGTGCAACGCGCGTTCTTTTTGCTTCCGTATTCAACGCGGTAGCCCGCGGCACGTGCCGCCAGGCCAATGAGCCAGAGTGCAAAAATAATCAAGGCGCCGATGACGAGCAAGATTGCCAAGCGCTTCGGGCAACGCGTCTGGGTATGCGTTAGCGCCAAGCCCCATCGCGGATTTTTCAGGTCGCGGAAAGTCTGCTCGATTTGCATCCTGCCCCCATATTGCTCGACTATTTCTTTCGCTGTTAGCTCGGCCAGGTTTGGAGAGACCCCCAGCAGCCATGGTTCGGTTTGCGACGCGGCGCTTTTCAGGCTGTTGCTGTTGCGCGCGTTCTTGCCCCTGAGAGTTTTTTGGTGTCTGCCTTTCGCGACTCGTTTTACCAGCACCAGGCGACATGGCACGGGATTGCTGCGCGCATATTCAAAACAGCCAAGATCTTTGGCGTGTTTGTTCGTAAGCGGCCAGCGGCCCCACCTGTACAGCCTGTTCAGCGTTAAGTAAAGTCGGGGAATGGCAGCAGCGAATCAATCTGGCTGTTGGGGCACGTCGGGAGACGTTCCAGTACGATGGCCAGCCAGCG
>JALYUM010000038.1 GCA_030853745.1 Pseudomonadota bacterium | reverse complement strand
GCCTTGCGTAGCGCGGCCCATCTCGCGGATCTCCGAAACACGCGTGCGAATCAGGACGCCGCCGGTGGTGATCAGCATGATCTCGTCGGTCGTTTCGACCAGCGTGGCGGCGACTACCTTGCCATTGCGCTCGCTGGTCTGGATCGCGATCATGCCCTTGGTGCCGCGGCCGTGGCGGGTGTACTCGGTGATCGGAGTACGCTTGCCGAAGCCATTTTCGGTCGCCGTGAGCACCGACTGGGTCTCGTTCTCGGCGACCAGCAAGGCGATGACCTGCTGGCCTTCTTCGAGGTTCATGCCGCGCACGCCGCGCGCCGTACGGCCCATCGGACGCACATCGTTTTCGTCGAAGCGCACCGCTTTACCGGAGTCGGCAAACAGCATCACATCGTGCTGGCCATCGGTCAGCGCAGCACCGATGAGGAAGTCGCCATCGTCCAGGTCGACCGCGATGATGCCGGCCTTGCGCGGGTTGGAGAAGTCGCGCAGCGGCGTCTTCTTGACGGTACCCAGCGACGTGCCCATGAAGACGTAATGGTCTTCCGGGAACGTGCGGTTTTCGCCCGACAGCGGCAAAATCACGGTGATCTTTTCGTTGTCCTGCAGCGGGAACATATTGACGATTGGTTTACCGCGTGAATTGCGAGAACCCTGCGGCACTTCCCATACCTTCAGCCAGTACATGCGGCCGCGGTCCGAGAAGCACAGGATGTAATCGTGCGTGTTCGCGATAAACAGCTGGTCGATCCAGTCTTCATCCTTGGTCGCCATCGCCTGCTTGCCACGGCCACCGCGTTTTTGCGCGCGGTATTCGGAGATTGGCTGCGACTTCATGTAGCCGGTGTGCGACAGCGTCACGACCATGTCCTGCGGCGTGATCAGGTCTTCCGTTTCCAGGTCGCTGGCGTTGTGCGTGATGGTCGAGCGGCGTGGATCTTTCGCAGGGTCGCCGTATTCATTGCGCACTGCCGTCATCTCGTCGACGATGATGACCGTCACGCGTTCCGGCTTCGACAAAATGTCGAGCAGGTCGGCAATGTGCGCCATGATGTCTTTGTATTCGTTGACGATCTTGTCTTGCTCGAGACCGGTCAGGCGCTGCAGACGCATCTGCAAAATTTCCTGGGTCTGGTCGTCGGACAGGCGATACATGCCATCTGGCTGCAAACCGTAATGCTTCGGCAGGTGCTCCGGACGGAACGCCTCGATGCCGCCGGCGCCGGTTTCGGCGGTACGCTGCAGCATCTCGCGCACCAGCGACGAATCCCACGAACGCGCCATCAGTTCGGTTTTTGCGACCGGCGGCGATGGTGCTGCCTTGATGATGGCGATGAAGTCATCGATGTTCGCCAGCGCGACGGCGAGGCCTTCGAGCATGTGGCCGCGTTCGCGCGCCTTGCGCAGTTCGAACACGGTGCGGCGCGTGACCACTTCGCGGCGGTGCGACAGGAAGCATTCGAGCATCTGCTTCAGATTCAGCAGGCGTGGCTGGCCGTCGACCAGCGCCACCATGTTCATGCCGAACGTGTCCTGCAACTGGGTCTGCTTGTACAGATTGTTCAGCACCACTTCCGGCACTTCGCCGCGTTTCAGTTCGATCACCACGCGCATGCCCGATTTGTCGGACTCGTCGCGGATATCGGAAATGCCTTCCAGCTTCTTGTCGCGCACGTTCTCGGCGATGCGCTCGAGCAGCGATTTTTTATTCACCTGGTACGGCAGTTCGTCGACGATGATCGCAATGCGCCCGCCGTCCTTGCCATACTCTTCGAAGTGGGTTTTCGCACGCATGACCACGCGGCCACGGCCGGTGCGGTAACCATCGCGCACGCCCGACACGCCGTAGATGATGCCAGCGGTCGGGAAATCCGGTGCGGGAATCAGTTCGATCAGTTCGTCGATCGTGCAGTCGGGGTTGTGCAACACGTGCATCGCGCCGGCAATCACTTCGTGCAGATTGTGCGGCGGGATGTTGGTTGCCATGCCCACCGCGATACCCGACGAGCCGTTGATCAGCAGGTTTGGAATACGCGTCGGCAGGACGGTCGGCTCTTTTTCCTTGCCGTCGTAGTTGGGCTGGAAGTCGACCGTGTCCTTGTCGATATCGGCCAGGATTTCACCGGCGATCTTGTCCAGGCGGCACTCGGTGTAGCGCATCGCGGCGGCGCTGTCGCCGTCGACCGAACCGAAGTTACCCTGGCCATCGACCAGCGTGTAGCGCAGCGAAAAGTCCTGGGCCATGCGCACCAGCGTGTCGTAAATCGACGCATCGCCGTGCGGGTGGAATTTGCCCATGGTCTCGCCAACCACGCGGGCGCATTTCAGAAATGGCCGGTTCCAGACGTTGTTCATTTCGTGCATGGCGAACAGCACGCGCCGGTGCACCGGCTTCAGGCCATCGCGGACATCCGGCAGCGCCCGCCCGACGATCACGCTCATCGCGTAATCGAGGTAGCTCTTGCGCATCTCTTCTTCGAGTGAAATCGGGACTGTTTCTTTTGCGAATTGATCCATTGTCTGGTCGACTACTTTCAGGCTGGGATGTTGAAGTTCAAGCCGAGGATTTTACCATGGCAGCCCTGGCAACTGCGCAATTGCTCGACCCCGCTTCCAGATACCCGGCATGACATTTAGCAAACATTGTCAAGCGATCGGCCAACTCAACCATATTTTGTTGCGCGCAAACAACGTGGCAAGGGCTTTGCTTTAGGTTTCATCCACCTGTCATCAATCTGAAATAGCGCTGTGGCAGAATGACCGAGATGTTAATTGCTTGTTTCATATTGCGAAAGTGAAGCTTACCAGGCGGATGTTGATTGATTGCCAACCAACCTCCCCCTGGTGAAAACGTTTCGCGTGTTATTACCCAAAAGGAAAAGAATAAATGACTAAACTGGCCACCCTCATGCTCGCAGCAACCGCCGCGATGGCAGGTTCCGCTTACGCCCAGAGCGCCCCTCCGTACGCTCCGGTGACCACCGACCTCAAAGCGAACACCCCGTACAGCGCCTACGTGCAGGATGCGCGCGGCGTGATCGTCCGCGATCCGTTCGGCCTGTGCTGGCGCACCGGTTACTGGACCCCGGCCGACGCCGTGCCAGGTTGCGATGCGCCGCTGTGCGTGGAACCAGAAAAACTCGAAAACGGCAAATGCGTGGCCCCGCCGCCACCAGTCGTCGCCATGCCGGAAGCCGCACCAACGCCAGCCGCTGTTGTCGCACCAGTGCCAACCGCTGAAAAAGTCAGCTACTCGGCCGATGCTTTCTTCGACTTCGACAAAGCCGTACTGAAACCAGCCGGCAAAACTGCGCTGGACAACCTGACCGGCAAACTGGGCAGCATGAACCTGGAAGTCGTCATCGCCGTCGGCCACACCGACTCGGTCGGCACCGACGAATACAACCAGAAGCTGTCGGTGCGCCGCGCTGAATCGGTCAAGGCTTACCTGGAAAGCAAGGGCATTGAATCGAACCGTGTCTACACCGAAGGCAAAGGCGAAAAACAGCCAGTCGCCGACAACAAGACCGCCGACGGCCGCGCCAAAAACCGCCGCGTTGAAATCGAAGTCGTTGGCACCGCCAAGTAATCGATTTTGATCGTCGCAAAAAACCTCGCTGCGGCGAGGTTTTTTTACGTCTGCCGATGTCCACGCTCTTCAAACCACCCCCCTCAAAATCGTCACCCCGGCGCAGGCCGGGGCCCATACCACGCAGGCAGCACTCCTATCGTCTGTCCCAACGCAAGATTTCCCGCTATTATTCCGTCCATGACTACCAACGCCGACCCCCTCGAGATCAACAAATTCAGCGAACTTGCACACCGCTGGTGGGATCCAACTTCCGAGTTTCGTCCTCTGCACGAAATCAATCCACTGCGCCTTGAATGGATCAACGCGCGCGTGCCCCTGCACGGCAAAAAAGTGATCGATATCGGTTGCGGAGGCGGCGTGCTGTCCGAGTCGATGGCAAAAAAAGGCGCCATCGTCACCGGCATCGACCTGTCCGAAAAAGCGCTGAAAGTAGCCGACCTGCACAGCCTCGAATCGGGTGTCGCGGTGCGCTACCAGAAAATTGCGGCCGAAGACATGGCGCTGGCCGAACCGGGCCAGTACGACGTCGTCACCTGCATGGAAATGCTGGAACACGTGCCCGATCCGGCCTCGATCGTGCGCGCTGCCGCCACCCTGGTCAAACCGGGCGGCCACCTGTTCTTCTCCACGTTGAACCGCAATCCGAAGTCGTACCTGTTCGCCATCATCGGCGCCGAATACGTGCTGCGCATGCTGCCGCGCGGCACCCACGATTACGCCAAATTCCTGACGCCCGCGGAACTGGCGCAATTCGTGCGCGCGGCCGGTTTGCAGGTGGAGGGCCTGAAGGGTCTTACCTACAACCCGCTGACGAAAATTTATTCGCTGAATGCGGACACCAGCGTCAACTACATGGTTGCCTGCACCCGCCCGCTCTGATGGTTCCGACATGACTTCAACACCCCCACTCGCCGTCCTGTTCGACCTCGATGGCACACTGGCCGACACCGCGCCCGACCTGGCCGCCGCCGTCAACTATCTGCGCACAATGCGCGGCTTGAGTCCAACGCCATACGAGGTGCTGCGTCCCACGGCGTCCGCCGGCGCACGTGGCATGATCGGCGCCGCTTTTGGCCTGGCGCCGGGCGACGACGGTTATGAAGAGCTGCGCGTGCAATGGTTCGACCGCTACCAGTCGGCCATGGCAGTGCACAGCACGCGCTTCGATGGCGTCGACGACCTGCTGGATGGTTTGCTGGCCGCCGGCATGGCGTGGGGCATCGTGACCAACAAGCCGGCACGTTTCACCGATCCGCTGTTGCCGCAAATCGGACTGGCCCACGCCGGCTGCATCGTTTCCGGCGACACCACACCGCATGCAAAGCCCCACCCTGGTCCGGTGCTGGAGGGTGCGCGCCGCCTTGGTGTGGCGCCAGAAGCGTGCTGGTACGTCGGGGATGATTTGCGCGACATCGAAGCCGGCCGCGCCGCCGGCATGGTGACGGTAGCGTGCGCCTGGGGCTATTGCGGCAATATCGCACCGGAAAGCTGGGGCGCAGATTATGTCCTGGACACGCCAGCTGACTTGTTGGCAACCTTGCTCGATCTCTCCGGCGCAAGGGTCGCAGCAGCCTGATTGGGGCAATATGCAACACCCTTACATGTACTTACTTTTAAAACCGGCAAAACGCTAGCTCTTTCCGTGCGGGAACTTTAAAATCTCTCCTCGCCGCAATTCTGTTGCGACGATCTCTACCAGGAGCAGTTCTTGTACACCATTCCTTCCGCGCATCCGGCCCATTTTTTGATGGCGATTATCGCCGCGTGCGCGATCTCGGTCAGCCTCACCAGCATGGCCGCCATCACCGGCCTGATCTCGGATCCGACTACCAGTGTGCGGCCACCGGCGTTCCTGAAATCCCTGTCGAGCCACCTGCCAGGTGCGACGCCCGAGCCAATCATCGCGGAAGCGGCTGCGCCGGTGGTTCAGCGCAATAGCCAGGTGCGCAAAACCGGCGCGGTCAACCGCCGCAAACACCGCGTACCCGCAACGACTGCCGAATAGGCTTGTCCATTACAAGCTGTTACGATTGATACACTACCAAGTGTATCTCTTGACTCCACACTTTCGTATCATATTTCCATTCGGAAATATTTTGATTGAAGTGATTCGGAGCTTTCCATGCATAACTTTAAACCGCGCAAGCAGACCTGGTTTCTGCTTGCGATTGTTCTGATCGGGCTGTCCTGCACATGGGCCATTGCCAGTAGCAGTGCGGCACCGGCACCTGCAGCGACGCCAGAAATCGCATTCGAAGACCTGCCCGAGTTCGCGCCCAAGTTCCAGCACATCGTTGCTCGCAAACGTGCCGTGCGACATTTCGCACTCGACCGCATCAGCTGCAACTGGTCCGGCGCGCGCTTTTGTGCGCAGTTGGCCGGGCTGTAACGATCCGGAAAATCTGCGCGGCAGTACCGCAAAGGTCGGTACACTGCCGGCATGACAACCATTGCAATCTGGCGTCACGGCTGGCGTTCTTTATGGGAGCTCCAGCCACAGCACGACGTCCCCACCCCTGCCCGTTTATTGTTTGTTTCTCTGATCGGCATCGCGCTGGCGCTGGGCCTGATGTCGTTCGTGGGCATCTTCGGCCGCGTCGACCGGCCCGGCTGGTGGTGGGCATCGATATTGCCCAATATCGGCATCTGCCTGTGCATCGTGCACACCCTGTTCGGCGTCCTGCGCCTGGCCGAGCGATTCCTGCCAGCACCGCTGGTCGAGCGGATGTCCCACGTGCGCGACATCCGCGCGGGCATGTGGCTGGGCGCGCTGGCTCTGGCCGGCATCATTCTGGGCATGACGATCGGCTTCACGATCGTCCCGATACTGGTGGGTTTCAATCTGTGGGGGATGTTCATCTCGCTGCCCGCTGCGCTGACGAAGTTTGCCGTATTCATCCTGTTCATCATGGCCTGCAACTGGGCCTGGTGGCGCGCGCGCCTGCGCCAGCAGCAGTTGCAGAACGAGGTCACCGAATCGCGCCTGCGCCTGCTGCAGGGACAAATCGAACCGCACCTGCTGTTCAATACGCTGGCCAACATTCAAAGCCTGATGGACTACGAACCTGCGCGCGCAAAGCAGATGCTCGAAACGTTTTCCAGCTACCTGCGCGCCAGCCTGGGACAGCTGCGCCAGTCCGACAGCACGGTGGAAGCGGAACTCGGCACGGCCTTTCAATATCTGTCCCTATTGCAAATCCGGATGGACGACCGGCTGCGCTTTCACATCGCCGCCAGCGATGAGGCGCGGCAGGCGGTGATACCGACGCTGATGCTGCAGCCGCTTGTCGAAAACGCCATCCACCACGGGCTCGCTCCCAGGCTCGACGGCGGCAGTGTGCATGTCAGCGCCACCGTGTGTGCCGGGCGCCTGGAAATACGTGTCGTCGACGATGGCGCCGGCATCGATGCACCGGACAGGCAGCCGGGCGCCGGCATGGCGCTGGCGAACCTGCGTGCGCGCCTGCACACCCAGTTCGGCGCGGGGGCCAGCCTGACGCTGCGGGCACGCGATACCGGCACCGAGGCGGTGCTCGACCTGCCCCACCTGCCATCGAAGGCGGCACCATGACGCGCGCCCTGATCGCGGACGACGAACCGCACCTGGCGCGCTACCTGCGCGACCAGTTGCTGGCCTTGTGGCCGGCACTGGAGATCGTGCATCTTTCTCGCAATGGCATCGATGCCGCCGAGTGCATCGCCGCGCTCGAACCGGACCTGGCGTTCCTGGACATCCAGATGCCCGGTCTCACCGGCCTGGAAGTAGCCCAGGGAATCGAAGGGCACACGCGGGTGGTATTCGTCACCGCCTTCGACGAATTTGCGCTCAAGGCTTTCGACCATGCCGCGCTCGACTACATCCTCAAGCCAGTCAGCACCGACCGGCTCGCGCGCACGGTCGCCCGCCTGCGCGCGGCTCCCACGTTGCCGCCGGCCGGCCCGGCATTGGCACAGGCGTTGCAGCAACTGACGGCCGCGCCGCCACGTCCGCCCCTGCGCTACATTCTCGCGTCGCAGGGCGACCGGACGCACCACATCGACGTGGCCACAGTGCGGTTTTTCCATGCCGACGACAAGTACACGGTGGTGGCGAGTGTCGACGGCGAATTCCTGATTCGCACCCCGATCACCGACCTGGCCGCGCAACTCGATCCCGGGCAATTTTGGCAAGTGCACCGGTCCACGCTGATCAACCTGGCGTGGCTCGACGGCACGCGCCGTGACGACGCCAGCCGCCTGTACCTGCGCATGCGTGGTCACGCGAGGGAGTTGCCGGTGAGCCGGGCGTTTGTCCACTTGTTCAGGGCGATGTAGCCGCAGGCTTGCCATCCATCGGCCCGGCTGTCGATTCATCGCATGGTGGCTGCGCTGACGATGACGTTGCTGAATGCTGGCGTTTTCCTTCATGAGAACGCACATGCTTACCCGTCTTTTCACCATTGCTTTTCTTTGCGCGGCGCCAGCGTTTGCGGCACTCCCCGCGCCCACCATCGACACCATCAACGGGCGCGAGGTGGAGTCGCTGACGCTGCGCCATCCCACGTCGAACAGTGTGGTGGTCTTCGAGGGTGGCTCCCGCAGCACCATCGACAAATGGGGCACGGTGCCCACGTTGCTTGGCGCAGATGCATCCGTCTTCGTCTACAACCGTCCCGGCTACGGCAACAGCGCGATCGCGACGACGCCGCGCGATGGCCGGACGATCGTCGAGGAATTGCGGACCACGTTGCGCTACAAAGGCCTGAAGCCGCCATATGTACTGGTCGGCCATTCCCTCGGCGGCCTGTACATGCAACTGTTTGCCCGGGCGTATCCGGACGAAGTCACGGCACTGATACTGGTCGACTCGCTGTATCCGCGCATGATCAAAAAAACCGCCGACTTTCCGTGGATGACACGGCTTGCCGGCCAGCTCGCCTTTTCCCGCTCGGTCTGGCGCGAAATCGAACAGATCGACGCCACCGGCGAGATGGTCCTGGCCCTCCCCGGCATCGACGACAAACCCATCGTCCGCCTGCTGAATCAACCGACATCATCGACGGCGATTGCGGTCGACTTCGGCGCGTTCCGCATGGACGACGCCACCCGCGACGGGGTGCGCGCACTGTATCCGAAGGCGAAGCGGGTCGTGGTGGACTCCAGCCACCAGATGGCGCTGACATCCCCTGACGTTGTTGCCGCGGCGATTCGGCAGGTGCTGCCTGTGCAGCTTATCCGCAACGAAGCGTCAAGGTAGCAGGACTCTGCGCTACCACACTGCACTTCCGGAACCGGCAAGTTGTTGAAAAATCGGGTACAACCCGGAGTCTGCGAGTAAGCGGCCAGCGGCCCCACCTGTACAGCCTGTTCAGCGTTAAGTAAAGTCGGGGAATGGCAGCAGCGAATCAATCTGGCTGTTGGGGCACGTCGGGAGACGTTCCAGTACGATGGCCAGCCAGCG
>JALYUM010000037.1 GCA_030853745.1 Pseudomonadota bacterium | reverse complement strand
TTTCAAACTGCTCCAGCAGTTGCGGGTGCGCTGACATGTACCCGAGGCGGATGCCGGCCAGGCCCAGCTTCGACAGCGTGCGCATCACCACCAGGTTGTCGTGCTGCGGCAGGCGTTCCATGAAGCTAGTGCGCGCGAATGGTTCATAGGCTTCATCGACGACCACAATGCCGGTGTCGCCTAGTTCCCTGATGATGGCGACGATGTCGTCCGCGGCGTACAGGTTGCCGGTAGGGTTGTTCGGGTAAGCGATGAAGACGAGCTTTGGCTGGTGCTCCTTGATCGCTGCGAGCATGGCAGGCAGATCCAGCGTGAAGTCGGCCTGCAACGGCACGCCGATAAAATCCATTCCGGCGAATTGCGCCGAGCGCGGGTACATGACAAACGCCGGCACCGGCGCCAGCACCACAGCGCGCTCACCCTGGCGGGCGGTGGCAACAGCGACGATCGAAATCAGCTCGTCCGACCCGTTGCCCAGGCTGACGTCGTAGCCGGCCGGGATGCCCTGGGTGGCGCGCAGCTTTTCCTTCAAGTTCGCATAGGTCGGCGCCGGATAGCGGTTCAGCACCGCGCTGGCCAGTCGCTCGGCCAATTCTGTGCGCAGATGCTCGGGCAGCTGGTACGGGTTTTCCATCGCATCGAGCTTGATGTAACCGCTGGCATCGGCCACGTGGTAGCCGCCAATGGCACGCACATCGGCGCGGATGGTGTTGGCGATCAGGGTGGCAATGGTCATGGTTCTTTGTCCTCAAATAAGGTCGGTTGGGCGGCGCTGATTGCCGCACGTTCGGCAGCCTTGCGTTTTTTTACGGTCGCAATCGTCGGCGCCGGTGCCGGGCCGGTCAGGCGTTCGTTGATGATGGCGCAGTAGTCCGGATTAAGTTCGAAGCCAACAAAATCACGTCCGCAGCGACGCGCAGCCAGGGCGGTGGTGCCGCTGCCCATGAACAGGTCGAGCACCACGCCGCCCGCCGGGCACGACGCCTTTACCATGCGCTCGATGATTTCCAGTGGCTTCTGGGTGGGGTGCTCGGCGCGCTCGGGGTGCTCCTTGTGCAGGCGCGACACGCTCCACACATCCTTCGGGTTGTAGCCCAGTTCAAGCCACTTGGCGCCCACGAAAATCGACCGCGACCGCGCTTTTTTCGTGGCAGCGTCGTACGGGATGCGCACGGCGTCCAGGTCGAAATAGTAATCCTTGCGCATGGCGAAAAAGCCGATGGTGTCGTGCACCGACGAAAAGCTGCGCACGCTGCCACCCATCGACGGCACGCGGCGGTCCCAGATGATTTCGTTCATCATCGTCATGCGCTTTTTGAGCATGACGAAAATTTCCGGGGCAAAGCGCCAGGTCAAAAAGATATACAGGCTGCCGTTCGGTTTCAGCTTTGGCAGCGCAGCTTCGATCCACTGCTCGGTCCAGGCCAGGTAGGCTTCGACGCTTTGCTGGTCGGAGGCGTTGCCATAATCTTTGCCGAGGTTGTACGGCGGGTCGGTCAGAATCAGATCGATGGCGCCATCCGGGATGCGCGCCAAACCTGTCAGCGCATCTTCGCAAAAGACCTGGTTGACCCAGTCGTTCATGGCGTTCGCAAAGGTGGAACGGTGTCCAGGCGCAGTTCGGCGCTGCGGGCATGTGCCTGCAAGCCTTCGCCGTAGGCCAGTTCGGCCGCGACTTTACCCAGCGTTTGCGCGCCGGCAGCGGACACTTCGATCATCGAAGAGCGCTTCTGGAAATCGTAGACGCCCAGTGGCGACGAGAAGCGCGCGGTGCGCGACGTTGGCAGCACGTGGTTCGGGCCGCAGCAGTAGTCGCCCAGCGATTCGGACGAGAAGCGGCCCAAAAACATGGCGCCGGCGTGGCGGATTTTTTCGGCCCACTGACGCGGTTCAAGCGCCGAAATTTCCAGGTGCTCGGCTGCGATGTCGCTGGCGATCTCGCACGCTTCTTCCATGCTGCGCACCTTGATCAGCGCGCCGCGGTCGCTCATCGACGTGGTAATCGTCTCGGCACGTGGCATCGTGGGCAGCAGTTGATGGATGCTCGCTTCCACGCGGGCGATGTAATCTGCATCGGGACACAGCAAAATCGCCTGCGCCAGTTCGTCGTGCTCGGCCTGCGAAAACAGGTCCATCGCCACCCAGTCCGGATCGGTGGTGCCGTCGCACAGCACGAGGATTTCGGACGGACCGGCGATCATGTCGATGCCGACGGTGCCGAACACGCGCCGCTTGGCTGCAGCCACGTACGCATTACCCGGACCGACGATCTTGTCGACTGCCTGGATGGTTTCGGTGCCATACGCCAGCGCGCCCACCGCCTGCGCACCGCCGATGGTAATGACGCGCGTCACGCCAGCGATGGCAGCGGCAGCCAGCACCATCTGGTTTTTCACGCCGTCCGGCGTCGGCACCACCATGATGATTTCTTTTACGCCCGCTACGTGCGCGGGAATGGCATTCATCAGCACCGACGATGGATAGGCGGCTTTGCCACCGGGGACGTAAATGCCGACGCGGTCGAGCGCATTCACGCGCTGGCCCAGCACCGTGCCGTCAAGCTCGGTGTAACTGAAACCGTTCAGCTCCTGCTTCTGGCGCGTGTGAAAAACGCGGATACGGTCGGCGGCGGTGTTCAGTGCTGCGCGCTGCGCTTCCGGCAGCGCGGCCAGCGCAGCTTGCAGTTCGTCCTGGCCAATTTCCAGCTGTGCCATCGATGTCGCACCGACCTTGTCGAACCGGTTGGTGTAGTCGATCACGGCAGCGTCGCCGCGTTTTTTCACGTCGGCGAGGATAGTGGTGACCGCGTGCTCGATGGCGTCGTCGGCACTGCTTTCAAACGCCAGCAGCGTATGCAGGCGTTCTTTAAAATCGGCGGCGGTGGAATCGAGGTGGCGGATCTGGATCATGATTATTTACTTCTTTGTAGAGGCGCGTTCAAACGCGTCGAGAATCGGTTGCAAGCGCGCGCGCTTGAGTTTTAGTGCGGCCTGATTGACGACCAGGCGCGACGAAATATCCATGATCTTTTCAACTTCGACCAAGTTGTTCGCGCGCAGCGTACCGCCGGTGGAGACCACGTCGACGATGGCGTCCGACAGGCCGACCAGCGGCGCCAGCTCCATCGAACCATAGAGTTTGATCAGGTCGACGTGCACGCCTTTCGACGCAAAGTGCTGGCGCGCGGTGTTGACGAATTTGGTCGCCACGCGCAGACGCGCACCCTGGCGCACGGCGGTCTCGTAATCGAAACCGGCGTGCACGGCCACCGACATGCGGCACTCGGCGATATGCAGGTCGATCGGCTGGTACAGCCCTTCACCGCCGTGCTCAAGTAAAACGTCCTTGCCGGCCACACCAAAATCGGCGGCGCCATGCTGGACGTACGTCGGCACGTCGGACGCGCGCACGATCAGCACGCGCACGCCGGGATCGTTCGTATCGAGAATCAGCTTGCGCGAGGTTTCCGGGTCTTCGGTGACGATGATGCCGGCAGCTTCGAGCAGCGGTAAGGTGTCCTCGAAAATGCGGCCTTTCGACAGCGCCAGAATCAACTGGTTGGGGTCGCGGTTGGTGTTATCCATTGCCTGTTTAATCCTTGTCGCTGAAGCGCACAACGTCTGCACCCACGGCCGACAATTTGACTTCCATGCGGTCGTAACCGCGGTCGAGGTGATAAATACGCTCGATGACCGTGATGCCTTCTGCCGCCATGCCGGCGATGACCAGCGACGCCGACGCGCGCAGATCGGTGGCCATGACCGGCGCACCAATTAAACGGTCGACACCCTTGATGTACGCGTTGTTGCCATCGGTCTGAATGTTTGCGCCAAGACGGTTCATCTCCTGCACGTGCATGAAGCGGTTCTCGAAAATCGTTTCGGTGACGCGGCTCGGGCCATCAGCGAGGATATTCACGGCCATGAACTGCGCCTGCATATCGGTCGGGAAGCCCGGATATTCGGTGGTGCGGAATGTCACCGGTTTTGGACGGCTGTCCATGCGTGCGCGGATCGTGTTCTGGCCAATCGTCAGCTGCAAACCCAGCTCGCGCAGTTTATCGAGCGCGACGTCCATGATGTCGGTGCGGGTGTTGGTCAGCTGGATATCGCCACCGGTGGCCGCCACCGCGCACAAAAACGTCGCCGCTTCGATGCGGTCGGAGATCACCGCGTGTTTGGCGCCATGCAGCGCCGCCACGCCCTGGATCACCAGGCGGTCGGTGCCGATGCCATCGATCTTCGCGCCCATCGCCACCAGCAGGTTGGCGAGGTCGGTCACTTCCGGTTCGCGCGCGGCATTTTCGAGAATGGTCTCGCCTTCGGCCAGCGTGGCCGCCATCAGCAGGTTCTCGGTGCCAGTCACGGTAATCATGTCGGTGACGATGCGCGCACCCTTCAGCTTCGCACACCTGGCGTAGATATAGCCGCCTTCGATGGTGATCTCGGCGCCGAGCGCACGCAGACCCATGATGTGCTGGTCGACCGGACGCGAGCCGATGGCGCAGCCGCCTGGCAGGGACACCTTGGCTTCGCCGAAGCGTGCCAGCAACGGGCCCAGCACCAGAATCGACGCGCGCATGGTTTTTACCAGTTCATACGGCGCTTCCAGCGTGTCGATATTGCCACCGTTGAGGGTGACCTTGTCGCCATCCTGTTTGACTGACAGGCCAGTCTTGGCCAGCAGTTTCAGCATGGTTTTCACGTCATGCAGCGCTGGCACATTCGACAGTTCCAGGTCGCCGGCGGTCAGCAAACCCGCGCACAAAATCGGCAGCGCGGCGTTCTTGGCGCCGGAGATGGCGATATCGCCGTTCAGGCGTTTGCCGCCGGTGATGCGAAGCAGATCCATGCTTATCCTTGGTATTCGTCGGGGGTCAATGTTTTCATCGACAGCGCATGGATTTCTTCGCGCATGCGGTCGCCCAGCGCGGCGTAGACAATCTGGTGGCGTTGAATCAGGCGCTTGCCGGCAAATGCCGGCGAGACGATCAGCGCCGTGAAATGACGGCCATCGCCTTCGACGGCGAGGTGCGTGCATTCGAGGCCGGCGGCCAGATAGCCGTGGATGAGTTCTGGCGTGGTGTCCATGGTGGTTCCTTCAATTCTGAATGACGGCATATATTATTAGTGACGCAGATTGTAGCCGCGCTTGAGGAGGTTGACCGCAATTGTCGCCAGCACCACAAAAAACGCCGAGACAATGCCAAGGCTGATCCACGGCGAAATATCGGACTGGCCGAAGAAGCCATGGCGGAAGCCGTCGATCATGTAGAAGAACGGGTTCACGTGCGACACGGCCAGCCAGAACGGCGGCAGCGAGTGGATCGAATAAAACACGCCAGCCAGAAACGTCGCGGGCACGATCAGGAAATTCTGGAACGCGGCCAGCTGGTCGAATTTCTCGGCCCAGATACCGGCGATGACGCCCATCGTGCCAAGAATGGCAGAACCGAGCAGTGCGAATACGATGATCCACCACGGCGCCACAAAACTCATGTGAGCAAACCACGCGGTGATAACGAAGACGCCGGTGCCAACCACCAGGCCGCGCACGATCGACGCCAGCACATAGGCCGAAATGATTTCCCAGTGCGACAGCGGCGGCAGCAAAATGAACACAAGGTTGCCGGTGATTTTGGATTGGATCAGCGACGACGACGAGTTGGCAAACGCGTTTTGCAGCACGCTCATCATGACCAGGCCGGGAATCAAAAAGGCGGTGTACGACACGCCTTTGTACACTTCGACTTTACCTTCGAGAACATGGCCGAAGATCAGCAGGTACAGCATCGCCGTCAGGATTGGCGCGCCGACGGTCTGCGTGGCCACTTTCCAGAAGCGCAGCGTCTCTTTGTAGAACAGGGTCTGAAAGCCCACTGAAAAGAATGTCAAAGCGATCCCCCATCCATAATTTGCAGGAAGATATCTTCCAGGTCAGCTTGCTGCAACTGCATTTCGTCGATCACCGCACCACCCGTGCGCAGGCGCGCGAGGATCTGTTCGACTTCGCCGTATTCCGTCACGCGCAGGCTGTATTTGTGGCCAGGTGCATTGCCGTTGGCACGGTCTTCGTGCACCACCAGGTGGCGCAGGTCTTCCGGCAAATCGCCGTGCGACAGGTGCACGACCAGCTGCGAGCCGGAAATGCGGCGGATCAGGTTCGACATGGTGTCGAGCGCCACCACCTGCCCGAGTTTCAGCATGGCGACGCGCTGGCACATGGCCTGCGCTTCTTCCAGATAGTGCGTGGTCAGGACCACCGTATGGCCTTCGCGGTTCAGGCGCGCAATGAACTTCCACAGCGTCTGGCGCAGCTCGACATCGACGCCGGCAGTGGGTTCGTCGAGCACGATAACCGGCGGCTTGTGCACCAGCGCCTGCGCAACCAGCACGCGCCGCTTCATACCGCCGGACAGCGCGCGCATATTGGCGTCGGCCTTGTTGGTCAGGTCGAGGTTGTGCATGACCTCGTCGATCCACTTGTCGTTGTTCTTCAGGCCGAAGTAACCGGACTGCAGGCGCAGCGTTTCGCGCACGGTAAAAAAGGGATCGAACACCAGCTCCTGCGGCACGACGCCGAGGTTTTTGCGGGCATTGCGAAAATCCGTGACCACATCGTGGCCATGAATTTTGACAGTGCCAGCATCCGGCCGTATCAGGCCGGCGATGGTGGAAATGAGGGTGGTTTTGCCGGCGCCGTTCGGGCCGAGCAGGCCGAAGAATTCGCCTTCTTCGATGTTCAGAGAAACGCCGCCAAGCGCTTTGAGCGACTTGTAGCTTTTCTCGACATTGGTAATCTGGATCGCTGTCATTCTTCTGATGGGTGCTGCCGGCAGCGCGGGGCGCGGGGCCATGCAAGTGAACCACGAATTATAGGGGAAATCGACGAGCCAGAGGGGGAGGGAGAAATTTGAGGAACAGGAGCTCGTCGCCCCGGCGAAGGCCGGGGTCCATGCTTAGCTACCAGCAAGGTGCTGCCTGTTCAGTATGGGCTCCGACTTCCGTCGGAGTGACGATCTTCAGGTTACTGGTAGAAGCGCTTTACTTACGGCTTCTCGACCAACAACTCATCAACACCATACAAGCTGGCCAACTTGCGCAAGCTGGCCGGGACATTCAGATACACCAGCGACTGCCCCGCCGCGCGGGCGCGACGTTGCCAGGCCAGCAGCAAGGCCACCGCCGACGAATCGGCTGCGCCCACACTGCCGAGGTCGAATTCGGTCGTGCCGGCTTGAATGGCTGCGTAGCCTTGCTCCAGAGCCGCCGAGGCGGTCTGGAATGACAGGATCGAATTGACGCCGCCCACTTAATTAGCCGGTGCGGCCAGTGGCTTGCCGGCCAGCTGCTTGTTGCGCTCGGCCAGTTTGGCGATCAGGCCATCGACACCCGATTTGCTGATTTCGCTGGCGAAGTTACCCTTGTAAGTTTCCACCAGCCACGCGCCGAGCACGTTGATGTCAAAAATCTTCCAGCCTTGCGGGCCTTTGTTCAGACGATAGTTCAGGGTGATCGGATCGCCTTTCGACGTGGTCACTTGCGAGCGCACTTCGACGTTCGTGTCGGCAGGATCGGCGCGCAATGGCTTGAATTCCACTTTATCATCGTTCTTGATCTGCGACAGCGCGCCCGAATACGTAAACACCAGCAACGTGCGGAACTCTTCCGACAAACGCTTCTGCTGCTCAGGCGTGGCCTGGCGCCAGAAGCGGCCGGCAGCCAGGGCCGTCATTTTTTCGGTATCGACGAATGGCAGGATCTTGGATTGCACCAATGCCACGACTTTTTGCTTGTCGCCGGCCTGAATGGCTTTGTCGGCTTTGGCAGTGTCGAGCACGTCGGAGCTGATGCGCTTGACCAGAACGTCCGGGGCTTCATTGCCCACTGGCGCGGCGATAACCGCGTGGGCTGCAAACGCCATGGTGGCGGTGGCGACAATAGTAACGATGTTCTTCATGTATTTTTCCTTTGGTTGCGTTACGCCATATTACTTGTTGACAGGCGCAGGTGTCGCAGGGCTGACCGGACCCACCTCGGTGGCCGGCGTTGCAGGGACAGGGGCAGCGGTAGGAGCAGGAGCAGCGGCGCCCGCATCGTCACCATAGGCAGCTTTCATGTCCAGCTTGCCGCTGTCGCTGGCGGCAGCGCTCTGGCGGCCGTCGGTAACCTGGCCTTCACGGCGTTGCAGGAAGCCATCACGGATGAATTCATAACGGTCCAGCGCGGCGCCTTCGACCAGGTCGGAAGCATCCAGGTAAGTAGCGCGCAGATCGACGGCTTTGACGACCGTGCCGATGTTACGGACATTGGCTGGACGCTTGTGGGTCCACAAGTCGCCATACCAGTCGCCAGGCAAGGCTGCCGTGTCACGCAAGGTGGACGAACCGAGAATTGGCAGTACCAGGTAAGGACCCGATGGCACACCCCAGTAACCCAGCGTCTGGCCAAGGTCTTCATTGTGTTTGGGCAAACCGGCTTGCGAAGCGATATCGAGCACGCCCACCAGGCCGAATGTCGAGTTCAGTGCGAAGCGGGTGACATCTTGCATACCGGCTTGGCCCTTGCCTTGCAGCAGGTTGTTGACGGCGCTCCAGGCGTCGGTCAAGTTGCCGAAGAAATTGTGCACGCCCGTTTGCACGAACGATGGCAATACTTTCTTGTAGGCAGTAGCAACTGGCTTCAACGCATATTTGTCGACCGTGTCATTGAATGCAAACACGCTGCGGTTCAATGGCTCGAGCGGATCGCGCGGGTTGTTCGTGGCACAGCCGCTCAGAGCAAGGCTGGCCAGGGTGGCGACGGCAACGAAACGGCTGGATTTTACGGTAGTTTTTTTCATTTGGTGCTTTCTTTGCCATCCGCAGCTTTGCTGTAGATGAACTGATTGATCAGGTCTTCCAGCACGGTGGCCGACTGGGTGCTTGCGATACGGCTGCCATTAACGAGATTCTTCTCGTCGGCGCCAGTGGTAATGCCAATGTACTGCTCACCCAGCAAGCCGGCGGTCAAAATCTTCAGCGAACTGTCTGTGGAAAACTTCACCCCAGGCTGCATATCCAGCGTCACGATCGCCTGGTAGGTTTTGTCGTCGAAACTGATGTCGCCCACGCGACCGACCACGACACCAGCGCTTTTCACCGGTGCTTGTGGCTTCAGGCCACCAATATTGTCGAACTTGGCCGTAACAGCATAGGTCTTGTTGAACGACAGGGTGCTCATGTTGCCAGCCTTGAGTGCCAGAAACAACAGCGACACCACGCCGAGCAATACAAACAGGCCCACCCAGACGTCGATAATTTTGCGATGCATGATAATCCTTATATCAAGAGAAAGTAAAAACCTACTTTCTCTTGGAAGTGCGTTTGCTGGAAATGACTGGCACAGCCAGATCATTTTCAGATGATAAAAACTTTGCGAAAAGCTTGGCTATTCTACTGATTACTTATTGAACATCAACGCGGTCATCATGAAATCCAGGCCCCAGACCAGCAGGGACGAGATCACGACGGTACGGGTTGTTGCGCGCGAAACGTCTTCTGGCGTCGGTTGCGCCATATAGCCCTGGAATAGCGCTGTGAACGTTACGACAATGCCGAAGATAAGGCTTTTGATGACACCGTTCAGTACGTCAGCGCGCACATCGACGCCTGCCTGCATCTGCGACCAGAACGCGCCCTCATCGACACCGATAAGTTGCACGCCCACCAGGTAGCCACCCAGGATGCCTACCGCTGAAAATAACGCTGCCAGCACTGGCATGGCAACGACGCCGGCCCAGAAGCGGGGCGCGAGTACGCGCTGAATCGGGTTAATCGCCATCATTTCCATCGCGGACAATTGTTCCCCGGCTTTCATCAGGCCGATCTGTGCAGTCAACGACGTACCGGCGCGGCCGGCAAACAGCAGCGCTGTCACGACAGGGCCGAGTTCGCGGGTCAAGGCCAATGCGACAACCTGGCCGAGTTTTTGTTCCGCGCCGTACTGATTGAGCGTGTAGTAACCCTGCAGGCCCAGCACCATGCCGACGAACAGGCCGGACACGGCAATAATCACCAGCGAATAGTTGCCGATAAAGTGGATTTGCTCGGAAATAAGGGCCGGGCGTTTCATCGCACCGAAACTTACGCCCAGCAAATTGAAGAACGAGCGCGTTGCAAAGCCAAGACTGGCAATGCCTTCGCGAATGTTCAGGCCGATTGTGGCGAGAAAATTCAGCATCAGGCTGCGCGCCGAGTGGGTACGGGTACTCATTTATGGACGCCCAGTCCAAGGTCGTCGGCCAGCGACTTGCCGGGATAGTGGAACGGGACCGGGCCATCGGCCTCGGCATTGACGAATTGCTTCACGTAAGGGTCTTTCGAGACCCGCATTTCGGCCGGCGTGCCTTCGGCGACGATAGCACCTGCGGATAAAAAATACACATAATCGGCGATCGCAAAACACTCCTGCACATCGTGCGAGACCAGAATCGAGGTCGAGCCGAGCGCATCGTTGAGGTTGCGGATCAAATTGGCAGTCACGCCCATCGAGATCGGATCCAGGCCGGCAAACGGCTCGTCGTACATGATCAGTTCAGGATCGAGTGCCGTGGCACGCGCTACTGCGACCCGGCGCGCCATGCCGCCGGAAATTTCACCTGGCTTCAGCTTCGCGGCATTACGCAGGCCAACGGTATTGAGCTTCATCAATACCAGGTCGCGGATCAGCTCTTCCGGCAGGTCGGTATGTTCGCGCAGCGGAAACGCCACATTGTCAAAGACAGTCAGGTCGGTAAACAAGGCACCGAACTGGAACAACATGCCCATCTTGCGACGCAGGCGATACAAACCATCTGTGTCGAGCTGGTGCACAACTTCTCCGGCAACCGACACTTGCCCTTTTTGAGGGCGGATCTGGCCACCGATCAGGCGCAGCACCGTCGTCTTGCCGGAACCCGAACCGCCCATGACGGCGATGAGCTTCCCACGTGGGAAGTCCATGCTCAGGTTCTTCAGGATGGGACGCGGACCGTACGCGAAGTACAGATCACGGATTTCGACAAGATTGGGCACAGGATTTTGGACTATGAAAGAATGGCGTATTGTAGTGCAGAAACGGTAACCCTTGCTTGGCGCGCGCCTTTTCCGGCCCGGTTTCCGACGCGCAGAAACAACACTACTAACCTGTTAGTCAGATATTTCCATACGTAAGTATTTGTTTTGGTTGAAAAAGATACATACATTGGTGAACGATTAGCATTTTGCGCGACAATGGGTTCCCCAAAGCAACGTGTGAGTGTCGGTGTAAATCATGGTAAAGAAACGGAAAATTATGCGACGTAACACGGCGCGGTTGATCGTGACAGCACTGACCGGATTTTCGTTGTCCGGGTGGGGATGGGCGCAAGCCATCGACACGGGGCCGGTGCAGGCAGCGGCCACCAAATTTTCCAGCGCTGTAACATGGCGTGAATCGACCGTATTGATTGCGGATTTCAACTGCACTGGCAACATGCAGTTCGCCATCCTCGGCGGGTCCACAAAAGAAATTGTCGTGGCAATGTTTACTGACGGACTCGACCAGGCCCCGGCGCTGCTGCGCTTTGAGGCCGACGCGCACGAACTTCAGTCTGCGCAACTGCGGCTGGACAACTACACAATGAGCGCCGACGAAATTGCCGGCATTTCGGGTAAAACTCCCACGGGTTACCGTCCTTCAAGCAATTGTCATGGCGTGCGCCTGTCGGACCAGGGCGTCGATGCCGCGCATATTTACTGGGACCATGATCATCGACGCTTCGATACGTGGACCCAGCAGTGACTTGCCTGCCCTGACTCTACAGGTCAGAACAGACGATCAACGGGGCAGCACAGACGAGCCCATTAAAAACTCGTCGACGGCGCGTGCGCACTGCCGGCCTTCGCGGATCGCCCAGACCACCAGCGACTGGCCACGCCGCATGTCACCCGCAGCAAACACTTTGGGTGCTGACGTCTGATAGCACTGCTCGCCGTCGGTCGTCGCACGGGCATTACCGCGCGCATCTTTCTGCACACCGAACGCGTCCAGCACCTGCTGCACCGGTGACACAAAACCCATGGCCAGCAGTACGAGGTCGGCTTTCATTTCGAATTCCGAATCGGCCACCTCGATCATCCGGCCTTCTTTCCACTCGACACGGCAGGCAATCAATTTTTCCACTTTGCCGCCCTTGCCTTCGAGCCGCTTGGTGGCCACCGCCCAGTCGCGCTCGCAACCTTCTTCATGCGAGGACGACGTGCGCAGACGGGTAGGCCAGTACGGCCACACCAGCGGCTTGTTTTCTTGCTCGGGCGGCTGCGGCATCAATTCGAACTGGGTGACCGAGGCAGCACCGTGGCGGTTCGACGTGCCGACGCAATCCGACCCGGTATCGCCGCCACCGATGACGACCACGTGCTTGCCGGTGGCTTTCATCTGGTCTTTGAGTTTATCGCCAGCATTGACCCGGTTTTGTTGTGGCAAGAAATCCATTGCGTAATGGACGCCTTTCAATTGACGGCCTGGCACTGGCAAATCGCGCGGTTGCTCGGCGCCACCGGCGATGATGACGGCATCGAATGCTTTGTCGATGTCTTCCGGGAAAATGGTTTCGCGCGCCATATTGCTGACACTGGCAGGGAAGTCCTTGCCAACCAACACGCTGGTACGGAACACGACGCCTTCCGCTTCCATTTGCTCAACGCGCCGGTCGATGTGCGACTTTTCCATTTTGAAATCGGGAATGCCATAGCGCAGCAGGCCGCCGACGCGGTCGCTCTTTTCAAACACAGTGACAGCATGACCTGCACGTGCCAGCTGCTGCGCCGCCGCCATGCCGGCCGGACCGGAACCGACAATGGCAACTTTTTTGCCGGTCAGCGTGGTCGGTGGCTGCGGCACTACCCAGCCATGTTCCCAGCCGGCATCAATGATCTTGTGCTCGATCGACTTGATGCCGACCGGATCGTCATTGATGCCAAGCGTACAGGCCGACTCGCACGGCGCCGGGCAGACGCGGCCGGTAAATTCCGGAAAGTTATTAGTGGAATGCAGCGCTTCCAGTGCGGCGCGGTAGCCGCCGTGGTAGACCAGGTCGTTCCAGTCGGGAATCAGGTTATTCACCGGGCAGCCGGTATTGCAAAACGGGATGCCGCAATCCATGCAGCGCGCGCCTTGTACCTTGGCCTGGACATCGGTCAGGGCGATCGTGAATTCTTTGTAATTTTTGAGGCGCGACTCAGGAGTAAGGTGGCCTTCTTCCTGACGCTTGAATTCCATGAAACCAGTAATTTTTCCCACGATTTTTTTCCTTTGGTGCCGTCGCCGACGTGCGCATATAGTTGCCGTCCCCCCGGCGAAAGCCGGGGCCCATGCTGAGCTTGTCCCTGAGAGACTGCTGATTCAGTATGGATCCCGGCCTGCGCCGGGACGACGGTTTTTAGAGTGACTGGATGGCTTACGCCGCCATTTCCACCTTGTCGTTCGCCTCTTCCATGCTGCTGTTATGCATTTCTTCCAGCGCACGCTTGTATTCAGTCGGGAACACTTTGACGAATTTTGTCCGGCCCACGGCCCAGTCGTCGAGCAGGTTGCGGGCGCGGGTGCTGCCGGTGTGTTTGAAGTGGCGCTGCACCAGACGTTTCAAAATCGCCTCGTCGGACTCCCGCTCACTTTCGCGGGTCTGGCTGTGCCAGGCGGCCGGATCGTTTTGTTCCTTCGTGCTGAGCACCGGTTCCAGGCTCACCATGGTTAGGTTGCAGCGCTTCTCGAAATCGCCTTCCGGATCGTAGACATACGCTACGCCGCCCGACATGCCGGCAGCAAAGTTACGCCCCGTTTCGCCCAGCACAACCACCGTTCCACCTGTCATGTATTCGCAACCATGGTCGCCGCAGCCTTCGACAATTGCCGTGGCTCCGGAGTTGCGCACGGCAAACCGCTCACCGGCTACGCCATTGAAGAACGCCTCACCGGAAATCGCGCCGTACAGCACCGTGTTGCCGACGATGATGTTGTCCACCGCCCAGCCGCGGAACTCGGTATTCGGCCGCACGATGATGCGGCCACCCGACAAACCTTTGCCGACGTAATCGTTGCCCTCGCCCACCAGGTCGATCGTGATGCCGGCCGCCAGGAACGCCGCTGCCGACTGGCCTGCCGTGCCCTGCAACTGGATGTGAATGGTGTCGTCCGGCAAACCGGCATGACCGTAACGCTGGGCCACTTCACCCGACAGCATGGTGCCCACCGTGCGGTTGACGTTCCGCAC
>JALYUM010000203.1 GCA_030853745.1 Pseudomonadota bacterium | reverse complement strand
AAACTGTTCAAGTTCCGACATGTTCCCGTCGTAACGGCGATAGAGCGCAATTAGCTCGCGTAACGCAGTTTGCGACAGTTTTTTCGATTTGAGCTGGATAACCAGTTCGCGCCCTTGCCCACGGACTTCAGTGACTCCTGAGACGGAATGGAGCCAGCCAAAAAATGCCGCTTCGTCAGCGCAGGAGTAATAATGCATCGGTGCTGTCCAGATCAGTTTTGCCATAATCCTCGTTCCACAGTCAATGAAGCTGCGTGCGTTACCGGAGCGTATGACCCCGCAGAATTTTTTCAATGGCGGCAGGCTGAGTGGCAAAGTCGATTTTGAAGGGCGTGTTGTCTGAACTGCACACAAGCAGACGGCTGCCATCTTTTCCGAGCAGCGCAATACCTGCTTCGACTTGAAACGCCGGAACATCCAGCGGCGCACTTTGAAGCGGCGCAGCGTATTGCACGGCGTGTGGGCCGGCCCCCATAAACTGGTAGTGGTCTTGCGCAGGTTGTTGCCATTCCTCCCGCCACAATGCACTGGCGCGAAAAATTTCCAGCGGAACTGGCAGCGCAATCCATTTGAAGACGTGTTGTGCCAGATAGTCTGGCAATGACCGGTCGAATTTGAGCGGAAAAACTTCGAACCAATGTCCGACGGTGACCTCATCGACGCTCAGCACGATCACCGTGCCATCATCGAACGCTATTGCAGTCCAGGTCCACTGCGCATCGTATTGCACGACCGTGCGCCCGATCCACCAGTCTCCCGGGATCGGTGCAATTACGGGGATCGGGCCGGTCATGCGTTTTATTGCGCTTGCGGCGCCATATACTTCTCGAAATTCACGGTGAAGTCATCAAGATTCGACTCCAGCATCAAGCGGAACTGGCTGGTGAAATACTCGAGCGCACGCTCTTTTTCAGTCGCCATGTTTTCCGGGCTGCCGGTGGTTTTTGCCAGGATAAAGGCGTTGAAGCGGGCCACGGCATACATCGCCGAGGCGCCGACATCGTCCGGATGGGCAGGGTTGATCTGGTCGTTGGCCAGGTCGACAATGGCATCGACACGTTGCCAGAACGCTGGATCGGGAATGTTATTGCTCATGAAGATTGAATAGGTAAAGTTGAGAAAAATGGTCGAACGGCCCCGTCTTTTATTGCGCGTCCGGCTTCAGGAATTTATCGAAGTTAGCGATAAAGTCGTCGAGATTCGACGCCATCATGTTGCGGAACTCGGTCGTGAAATACTCCAGCGCCCGCTCGCGGTCGAATGCCAGTGCTTCGCTACTGCCAGCGGCTTTGGCAAAATTAAATGTATTGAAGCGCGCCGAGGCAAACAGGATGGAGGCGCCGACGTCGTTGGGCGGCGCGGTCTGGCACTGGTCGTTCAGCAGGTTGATGACGGCATTCGAACGGTCCCAGAATTCCGGACCAGGGGTGTTATCGCTCATGATGGTTTAGGCTGTAATAGAAAGAAGGGGCTTATTTTTCTGCTGCATCCAGGTGAAAAACCGCATACGCCCGGGCCGGATCTTTCTCGGTGGGTTTATGCACCTGCACCTGGGCGCAATCTTCCGCGGCCAGGCTGCGCCAGTTAGGGATGCCGGCATTTGAAAATGCGGACGTCGCTTTCGAACCAAGGCTCAAATCCAGCGCGAGGCGCGCATTGCGTGCGCCGGTCTTGGCATAATTCACGCCCTGCAATTCGATGCCATATGGCGCCAGCCAGGATTCCCATAAACCAGATTCGACGCCGCGAACGATACGCGCGAAGACTTCGTGGAGCGGCAAGCCTTTTTTGACGACCAGGCGCAGCACCTGCAACGATGGCGCTTCGCGCGCATCCGGGCTGCGCTTGCCGGCGCCGCGGTCATTGATGGCTTTCAGCTCTTTCGAGAAGGCCGCGTCACGCTCGGTGTAGTCGCGCATGCGGCTGTAAAATGCCGCATCCAGAAAAGGATTTTCCGGGCGTCCCGCTGGCGTCTCGTTAGGGGCTTTGGCGGGAGGCTGTTTTTTGGTCGTCATGATGTTTTGAATAAGGTGTGAGGCGACAGTTTAGCACTGCGCCTTTTTCGCCACGCTACCCATGAATTCTGCACGCAGCAAACCGTAGACATGGATGTCGACAAACGCGCCATTCAGCCATTCATCTTCCCGCAGCACGCCTTCGCGCGTAAAACCTAGCCGCTGCGCAACGGCCTGACTGGCGCTATTCGTCGCGGCACAATGCAGTTCGATGCGGTTCAGTTCCAGCGTTGTAAAACAGTGATGCAGGATGACGCGCAGCGACGCCGTCATGATGCCCTTGCCTGCAAATGCACTGCCGAGGAAATAGCCGACTTTGGCTTTGCGGTCGCAGGCATCGATATCTTTTACGCGGATCGATCCGCATAGTTCGGCGTCCGAGAACAGATACCACTCGCGGATCTCGCCGTCGGCCGCGCCGTCTTCCATCGCGTGCAAATAATGCGTGGCCTCATCCAGCGAGTCCAGTTCAAGGACGGCAGGAAGAAAGGCGCGCAGGTGCTCGCTGTTTTGCCGGGTGAACTGCACCAGCGCTGGCGCATGCGCCGCCGCAGCCGGCACCATCGTGATGCCAGGCGAAGGAACGAAGAAGCCGGTCACAGTGTCAACGTTCGGCAGGCGGCCGATACACAAGGCTCGCCAGCACCCAGTGGCCGTCCACGCGCTCGAAACGCAGCAAGCCGTGGGAATAGCCGCGCCCGCCCTTTTCGATGGTGAGCAGGATGCAGTCAGGACCAGCCTGCCCGGAGACCAGGCGCTGCGTTGGTACCGGATTCACCGCATCGACGACATCGCTTGGGCTGAACGCGCCGCCGGGATCGGACACCGGCCCCATCGACGCCAGTTCGGCCTGCACTTCCGCCGGCAACTGCGCAATGGTGGCGACCGGGACACCGGGTGTCGGGGTGCAAGCGTCACCGGCGTGCGCGGCACCGGCAAGGGTCAGCAAGCCACAGGCAATGGACAACGGTTTGCTTCCTTGCATACGCTTCGCCGCACAAACAGCGCCAGAATTTCGTTGCTTTTATTTTAACTGAAGGTTTCAGCCCTGTTGGTGAACATTCGACGTCAGTCGCAGCTGAAGCGCGTGCTGTCATTCAGCGCCAGCGGCAGCACCAGCGTGCGCAGACCCAGTTTTTTGGCATCGGCACACAAGGCGTCGCGTACGCTGCCCGCGCTCTGGTACGCCTTGGCATATTCGGCGTTGAACACTGGCTTGCCGGCGCTGACAAACGCCGCATAGCCGCCGCACTCATTGTATTGATGGCATTGTTCATTGACTGCCATGTCGACATCGCCGACCAGGTCAGCCAATTGACCGACATTGTTTTTCAGCGCGATGGCCAGGCCGCGCGCATGGGCTGCGGTGGCCAAAAAGCGGTTGTAGTCGAGCTGGGTAGCGGCCGTCAGGGCAAAGCCGGTGCTGTTGGCGTAACCATCGACGTTGTCCGGCTCGACGCCGTTGCAGCCCTTGGTTTTGGCCAGATCCAGACGCGCCGTCATGATCGTCCGGACATTTGCCGAGCCCGTGTTCAGCCAGCGTCCGCCCGCCCAGCCATCGAGTGCATTGCCCATGTCTGCTGCCGCAAAGCTGCCAAAATCGGCGCGCCAGTTTTCTGAACTGCCGGCCGAGAAGTAGCACAGCACTTTCTTGCCGCTGTTTTGCAACGCGAGGATGGTTGCAGCCGGTGTATCGTACAAATCGACGTCGTAGACTTTCACGTCGTACGCCGTATTCAAGGTGCCGGTGAGCTGCCATTGCCAGGTGTCGGTGACTGCAGGGTGCCAGAAGGTAGCCGGAGCGGGCGTCGGCGTTGGCGTTGGCGTCGGCGTTACTACCGGCGCCGGCGTTGGCGTAACTTCCGTCGCTGGCAATGTGGCCACTGGCGTTGCGGCAGTATCGCCACCGCCGCCGCCGCATGCAGTCAGGGACAATACGGCAGCAGCGAAAAGCGTCACTGCAAGAAACTGGCGTGAGATGTGCATGGGGTCCCGGCAAAGTAAATGGATTTTCGACATCAAGTGCATCATCCATGCCGGGTAACCAACTCGCCACAGTATTTACATACAGAAACAAATGGTGATTAAAACCCTGGGGCGGGTACTTCCAGAATTTGGCAACGCAGGCTGATGTTGAGCAGGTTCCAACCTTTGATGACCGCAATCACATACCCCAGTTCGGCGATCTCGGTTTCGTTGAACTGCTCGCGCAGGGCAGGATACGCAGCATCGGTATCGTCGCGTTGGGGCAATGCGTTGACGGCATCCGCCCAGGCCAGGGCGGCGCGCTCGCGGGCGTCGAAAAACGGCGCTTCACGCCAGCCGGCGACAGCATTCAGGTGACGCGGTTCAACGCCCTGTCTGATCAGGTCGCGCCAGTGCATATCGACGCAGACGCCGCAGCCATTGACTTGCGACACGCGCAAGTAGACCAGTTCAATCAGGCGCACGCCCAGCGTGCTGTGCCGGGTTGAACCCGACAAGGCAATCATGGCCTTCAGGCTGGCAGGGGCAAGCGTAAACAAGGGGATGCGGGCAGTTTGGCTCATGGTGAGGATTCCTTGGAAAAGACGGCACGGGATATGCTGTCGATACCCGTTAGACGTGTCGCGATGGAAACTTGTGACAGCTGCGGAAAAATAATTTGTCTGCCGCTGTCACACTCAGCGAACCTTGCACGTCTTGTCATGTATCTCCACCACGCAAACCACCATGCCTGCTTTCCACGCACTGCGCCCGCGCCTGTTTTCCCTTGCCTACCGCATGCTCGGTACCCGCGCCGACGCCGACGATATCGTGCAGGAAGCGTGGATTCGCTGGCAGGCGACGGACCAGGCTTCCTTGCAATCTCCCGAAGCGTGGCTGGTCACCGTCACCACGCGCCTCGCGCTCGACCGCCTGCGCAGTCACAAGGCCGACCGCGAAGCCTACGTCGGCTGGTGGCTTCCCGAGCCGCTGGTGGAACGCGACGAGCACACGCCGGAATCCGCCGCGGAACTGGCCAGCGACGTGTCCGTGGCATTCATGTGGCTGCTGGAGCGCCTGGCCCCGGAAGAGCGCGCGGCCTTTTTGATGCGCCAGGTGTTCGATCGCGACTACAGCGACATTGCCGGGCTGCTGGGCAAATCGCCAGCGGCATGCCGCCAGCTGGTGCACCGCGCGCAAACGCGCGTGCAGCAGGAACATCCCCGCTTCGGCGTGGCGCGCGACAACCATCGGGCGCTGTTGGCAACCTTCATGGCCGCGGCCGCCAGCGGCGATGTGGCGGCGATGAAATCGCTGATGAGCGATGAGGTGCAACTGGTGTCCGACGGTGGCGGCAAGGTGCCGTCATTCATGCGCCTGCTGCGGGGCGCCGGACGCGTGGCGGGCGTGTTCTGGTCGGTGGAACACAAATTCCCGGCACGCGTGACGTACGCTGCCGCGCGCGTGAACGGCGAGGCCGGTCTGTTGCGCTATGTCGATGGCCAGCTGGAATCAGTGCAGGCCTTCATCATCGACGCCGGCAAGATCGTGGCAGTGTTCGTCATGCGCAACCCGGACAAGCTGGCCGGCGTCTTTCAATAATGGGGCGGGCGCTCGTTGACGATGCCCTGCCCTGACGACTGCTGGCTGTTCCGGATGTGCTCGGCCATTTTATTGGTCAGCGCTTCGAGCTGGTCGATGCGTTTCGATTGCTGGTACACGACGTCGTTCAGAGACTCGACCAGGTCTTCCATATGCGCCAGCTTGATTTCGATATCGACAAAACGGTCTTCGTGGCTCACGGTGCATCCCTGCTTCAGATAAAGGCGGCATTATGCCAGCCTCACTCAGACTTTCGGCGTGGCCAGCAACGCTTTTAAACTGGCCAGCCTGTCTTTCGGCGAAATCTTTTCCGACTCCATTGGCGGCGCCGTGCCTTCGTCGAGCGCCATTTCCTTGATGAACCGCGACACGTCGCAGTGCACTTGCTCGCCCGCGCGTTTGCGCTTTTTGCACCAGGTCACGTACAAGGTGCGCTGCGCACGCGTAATGCCCACATACATCAGGCGCCGCTCTTCCTCGATGCGCGCGCCGATCGTCTCCACCGACGCATCCGGATCGCCCTTGTGCGGCAGGATGCCCTCCTCCACGCCGACCAGGAATACGTGCGGAAACTCCAGCCCTTTCGATGCATGCAGCGTCGACATGCGCACTGCGTCCTGTTCCTCGTCCTGGCCTTCCAGCATCGACATCAGCGCCACCATCTGTGTCAGTTCCAGCAGGTTTTTTTCCTCACCGGATTTATCCTTGCCGCCATTGCCCCGTTCCTTGAGCCAGTTGGTGAACTCCAGCACGTTTTGCCATTTACTTTGCGCCGCGCGATCGTCGAAACTGTCGTAGAGATAGTTTTCGTAGTTGATCTCTTTCATCATGTCGTCCAGCACTTCGGCGGCATTGACGCCACTGCCGGCTTGCCCGGGACGGCTCGCGCGCGACTCGAGATTGTTGATGAAATTACAGAACGTGCGCAGCGGCACCAGCTGGCGGTCTGGCAGCAGCGCCTCGATGCCGCCTTTGAATGTCGCTTCGAACAGCGAGCAATTCCACTGTTTCGAAAAGGCGCCCAGCACTTCCAGCGTCGCCATGCCGACGCCGCGCTTCGGCGTGGTCACCGCGCGGATAAACGCCGGGTCATCACCATCGTTCGCGATCAGGCGCAGGTAACTGATGATGTCCTTGATTTCGGCTTTATCGAAAAAGCTCTGGCCGCCGGAAATCGTGTACGGAATGCGCTCCTTGCGCAACGATTGCTCGATCACGCGCGCCTGGTGATTGCCGCGGTACAGAATCGCGTAATCCGACCATTTATTCTTGCGCTGAAACCGGTCGGCCGAAATCATGATGGCGACTTGCTCCGCTTCCTGATCGTCAGTCTGCATCCCCATCACGGTAATCGGCTCACCCAGGCCGTGTTCCGACCACAGCTTTTTATCGAAAATTTTCGGGTTATTGCCGATCACGGCATTTGCCGCCTGCAGGATGCGCGTGGTGGAGCGGTAATTCTGTTCGAGTTTAACCACGCGCAGATCGGGGAAATCCGTCTGCAGGGTTTTCAGGTTTTCCACCGACGCACCGCGCCACGCGTAAATGGCCTGGTCGTCGTCACCCACGGCAGTGAACATCGGCTTCTTGTTAATGCCAGTGACGAGCAGCTTCACCAGTTCGTACTGGCAGCTATTCGTGTCCTGATATTCGTCCATCAGCAGATAGCGCAGGCGGCGCTGCCATTTGTCGCGGATCGGATCGTTATTGCGGAACAGTTCCACCGGCAGGCGAATCAGATCGTCGAAGTCGACCGCCTGGTACGCCGCCAGCGTGGCCACATAACTGCGGAAGATCCGCGCCGATTGCGCCATTTCTTCATCTGCCGCATCGCGGATCGCATCATCTGGCTCCACCAAGCCATTCTTCCACAGCGAGATATGGTTCTGGATGCGCCGGATTTCCTGTTTATCGGTCGATATCGCCAAATCCTGGACGAGCGCGAAACAATCGTCGCTGTCCATGATCGAAAACCGGTCTTTGAGACCGACGCCGGCAGCTTCCTGGCGCAGGATTTTGACGCCCAGCGAGTGGAACGTCGACACCGTCAATTGCTTGGCCTGGCGCGGTTGTTTTAATAATTTGGCAATCCGCTCCTGCATTTCCAGCGCGGCTTTATTGGTAAAAGTGAGCGCGGCGATGGTGCGCGGATCGTAGCCGCACTCCTCGATCATGTACGCGATTTTCTGGGTAATCACGCGCGTTTTGCCGGAACCGGCGCCGGCCAGCACCAGGCACGGGCCGTCCAGGTACATGACGGCTTCGCTTTGCGGGATGTTCAGGCCAAACTTTGCTGCGGTGGACATTGATGAGGGTACTTCCGTGACGGTCAGCCGGCCATTGTAGCGAACCTGGCGGCCTGAAGGGTTGTTGGCGGCTACCGAAATGACAGCCGTCGCCTGCTTGCGTTACCATCGCCAATCAGTCACCCCCAATGAGTAAAAGCACGATGAAATTTGAACACCTTATTGAAATCAACGACCCGCTCAATCCACTGCTCGACACGATGACGCGCGAACAACTGTGGCGCGGCCTGGTGCTGCATGCCGAGCAGCCGAAGCTGTTCATGCCGCACCTGGACGAGTGCACGATTATTGAACGCAGCGCCGGAGAATTGAACCGCAAGCGCCGCTTCGGCACACTGATCGTCGAAGACCATGTCAGCATGACGCCGCTGCAGCAGATCCGTTACGACGTGCATGCGCAAGGCGACATCAGCGCGTCGAGTCTGACGGTCACGATCGAGACGCCGTCGGAGGATGTGATGTTCGTGCGCTTCAAATACGACGACGGCCACGATGCAGCGACCGATGAAGCGAACGCGATGTACGACGAGTATAAAAAATCGGCGTACGTGGAGGCGGATATCGAGACGATCAGATTATTAAGGGAGCTGGCCGAGAAGGGGCGGCTGGACGCGAGTTATCTGAACTGATTGCTCCCACCACGCTCACTTACAGCGCTAAATGAAGAGCCGTCGTCCCGGCGCAGGCCGGGATCCATAACCCTTGAAGTATAAGTGTTGACGGTTGCTATATCGCGCACTCAGCATGGATCCCGGTTTTCACCGGGACGACGGTTTTGAAGCAAGTGGGCTCAAACTCACGTCCCAGGTTCTGCATCCGACGCGTACGTCTCCGTGTCATGTCCATCGCGCGCGAGGCTGGCGTGCAAATCGCGCAGGGCCGTACGTACGCCTTCTTCGATGACCGGGTGATAAAACGGCATGTCCAGCATCTGCTCCACCGTCAGCCTGGCCTGGCACGCCCACGCCAGCAAATGCGCATAGTGTTCGGCGCGCGGGCCGATCATTTCGGCGCCTAAAAAGCGCCCGGTGCCGTACTGCGCATACACCCGCAGCATACCTTTATTCTGCAGCATGACCCGGCTGCGGCCCTGGTTTTCAAACGATACTTTGCCGACCGCGAATTTCGGCTTGCCCGGCTCGCACAGCATCCGATAGCTCTGTCCCAGCGTGGCGATATTCGGTTCGCTGAACGTGATTGCCAGCGGCGTGCGGCGCAGGCCCGGTCGCACGTCCGGGAATCGGCCGGCATTGTCGCCAGCGATCTTGCCATGGTCGGCCGCTTCCGGCAGCACCGGACGCTCGTTGTTCGCATCGCCGGCGATGAACACGTGGCTGGTCCCGCACTGCATCGTGATCGGATCGAACTCGGGAATACCGTTTTTGCCCAGCGCAAGGCCCACGTGCTCGATGCCGATCTTGCCGACATTCGGCGTGCGTCCCGCAGACTGCAGCACATACTGGAAGCGCTCGGTCGATTCGACACCGTCCGCGTTCCGCACCGTCAGCGCCACCGCATCGCCATCGCGCACCGCGCCCACGATCTGCGTCTGGAAATGCACGTCCAGTTCTTCACCCAGCGTGCGAGCGGCCACCTGCAGCACCTCCGGGTCGGTCAGGTTGGCGATGCTGCCGCCGCGCGCATAAAACCGCACGCGCACGCCGAGCCGCGCCAGTGCCTGACCCAGTTCCAGACCAATCACGCCGGTGCCGATCACCGCCACCGATTCCGGCAAATCGGTCCACTCGAAAACATCGTCGCTGACGATCACGCCATCCACGCCGGCCAGTTGCGGCAGCGCGGTGGGCGTGGAGCCGGTGGCAATCACGATGCGTGATGCCTGTACTTCCGTGTGCTCGTCGATCATCAAGGTGTTCGGACCGGTGAAACGCGCGTAACCGCGCAGCTTGTGATCGTCCGGGATGCCATCGACGCTCTCAAGAACGAAGCCGACAAAGCGGTCACGCTCACGGCGCACGCGGTCCATCACGGCCACGCCGTCGATCCGCACGTCCCCTGCGTGCACGCCAAAACCGCTGGCGGCGTGCAGCATGTGCGCCGCCTCGCTGGCGGCGATCAGCAGTTTGCTGGGCATGCAACCGACGCGCGCGCACGTGGTGCCGTATGGGCCGCCTTCGATGATCACGACCTTCACGCCGTGCGAGTGGGCGGCGCGGTAGGCGGCCAGGCCGGCGGTTCCGGTGCCGATGATGGCGACGTCGACTTTCAGTTGTTTCATGGTGCGCATCCTCGATTCGTTGAGGCCATGACGATACGCCAGTTTTGATTTAGATGTCGAGCGGGTCCACTTCCAGCGACCATTTGACGCGGCTCTTCATGTCGCGCAGCGCGGCCAGCCACACTTTCAGGAACGCCTGCAGAATGGGGCGCGACGGCGATTCGAGCAGCAACTGCGCGCGGTCGACGTTGTGCACGCGCGTCATCGTCATCGGGATCGGGTCGTTGATCGTGATGCTGTCATGCGCCACGCAGTCACGCGCGGCTTCGAGGAAAGCAATGGCATTGGCCAGCAGCGGCGCCTCGGCGCGCAGCAGCGCCTGGTACATGAACGGCGGCAGCATGGCCTGCTTGCGTTCGGTCAGCAGGCTGCCGGCAAAGCGGTCGTAATCGTGATGCATCACGGCGGCGTATAAGGGATGCGATACGTAGCGCGACTGCACCAGCACCTCGCTGGTGTTGCCGCCTTCGTTGCGCGCCGCGCGTCCCGCCCTGCCAGCCACCTGCATCAGCTGCGCGAACAGGCGCTCGCTGGCCCGATAGTCCTGCGAAAACAGCGCGGTATCCGGGTTCAGGATGCCGACCAGTGTCAGCTTTTTAAAGTCGTGACCTTTTGCGACCATCTGCGTGCCGATCAAAATATCCACTTCGCCGCGGTGCACGGTATCGAACGCCGCTTGCGCACTCCCTTTCAACCGCGTGGAGTCGGCATCGATGCGCAGGATGCGCGCTTGCGGAAACAGCAGCTGCAAGCCTTCTTCGACGCGCTGGGTGCCGCGTCCGAGCGGCTGCAGATCGACATTGCCGCACGTCGGGCAGTTGCGCGGAATGCGCAGTTCCAGGCTGCAGTGGTGGCAGCGCAGCCGGTGTTCGGGCTTGTGCAGCACCATGAACGAGGTGCAGCGGGTGCAGTTGCTGATCCAGCCGCACGCGTCGCAGCTGATCACCGGCGAGTAACCGCGCCGGTTCAAAAACAGCAGCGATTGCTCGCCCCGTTCCAGGCGCAGTTTCAATGCCGCCACCAGGGCCGCGGTAAGACCGTCCTTGCCGCGGTCGCGCTCCATGTCGATCAGGCGCACGGTGGGCAGCACCGCATCGAGCACCGCACGCTCACGCAGTTCGAGTTTGCGATAGCGGCCCGATTGCGCGTGGTGCCAGGACTCCAGCGACGGCGTGGCCGATCCCAGCACGATCGGGATATCCAGCTGGCGCGCGCGCCACACGGCCAGGTCGCGCGCCGAATAGCGCAGCCCTTCCTGCTGTTTGTACGACGGGTCGTGCTCTTCGTCGATGACGATCAGTTTCAAGTTGGGCAGCGACGACAGGATCGCGAGGCGCGTACCCAGCACGATGCGCGCGCGGCCCTGGTGGGCGGCGAGCCAGTGCAGCATGCGCTCGCCTTCGGACAGACTGCTGTGCAGGGTAGCCAGCATCACGCCGGGAAAGCGCGCGCGGATATTCCCTTCCAGTTGGGGCGTCAGGTTGATCTCGGGGACCAGGATCAGAATCTGCGCATCTTCCTCGCGCGCGAGCACCTGCGCGCAAGCCTGCAAATACACTTCGGTCTTGCCGCTGCCGGTAACGCCATACAGCAGCAGCGGCGTAAAACCCTGCGCCCCGCCAATGGCATCGGCCGCCGTTTGCTGCGCCGCATTCAGGGCCGGCATGTCGACCGGCGCGCCGTTGTGCACCTGGTCCAGCTTCGCCATTTTTTTCAGGGCGCGATCAAGTGCCACCGTGGTGCCGGCGCGCAGATTCTTCGGCAGGCCGGGCAGCGCCACCTCGCCCAGCGGGCGCTGATAATAGTCGGCCGCAAACGCTGCCAGCGCCAGCCAGCGCTTCGACAATGGCGACAGCTGGCTGCGCACCGCCAGCGCATCCTTGAGTTTATCCACAGGGACCTCGGTATCATCCTTGACCGCGACGATCAGGCCCGTGATGTCGCGGTTGGCGAAATTGACCAGCGCGAGCTGACCGACGCGCGGCCGGTCTTCCGGCGCACACGCCCAGCGGTAATCGAAGCAACGGTCGAGCGGCGTATCGAGGGCAAGTTGCAGGATGCAGTGCGTCAAAATGACCTTGTGTGTGGCTGTGGACAACTTTGTGGACAAGGAAGCGCTTGACCCAGTTAAAGGTTTACGTTAGGTCAAGCATTTCACAATAAGAGAAGATTCAAGAAAATAATAATCTTTAGAATCAATGACTTGAAAAAACCTCTCCGTTATGACGCCGGGCGCTCTGGCAAGTACAACTTTGTGTATAACTACGAAACCGGATACTGCCGCGCCAATGTTAACTGCGTCAAACGTTATCGCGATGGCCATGCTTTACAGTAAACCCAGACAAATCAAGGACTTCGCTTTTTATCCACACAGCCTGTGCATAACTTTGTGAACAACGTATGGAGAAAGGAACATTGTGACAGGACAATGACACAAATGACTGGGTCCGGCAATATTCGGCGATGGATTTTATTATTAAAATCAAAGACTTACATATCTAACCTCAAGCCAAACATTTCCACAGTCTGCGAAGTTGCTTAAAAACAATTTGTGCATAACTGTGGTTTTGGTGCATTGCAACGTTAAACGGCGCGCTGCTTGCGGCTGAATTGATGTACCGCCTCCACCATCGCCGTCACCGACTCCACCGGCGTGAACTGCGAAATGCCATGTCCAAGGTTGAACACGTGGCCATGTTTGTTCGATGGGGTGCCGTAGGAAGTCAGTGACCGCTCGACTTCCGCGCGGATCTGCTCCGGCGCGGCAAACAAAATGGCCGGGTCCAGATTGCCCTGCAACGCCACGCGGTCGCCCACCAGTGCGCGCGCGCGGCCCAGGTTGACGGTCCAGTCGAGGCCCACCGCATCGGCGCCGCTGTCGGCAATTTCATCGAGCCACAGGCCGCCGCCCTTGGTGAACACGACCGCCGGAATACGCACGCCATCCTTTTCGCGCTTCAACTGCGCCAGCACCAGCTTCATGTAGTCGAGCGAGAACGCCTGGTACGCGCCATCGGCCAGCGCGCCGCCCCACGAATCGAAAATCATGACGGCTTGTGCGCCGGCGTCGATTTGCGCATTCAAATACTGGGCCACGGCGGTGGCATTGATCGTCAGGATGCGGTGCATCAGGTCGGGACGGCCGTACAGCATCTTTTTGATGGTGTGGAATTCGCGCGAACCCTGGCCTTCGACCATATAACAGGCCAGCGTCCACGGGCTGCCGGAAAAACCGATCAGCGGCACGCGGCCATTGATGGCGGTGCGGATCTGGGTCACCGCCTTGAAAACGTAGTCGAGCGACGCCATGTCCGGTACTTGTAGCGCCATCACATCGGCTTCGGTGCGCAACGGACGCTCGAATTTCGGGCCTTCGCCTTCGACGAAATACAGGCCGAGGCCCATTGCATCGGGCACGGTGAGGATGTCGGAGAACAGGATCGAGGCGTCCAGCGCGTAGCGGTCGAGCGGCTGGAGCGTCACTTCGGTGGCGTAATCCGGGTTCTTGGCCAGCCCCAGGAACGAGCCGGCGCGCGTGCGCGTGGCGCGGTATTCCGGCAGGTAGCGGCCGGCCTGGCGCATCAGCCATACCGGCGTGTAGTCGGTCGGCTGGCGCAGCAAGGCACGCAGGAATGTATCGTTCTGCAGCGGGGCGAATTGGGACATGGCGGCTCGTGTGGCGTCGAAAAGCCGCTATTATCGCATCCTCCGCCGCACCTTTATAATGCTCAACCCCCAACCGAACGGACTCGCCATGACCAAGAGCCACGCCTCCGGCAGCTGGATTTCCCCGATCGATGCAGCCCTTGTCGCTGCCGGCGCCGCACCGATTGCGCAGGCCACGCTTGACGCCGATGACCTTTACTGGCTGGCCGGACGCGCCAGCGAAAACGGCCGAACCACGCTGCTGCGCCAGCGCGGCGCCGAGCTCCATGAAGTCACGCCGGCACCGTTGAACGTGCGCAGCCGCGTGCATGAATATGGCGGGGGCGCGTACCTGGCGGCCGGCGGTGCGGTCTGGTTCTCGAACTTTGCCGACAACCGTATTTACACGGCAGCCGGCGATGCCGCGCCGCTGCCGATGTCGGCCGAGAATCCACAGCACCGCTTCGCCGACTTCGTGCTCGACGCCGGCAAGCGCCGCCTGATCGCCGTGCGCGAACAGCATATCGACGGCGCGACGTATCCCACCAATACGATCTGCGCGGTCGGTTTCGATGGCGTTGAAACCGTGCTGGTCGACGGCAGCGACTTTTATGCGGCGCCGCGCGTGTCGCCGGATGGGCGCCAGCTGGCCTGGCTGTGCTGGGAAAACCCGCGCATGCCGTGGCAGGGCACGGAATTGTGGCTGGCCGATATTGGTGTCGATGGCACCTTGCTGGACGGCCGCCTGGTCGCCGGTGGCGCGGACGAAGCGATCTGCCAGCCGGAATGGTCGCCGAACGGGGTGCTGCATTTTGTGTCGGACCGCAGCGGCTGGTGGAATTTGTACGATTTCGCCGACGGCGTGGTCACGGCCCTGTGTCCGTTCGACGCGGAATTCGCCACACCGCACTGGAATTTCGGCGGCTCGCTGTACGGCTTCCGCGCCAATGGCGATATCGTCTGCACTTATATACAGAACGCGGTCAGCACGCTGGCGCTACTGCCCCACGGCGCCGGCGCGCTGCAGGTCATCGACACGCCGTACCAGGAGATGCGCGACCTGCGCGTGGCCGGCGACATCGTCACGCTGCTGGGCGGCGCGCCAACGATCGCCGTCGAACTGGCACGCATCGACATCGCCAGTGGCCAGCGCACCGTGCTCGCGCGCTCGATCGAAAAACTGCCCGATGCGGCGTACCTGTCGGTTGCGCAGAACATCAGCTACCCGAGCGCCAATGGCCGCACCGCACACGCGTTCTACTACCCGCCTGCGAATCCGGATTTTTCTCCGCTCGAAGGTGAACTGCCGCCCTTGATGGTCATCGGCCACGGCGGCCCGACCAGCATGGCGACGAATACCCTGAAGCTTGCCACCCAATTCTGGACCAGCCGCGGCATCGCCGTGCTGGACGTGAACTACGGCGGCAGCAGCGGTTTTGGCCGTACCTACCGCGACGCTTTGAAGGGGCAATGGGGCGTGGTCGACGTCGACGATTGCGTCGCCGGTGCCAAATACCTCGCAGCGCAAGGCCTGGTCAACCCCGACCGCCTGGTTATCCGCGGCGGCAGCGCCGGTGGTTTGACGGTCTTGTGCGCGCTGGCGTTCCACGATGTGTTCAAGGCCGGCGCCAGTTATTACGGGGTGTCCGACCTGGCCGGCCTCGACGCCGATTCGCATAAATTCGAATCCCACTACACCGATTACCTGATCGCGCCGCAGCCGCAGGCGCAAACGCTGTACCTGGAGCGCTCGCCGATCCACCACGCCGACAAACTCAAAAGCCCGATGATTTTCTTCCAGGGCCTGGACGATAAAGTCGTGCCGCCACCGCAGTCGGAAGTGATGGTCGACGCGCTGCGCCGCGCCGGCGTGCCGGTGGCGTACATGACGCTCGAAGGCGAAGGCCACGGCTTTCGGAAAGCCGACAGCATCGTGCGCACACTGGAAGCGGAGCTCTATTTTTACCTGACCGTGTTTGGTATTGCGCCCCCACCTGGCCTCCCGCCGGTCGATATCGAAAACAGGACAGCATGATCCAGTCGGCAGTAGACACGCTTTTCAACGCCAGCTCCACGCTGCAAAAACAGATCCTGGCCTTGCTGGCAATCGCCGGCGAACCAGTGGGAAAGAAGCGCATCGGCGAATACCTGACGCCGCTTTTCGAGGGCACGGCGGCGGCCATGAACTTCGAGATCGACCAGTTGCGCGACCGTGCGCTGATCACGGAGTCAGTCGGACGCGGCTACTCCATCGTGCCGGCACTGGCCTGGCCTGCAATTGCTGCCGTCCTGCGCAACCACAGCTTCGGCGACCTGCGCGATGTGTATCTGGCGGCGATGCCAATGCGGACAACGTGGCAAGGCAGCGTCAGCCTGCGCAGCTACCGCCATGGCCTGGCCCTGCTGCGCCTGGCCCTGTTCGATGGCGAAGGTCCGAAAGCCGTCGCCAATTTACTGGCCGCGTGCCTCGCCTGCCACGAATCGGCTTACCTGCATCCGCTGGTGGAAATTTTTGGCCGCCCCTTCGTGCCCGACATGCTGGAGGCTATTAACCCTTCTTTGCGCGCCGACGTCATGGCAGTGCTGCTGACCCAGTCGCAGCGCGACCCGGCCGGCGCCAGCGCGCTGCGCGATGTCGCGCTCGATTTGACAGCAAGCACCGGGGGCTCGATCAACTTGCGCTCCGCCGTTACCGAACACCTGATCCTGTGCGGCCGTCTCGATGAAGCCACGCGCGTCATGGTCGACCTGGACAGCTCGACGACGCTGTATCACATGGCCACGATCTCGCTGCTGCGCGACGAGAGTGAACAGGCATTGGCCGGTTTTGAGCTCGCCTTGAAAACGCTGCGCAAGGAAACCGGCAAGAGAAAAGCGATCTTCGAAGGCTTTGGCGGTTATCTGTACGTCACGGCGCTAATAAGAAGCGGCGACCCGAAACACGACAAGCTGGCCGAGGCTTACCTGGACAGCGCCACGCGCGCGGTGCAAAGCCACGATACCGCCGTCTACCAGCAGCTGTCGATGCTGCGCCAGATCCGCGCCGGCACGGTCGATACGGACGTCCTGCGCTCGCGCAACTGGGAAACCGCGCTGCAGCCGGTGATGTTCCGCGCGCTGATGTACTGGTGGCTCGGCGTGCAGCAACTGGACGAACATCGCGCCCGCCTCGAAGAAGCGCTGGACCAGGCGCAGGCCGGCGGCTTCAATTTGATTGCCGCCCAACTTGCGGGCGTCCTCGGCCATCTTGGCATCGTCAGCCACGAACGCGACGCCATCGCGCTGCGCCAGAATGGTCGCCTGTCCGACATGACGCTGTGGTTTGCGCGCGAAGAACCGTGGCAGCGCCAGCTCAATGCGTTGATCAACCTGCAGCCGGCCGTGAATGTGGAGTCGGTAAAAGAATCGCGCCTGATCTGGCTGCTGCGCTACCAGGATCAAATGGGGGTGCAGCACATCGAGCCGCGCGAACAGAAGCGCGATGCCCAGGGCGGCTGGAGCCGCGGCCGCGCCATCGGTTTGAAGCGCCTGTCCGAAGAAGCTGCCGCACTCGATTTCCTGACGGCGCAGGACCTGCAGGTGGCCAGCACCGTCGCCGGCTACAAATACTATGGCAGTAGCGCGGTGCGCTATGAATTCGACATGGGCAAAGCCGTAGCCGCGCTGATCGGCCACCCGCTGCTGTACTGGTTCGATACACCCGGCACGCGCATTGAACTGCTGCCAGGTGAGCCGGAATTGCTGGTGAAGGCGACCGGCGGCAAGGTGACGATCACGATGCGTCCAATGCTGTCCAGCGACGAGCGCCAGGACAGCGTGGTCTCGCGCGAAACGCCCACGCGCCTGCGTGTCGTCAAAATCCGTGACGAGCACCGCCGCATTGCCGCGATTCTTGGCGAAGGCCTGGTGGTGCCGCTGCAGGCCGAGCGCCAGGTGCTGCAGGCAATCGGTGCGATCTCGGCCTCGATCACCGTGCAGTCGGATATTGGCGGCAGTTCCGCCGACATCGAGCAGGTCGCCGCCGACCCGCGCATGCATGTCCATTTGCTGCCATACCAGCAGGGCCTCAAGATGCAGGTCCTGGTGCGCCCGCTGCCAGGCGCCGGTGCTTACTATCCACCGGGCGATGGCGGCGAAAGCGTGATTGCCGACGTAGAGGGCGTACGTACCGAAGCGAAGCGCGATCTGAACGGCGAGCGCGAGGCCGAACGCACACTGGTTGGCGCCTGCCACGCGCTGGACCACGCCGAACCCGAACACGGCGAATGGCTGCTGGGCCAGCCGATCGCGTGCCTCGAATTGCTGGCCGAATTGCAGGAGCTCGATCCTGCCAAAGTCGTCGTCGCATGGCCGGAAGGCGAATCGTTCCGGCTCGTGAAAAAAGTCGAATCGCAGGCCGTCAAGATTGCGATCAAACGCGACAAGGACTGGTTTGCGGCGAGCGGCGAAGTGCAGGTCGATGAAAACAAGGTGATGGATTTGCGCACCTTGTTAGAAAGCCTGCACGCGGGCGAAGGCCGCTTCGTGAAGCTGGGGAACAACCAGTTCATGGCGCTGTCGCACGAACTGCATCGGCGCCTGATGGAATTGTCGTCGTTCAGCGATCCGACCGCCGATGGCGTCAAAGTCCACGCCCTGGCCAGCTTCGCCCTCGAAGAACTGGCGCAGGATGCGGGCGGTGTGCAGTCCGATAAAGCGTGGCGCGACCACCTGGCGCGCCTGGCATCGACCAGCGATTATGTGCCGCAGTTGCCAAGCACCTTGCAGGCCGAACTGCGCGACTATCAGCTGGAAGGTTTCAACTGGCTCGCGCGCCTGGCCCACTGGGGCGTGGGCGCCTGCCTGGCCGACGATATGGGCCTCGGTAAAACGCTGCAGGCACTGGCGCTGTTATTACTGCGCGCGCCGGACGGGCCTGCGCTGGTGGTGGCGCCGACGTCGGTCTGCATGAACTGGATTGCTGAGGCGGCGCGCTTTGCGCCGACGTTGAAAATCAAATTGTTCGGCCCCGGCGACCGCGCCGACATGCTGGCCGGCGCTGGCGCGTTCGACCTGGTGGTGTGCAGTTACGGCTTGCTGCAGCTGGAAGCGCCATCGTTCGCGAACGTCAAATGGCACAGCATCGTGCTTGATGAAGCGCAGGCAATCAAGAACGCGAACACGCGCCGCTCGCAGGCGGTGATGGCGCTTGCGGGCGATTTTAAAATGGTCGCCACCGGCACGCCGCTCGAAAACCACCTGGGCGAATTGTGGAACCTGTTCAGGTTCATCAACCCGGGTTTATTGGGCAGTGCCGACCAGTTCAGCCTGCGCTTTGCCGGCCCCATCGAACGCGCCCAGGACAAGCGCGCGGAGACCGCGGCCAGGGCACGCCTGCGCCGGCTGATCCAGCCGTTCGTGCTGCGCCGGATAAAATCGCAGGTGCTGTCCGAACTGCCGCCGCGCACCGAGATCGTCATCCCGGTCGATCTGTCCGAAGACGAAACCGCGCTGTACGAATCGTTGCGGCGCCAGGCCATCGACAAGCTGGCCGGCTTGCAGCAACCGCAGAATCAAAAGGCGATTGAAATCCTGGCGGAGATGATGAAGCTGCGCCGCGCCTGCTGCAATCCGAACCTGGTGGCGCCGGAACTGGGCCTCGCCAGCAGCAAGCTGGCGCTGTTTGCAAAACTGGTCGACGGGCTGCTGGAAAACAAGCACAAAGTCCTGGTGTTCAGCCAGTTCGTCGATCATCTGTCGCTGATCCGCCAGCACCTCGATAAAGAGGGCATCCGCTACCAGTACCTCGATGGATCGACGCCGATGCAGGAACGCAAACGGCGCGTCGATGCGTTCCAGGCGGGCGACGGCGACCTGTTCCTCATCAGCCTGAAAGCCGGTGGCGTGGGCATCAACCTCACCGCGGCCGACTACGTGATCCACATGGACCCATGGTGGAATCCGGCGGTGGAAGACCAGGCCTCGGACCGCGCCCACCGCATGGGCCAGCTGCGCCCCGTGACGATTTACCGGCTGGTGACGCGCCACACGATCGAAGAAGGCATCGTCGACCTGCATCGCCACAAGCGCGATTTGGCCGACAGTCTGCTGGAAGGGACCGACAGTGCAGCGCGATTGTCCCCGGCCGACATGCTGGCCATGCTGTCGGAAGGGCTGGCGAAATAATGCCGGGCTGTGCGATCATGCTTCTTTAACCGTTCAGTTACAAAGGCGTATTGACAGCGATGGACGACACGAACGCAGGGCAGAATTCCGCGCAGGCGCTGGTTATCGGACGCAAGTCCTGGCTGGCGTACTTCGGCGTCGCGGTGCTCGCGGCAATCCTGCTGGGCGGCGCGCTGCCACTGGCGTTCCTGTGGAATGAGACCGCCGCCATCGTGGTCCTGGTGGCGTCCGGCGCTCTGCTGTTTTACCGTATTGCGCAGCTGCGCAGCGTGCAGCTGTATGTCGACGATGCGGGTGTCTGGGTCCACTCCGGCGTGCTGCCGTGGAAAAAAGGCGTTACTGGCGTCAAATGGCGCGACGTCGATGAAGCGACGTACGCGCAAGGTTTCTGGAGCTGGATCACGCGCTCTTACATGGTGCGCATCGGCCACCGCTTTACCAAATCGAATGAAATCGTCCTGTCCCATATCGGCGGCGGCAAGCAGGCTGTCGCCACGATCAATGCGCGCCACCAGGCGCTGGTGCGCGCGGGCCTCGACGATTGACTCACCTTTTTTTCAGACAAAGGCCGTATCAATGATGAAAACGAAAATCGCGCTGGCAGTGATGCTGACCACGCTGGCGCTGGCGCCGGCAAGCGCTGCCAAAAAACACGCGAAAGCGACGCACTCCACCAGCAAGTCCAAGCCTCCAAGGGCAGCAGCCGCAGCAGCCGCGCCGGTGCAAGTGTCGGCGCCTGCCGACCGGCGCCAGGACCGCGCACTCGACACGCTGTCGATGCAGTTTCTCACTGCGCTGTGGCGCATCGATCCGGAAGGCGGCATCGGCGTCGGCAAATACGAAGCCGCCGCCAACCTGACGCTGCCCGATCCTGCCACGCGCGCGAAACAGCTCGCCTTTACCAACGACTGGCTGGCCAAATTCCGCAAGATCGATGCGGGCCAGTTGTCCGCAAAACAGCGTACCGACCAGGCGCTGTTGATCAACAAACTGGAAACCGATCGCTGGTACCTGACCACGTTCAAGCCATATGAGTGGAACCCGTCGATCCACAATATCGCCCAGCCGCTCGACCTGATTCTGACGACCGAATACGCGTCGAAACCGCAGCGCCTGCGCACGCTGCTCAAGCGCCTGGCCAATGTACCTGCCTACTATCAGGCGGCGCAGGCATCGATTGTCAACCCGACCCACGAACACACGCAACTGGCTATCGCGCAGGCGCCTGGCACAATGGCGGTACTGGCCGATATCGGCAAAGCCGCCCAGGAATCGATACTCACGGCGCAGGAAAAAGCGATTTTTGCAGTGCGCATCGCGAATGCCGGCACCGCCCTGATCGGCTACACCGACTTCCTGTACGCCCTCGATAAAAAGCAGCAGGCTGCCCACAGCGCCCGTTCCTTCCGCATCGGTAAGAATCTGTACAACGCAAAGTTCGCGCTCGAGATCCAGTCCGCCAGCAACGCCGAGCAGACGTACAACAAGGCGCTGGCCGCACGCGAAGAACTGCTGACGCGCATGGACGGTTACGCCGACACGCTGTGGGCTGGGACCATGGGCAATGTCGCCAAGCCGCTTGATCGCACCGCAAAAATTGGGGCGGTGATCGACAAACTCTCCAGCCGCCACGTGGCGCGCGAGAATTTCGTGGCCGAGATCCGGCGCCAGATTCCGCAACTGCAGGACTGGGTGATCAAGAATAATTTGCTGTCGCTCGATGCCAGCAAACCGCTCGAAGTGCGCGAAACGCCGATGTACCAGCGCGGCGTGGCCGGCGCCTCCATCGATGCACCGGGCCCATACCGGCCGCGCGACAAGACGTATTACAACGTCACGCCGCTCGATGGACTCTCTGCAGCCCAGGCCGAAAGCAGCCTGCGCGAATACAACGAGTGGATTTTGCAGATCCTGAATATCCACGAAGCGATCCCCGGCCACTACGCCCAACTGGTGTACGCCAACCGTTCGCCATCGCTGGTCAAATCGCTGTTCGGCAATGGCGCCATGGTCGAGGGCTGGGCGGTGTATGGCGAGCGCATGATGCTGGAATCGGGCTACGGCGGCAACACGCCCGAGATGTGGCTGATGTACTCGAAGTGGAACCTGCGCAGCGTGTCGAACACCATCCTCGACTACAGCGTCCATGTGCTTGGCATGAACCAGCAGCAGGCGATGGATTTGCTGGTGCGCCAGGCGTTCCAGACGCCGCAGGAAGCTGCCGAAAAATGGCGCCGCGTGCAATTGTCATCGGTGCAGCTGACCAGTTATTTCAGCGGCTACAGCGACATCATGGAATTGCGTGAAGAGCGCAAACGCACGCTCGGCGACAAATTCGATCTGAAAGCGTTCAACGACCAGTTCCTCAGCTATGGCAATGCGCCGGTGCGGGTGATCCGGGAATTGATGACGCAGTAAAGTTTTATTTCTGGCCGGCTGCACGCGCAGCCGGTTTCTTTTTCTCTGCTGTTTTGTTCAGCGCACCGTATTTTTAAACGACACTTCCCAACGCAGAATATTGCGCCAATATGGCATCGACGGCCCATGGCTGCGCCGGCTTTGTCATATGAAAGTCGAAGCCCGCTTCTCTCGACTTGCGCCGATCTTCTTCTGCACCCCATCCGGTGAGAGCGACGATAAAGGCGCCTTTTAATACGGCCGTGGATCTGAAACGCCGCACCACGTCAAATCCATTCATCCCCGGCATACCCAAATCAAGAAACACAAGTTCGGGTTGAAATGTTGCTGCAATTAAAAGCGCCTCTTCGCCGGAAAACGCGGTACGAATGGTATGCCCTGACATGCTCAACATCATCGACAGCATTGTGGCACCGTCCACGTTGTCGTCGACGACGAGTATGCGCAGGCTCGTCAGTTGCGCCGGCGCGCTGACAAGCAACGGCAGCGCCGGTGGC
>JALYUM010000192.1 GCA_030853745.1 Pseudomonadota bacterium | reverse complement strand
CCCCGGTGATCAATCTCACGCCACTGATGGGCTCGAACCTCATCATCGTCGTATTCGCCGTTGTCGTGATCGGTGGCATGGGCTCCATCATGGGCTCGATTCTCACCGGTCTTGGCTTGGGTATCATCGAAGGGCTGACACGCGTGTATTACCCGGAAGGGTCCGAGGTCGTCGTGTTTGTCGTCATGGTGATCGTGTTGCTGCTGCGTCCTGCCGGTTTGTTTGGCAAAGAAAAATAAGCCCACAGGAGAACCTACGATGAACAAAAAAATTGCCATTACTATTGCCCTGGCCATCGCGCTGGCGGCGCCATTTATCGGCTATCCGGTATTTCTGATGAAGCTGCTGTGTTTCGGCTTGTTTGCCTGCGCCTTCAATTTATTGATTGGCTACACGGGTTTGCTGTCGTTTGGCCATGCCGCTTTTTTTGGCGGTGCAGGGTATGTTGCAGGGCATGCGTTGACGGTCTGGGGACTGCCGCCAGAAGCGGGGCTGGTACTGGGGACGCTGGCAGGTGCAGCCATCGGCCTGGTGATGGGCGTGCTTGCCATCCGGCGTCAGGGCATCTATTTTTCCATGATCACGCTGGCGCTGGCGCAAGTGGTGTATTTCGTCGCACTGAAGTCGCCGTTGACGCATGGCGAAGATGGCTTGCAAGGTGTACCGCGCGGCAAGCTGTTTGGCTTGCTGGATCTCAGCAACGATGTGACGATGTATTTCGTTGTGCTGGTCATTGCACTGGCCGGCTTCGCATTGATCGTGCGCACCGTCCATTCGCCGTTTGGGCAAGTACTCAGCGCCATCAAGGAAAACGAGCCGCGCGCCATTTCGCTGGGCTACGATGTCGATCGCTATAAATTGCTGGCGTTTGTCTTGTCGGCCGCCCTGGCTGGTCTGGCGGGTGCGACAAAGACATTGGTGCTGGGATTCGAAACGTTGACCGATGTGTACTGGACCATGTCCGGCCTGGTGATCCTGATGACGCTGGTAGGCGGCATGGGCACGCTGGTCGGGCCGATCATCGGTGCGTTCATCATTATTGCGCTGGAAAACAAGCTGGGGGACGTCGGCGGGTTTCTGGCCAGCACCACCGGCATCGAATGGTTTTCGACGCTGGGCGAGTCGGTTGGCATGGTGACCGGGTTGATTTTTATTGCCTGCGTGCTGTTGTTCCGACGCGGCATTGTCGGTGAAATCGGCGCTGCGCTGGCGGCTGCGGGCAGAAAAAGAAAGCCAGTCTGACGAACCGTCGCAGATTTGCCGCCGCTGAATTCAGCGGCTTTTTTTTGCCTGGCTGAACGCTGCGACACGCTGACCGTTTCATTGCTATCGTCGAGTTTTTGAAGAGACTCACGATGCGTATTGCCTGTATTGCCTGGGGTTCCCTTTTATGGAAGACCGGCCCATTAAAATTGGCCTCGCCCTGGATGGCGGGCGGCCCGGAGTTGCCGCTTGAATTTGTCCGCGACAGCGACGACAGTGATGAGTTGGCGATTGTCCTGCACGAAGGCGCGCCACTGATGCCGACGTATTTCGCGATGCTCGATACTGCGGAGTTGGCGAGCGCGCGCACCATGCTCGCCGCGCGCGAGAAAATTGACCCGGATCATCCGGAATGGATCGGCAGCATTCCAGCAGTCGATGGCGCAGTGGTCGATCAGCGTATCGCGCAGTGGCTGGCGCTGCAGGATATCGATGGCGTCGTCTGGACTGCCTTACCGGCGAAGTACGCGAACACCGAAGGCCGGGCACCCAGCGCGGACGAGGCGGTAGCTTTGCTGGCAGCGCTGCGCGGAACCACGCGGGAACGTGCAGAGGAGTACGTCCGGCGCATTCCCGACGCCATCAGGACGGCCTATCGGATTCGTTTCGAACAGGCGTTTCAGTGGACGCCGCTCGACGTGCAAGCCTGAAGCCTTTTATAAAATGAAGGCTCCTCAGCTCTCTTGGTGACTGCTTATAATGCCGCCTGGTAAATCGCCCGCGCGTCGTCGCGCGTGATGCTGCGCGGATTGTTTCCCAGTAGCCGGGTCTGTAACATTGCATCATCTGCCAGCCGATCCAGGTCGTGCCCGGTGATGCCGACCTGGCGTAACATTGTGGCAATCCCAGTCATGGCGGCAATTTGTTCCATCGCAGCAATCAATCCTTCGGCCGACCCGGCATTCCCCGGCGCGATGATCTCCGCTAATTCGGCATATTCCGACGCGGCATACGACGCATTGAAGCGCAGGACATGCGGCAGCACCAGCGCATTTGATAAGCCATGTGGCACGTGAAACACCCCGCCGATGGGATAGGCGAGGGCATGTACGGCCGCGACTGGTGCATTTGAAAAGGCCTGTCCGGCATAACAGGCACCCAGCAACATGGCCTGGCGCGCGGCAAGGTTCTGGCCATCCCGGCAGGCGGTGAGCAAATTTTTTGATAAAAGCGACAGTGCCTGACGGGCCAGCATGTCCGACATGGGGTTCTTCTTGTGCTTGCTGGTGTATGCCTCGATCGCATGGACCATGGCATCGATACCGGTGGCGGCCGTCACGAGGGGTGGCAAGCCTAGTGTCAGGGTTGCGTCGAGGATGGCAACGTCGGCGTACAGCTGCGAGGCGACGACGCCGGACTTGGTACTGGTGCCCGTCGTGACGATGGCGATATTGGTGACTTCGGAACCAGTGCCAGCGGTGGTGGGCAGTTGCACCAGCGGCAGGCGATTGCCGGTAACGTTGCCGATGCCGTAGATCTGCGTGATAGCTTGCCCGCTTCCGACGAGCACTGCGACCAACTTCGCCACATCCATCGAGCTGCCGCCACCGAGTCCGACGACCAGGTCGACTTTGTGAAGGGTGGCGAATTGGGCCGCTTCCAGTACGACTGCTTCAGGTGGGTCTGCAACCACGTTGGAATAAAGATGCACTGCAATGCCGGCGCTTTCCAGCGATTGTCGCGGCTGGTCAATCAGTCCGGTGTCGAGAAAACCACCATCGGTGACGATCATCGCGCTGCGTGCCAGCGGAAAGTATTCTTTGCAAATGGCGCCGAGTCGTGCACTCGCGCCAGTTTCCGACAAAATATGAGGGACAGTACTGAATGAGAAATTTTTCATATGCTTCGATATTACCCCGATATGACTCCGATATGCCCCCGATTGTTTCACGTGGAACGTCGCTTATTTGTCCGTCAAACCAGTGTTCCACGTGAAACAAATTGCGGGTGTAAATCGCTGCCGCGAAGTTCCGCCTACAAAAAGACTCTATAATCCATCCTTACACTCCTCGCTTGACACCTCCCAATATGCTATTTTCCACTGAATTTGACGTCATTGTGGTCGGCGGCGGCCATGCCGGCACCGAAGCCGCACTGGCTTCCGCGCGCATGGGGCAGAAGACTCTGCTGCTGACGCACAATATTGAAACCTTGGGACAGATGTCCTGCAACCCCTCCATCGGCGGTATCGGCAAAGGCCATCTGGTCAAGGAAGTCGACGCGATGGGTGGTGCCATGGCCATCGCCACCGATGAATCCGGTATCCAGTTCCGCATCCTGAATTCTTCCAAGGGCCCGGCAGTGCGCGCGACCCGTGCCCAGGCCGACCGCATCCTGTACAAGCAGGCGATCCGCTCACGGCTCGAAAATCAGCCGAACCTGTGGCTGTTCCAGCAGGCGGTTGACGATCTGCTGGTAGAAGGCGAGCGCGTCGTTGGTGCCGTCACCCAGATGGGTGTGACGTTTCGCGCCAAGGCAGTGGTGCTGACAGCGGGCACTTTCCTCGACGGGAAAATTCATGTCGGCCTGCAGAACTATTCGGCCGGCCGTGCCGGCGATCCGCCAGCACTGTCGCTGTCGGCGCGTCTGAAAGAACTCAAGCTGCCGCAAGGTCGCCTCAAGACCGGAACGCCGCCACGCATCGATGGTCGGAGCATCGACTTTTCGCAGCTCAGCGAACAGCCGGGCGACCTCGATCCGGTACCAGTTTTCTCGGTGATGGGGAATGTCGGCATGCATCCGCGCCAAGTGCCATGCTGGGTGACGCATACGAATACGCAAACGCATGACATCATCCGTGCCGGACTCGACCGAAGCCCGATGTACACCGGCGTCATCGAAGGTGTCGGACCACGCTATTGCCCCTCGATCGAAGACAAGATCCACCGCTTCGCATCGAAGGATTCGCACCAGATTTTTCTGGAGCCGGAAGGGCTGACGACCAATGAGTTCTATCCGAACGGCATCTCGACCAGTCTGCCATTCGATGTGCA
>JALYUM010000164.1 GCA_030853745.1 Pseudomonadota bacterium | reverse complement strand
TGTTCCAACGCTTGACGAACTCGGGCACGAAGCGCTGCACCCATCGCAGAATGGTCGTATGCGAGATAGACAAGCCGCGCTCGGCCATCATTTCCACCAAATCCCGCGACGACAGCTTGTAGCGTAGGTACCAGCGTACGCACAGCACGATGATTTCACGCTCAAAGTGGCGGCCCTTAAACAGTTCGTCGATGCTTTTTGGTTGGCTCATACTGAAAAATTCTGGCATTTTACCGAAGCCAACCGTTTGCACCAGAGCCATAACAAGCCCATTTCACGAAGCGTCTTGAGCGTATGGGCAGATGCACGAACATCGCGCAATCCTTCCCAGATCGTTTTGGCACCCGGTTCGCCATCGCTTTTCCGAGCCAGGAAGCCGCCGACCCGCGCGATCATGCGCACCACCTCGTTCAGGCTCGGCGCGGGCGGGGCCAATTTCTTGTTGAGCAAATAGGCTGCCTGGATTTCATCCGGATCGAAGAACAGCTTGGCGTCCAAGTCCGGGCAGGTGCGCCCCATGCGCATCAGGTAGGCGATACGCCACGCCACCACCAGGTACAAGGCCAGCGCACGCTCGATGCGTTCGATGCTGCCCAGTTGCAGCTCCTCGACGCAGCAGCCGTTCTTGAGAACATTGAACAGCATCTCGATTTCCCAGCGTGCCCGGTACCAGTCGATCAGCTCGCTGACCGCAGCGGCATTGTCGGCGACACGGTTGGTCAGCAGGCGCCATTCGATCGGCTTGACGCCAGCCGGCGCATCATACTCGCGGGCCACGATGCAGGTTGCGCTCACAGTCTTGTTCTTGCCGGCAGGCAGTTCAACGCGGCGTGCCCACAACTGCTGGCGCACCATGCGTGCCTTGGTGCCGGGGCGCGCCGCCAACGCGAATTCGATCTGGCCGAGCGCTGCTCCTTGCGTAGTGTGCGGCCACAGCTTTTCGCTGTCGGGCAGGCAGCGATTGTGCGCGGCGCGCACCAGCCAGTCCACCGGACAGGCCAGCTCCTGCGCCCGTGCCATCAGCGGCATCATGTCCGCTTCACGGTCGGCCACGTAGACCAGGCGCGTCTCGGGAAGGCTTGGCGCCAGTTCGACCAGCCGCTCGTAACCCTCCACCCAGCGCAGGCTTTCCTTGGGCCCGCCACGCCGACCGTCGCTGTTCTTCGGTTCGCGTGCCCACATCCAGGCATCGATGATGCCGAGTGGTTCGCGCGCCGTCGTGACCGCGTAAGTCGGGTGCACATACATGCCACGCTGCGCCTCGTAGCTGAGCGGCCCCAGGCCTTTCGCCTGCTGGCCGTTGAAGTCCAGCTCGGTCGTATCTTGCAGGCACAGCACGACCGATTGCGTCTTCATCCGCTCGCCCGTCTGCTGCCAGTGCGGTGCCAGGATCGCACGCCAATCGACATTCTCATTGTCAAAAAAGCGGTACGCCGCCACCGTTTCGCCCCATCCGTTGCATGCCTTGGGCACGCTCGCCGTCGGTGTCGCCGCCATACTCTCCATCAGTGTCCTCGCTCGCCGGTTCAGGCGCACATCGCCCAGATCGAGTTGTTCGAATTCAGTTGCCGTCCATGCTGTCGATCTGTTTGCCAATTGCGCCACGCAAAAGACGAAAGTAAACCTGAATCGGCGCTAGTTTACAAGGGCCGTGGCAAGTCGTTGAATGTAAACGGATTTTTCGACGGGTGCCGATGCTCAGTCAGACTTGTGTATAACGAGGTGCCCTCACTGGGGTATTTAAGCTGCAATATCGGGATACCCGCGTAGCCAACGATTTAAGCACGCCGACAAAGCCTAACTTCGAACTGATCATGGCCGCCATTACGCAATTTTGCAAAACAAAATACGACTTTGGCAAAGATGTTAAAGAGGAATTGGAATCGGATAACCTTTTATTTTCTGGCGAAGTTACTAACCGGTACGGTCGAATAATGTCTGACAAAAGTTTTCTTCCTCGACGTCGGGTTCATGCGTGATCGGCATATTTATATATCTTTTCATTTCAGGATTAATATGACACAAATTTTGGTGACTGTTCAGCGTGAGTGATTTTCAAAAAACAGTTGTAAACCCTTTCAAGCCGGCTCATCATGCTGGCTATGGCACAAAAGCGTACCCCTCCCGACCTCTCCGCCCTCACGCGCGGCGAACTTGAGGGCGTCGTGTTAACACTGTGGGAACGGCTGGAGGCGCTGGAATCGAAGGTCGCCAAGAACAGCCGCAACTCAAGTCAGCCACCGTCTTCCGATGGTCTGCGCAAGACCAATTCGCTACGCGAACCTTCCGGCAACAAGCCAGGCGCCCAGCGTGGCCACAAGGGCAGCACGCTCAAGCGCACATCCGAACCAACCGAAACCATCGACCATCCGTTACCGCGCCAATGTGCGCGCTGCTGCGGCCATTTGCCGCTGGAGCAGGCCGTAGTGGCCGAGCGGCGCCAGGTCATCGATGTGCCGGTGAGCGCGTTCGATGTCGTCGAACACCGCACTCTGGCGGTGACCTGTGGTTGCGGTGAGACCCACGTGAGCAGCTTTCCCTCCGGCGTGACCGAGCTGGTGCAGTATGGCCGCAACGTGCGCGCGCTGGCGGTGCATTTGACCCAAGGCCAAATGCTGCCGTACGCGCGCGCCGCCGAACTGATTGCGGACGTGTACGGCCTCACGGTCTCGCCGGCCACGCTGTTGGCGTGGGTGGCTGAGGCGAGCGCGGCCCTGCAACCGACGGCGGACCAGATTGCTGAGCATCTGCGCGCCGCGCCGGTGCTTAACGCCGATGAGTCAGGCCTGCGCGTGGCCGGCAAACTGCACTGGTTGCACATCGCCGCCAGCGACACGCTGACATGGTACGGCGTGCACGCCAAACGGGGCCTGGAAGCAATCGAGGCGCATGGCATCCTGCCCAAGCGCCTGGGCGTATTGGTGCACGACTGCTGGGCTCCGTACTGGCGACTCGACGATTCCATCCATGCCTTGTGCAACGCCCACTTGCTACGCGAACTGCTCTACGTGAAAGAACTCACCGGTCAGCAATGGCCCGAGTCAATGATGCAGTTGCTGCTCGGCGCCAACCGGGTCTGCACGGCGGCGCGGCGCCAACAACACGCGCTCGACGCCGACGATATCGCCGCCTTCCGTACCGTGTACGACGCCTTGGTGCGCGAAGGAGAAGCGCTGCATCCCGAAACCGCCCAGCCTGCGGGCCAGCGCGGCCGCAGCAAGCAATCGGTCGCGGCCAATCTGCTACGCCGCTTCCGCCTCCACGCCGACGCCGTCCTGCGCTTCATCAGCGACCCGGCCGTACCGTTCACCAACAACGTTGGCGAGCGCGCCGTGCGCATGCCCAAGGTCAAACAGAAAATATCCGGCTGCTTCCGCACCCTCGCTGGTGCCCAGCACTTCTGCGTCATCCGCTCCTGCCTCGACACGTTACGCAAGCAAGGCCACAGCATGCTCACCGTCCTGCAACGCGCCTTCGCTGGCAATCCTATCCTGCTATCTGCTTAGTTGCTGAACAGTCACTCAAAATCAACGAAAAAGATAGCGTTAATCTGAAATCGTACTATATTTTAATTAGGGCATCGCTTGCGGTTAGGGACGGATATGACGCCTGACGAGTTCGACCAGTCATTAAAGCGGCTGGGGTGGAAGCAAAGTGATTTTTGCCGGATGGCTGATGTGGAGAAGAGCACGCCG
>JALYUM010000154.1 GCA_030853745.1 Pseudomonadota bacterium | reverse complement strand
CTTCCCAGGGTAAGTTCTCCACGTAGGTCCCGGCCAGTCGAATGTGGGCCGCGCTCAGGTTCTCCTCGATGCGGCACAAGTTGATTGCCGGCGCCGTCGTCGCCGTGCCGAACGTCTGCCCATCGACCTTGCCGCCAAACGCGTGCTGCTGCAGGTAATAGAAGCGCGCGGCCCGCTGGATATCGGTCATTCCATCCGGCTTCGCGTCTTGGAGCCACTTGAACACCTGGCGGCTCGTCAGCGCCCATTTAAACTGCCGCACGAATTCTTCCAGGTGATGCTGGACGACCCGGTACAGATTGACCAGGTCGCCGTTGATGTCGTTGATGACCTCCGTCTGCGCCGGCATTGGACGGAGGAAGTAAAGCGCAGCGCCGCCGCAAAACACCTCGACGTAGCATTCATGCGTTGGGAACAACGGCATCAGACGATCGGCCAGGCGGCGCTTGCCACCCATCCACGGGATGATAGGACTTGAGTGCATTTAGCTCCTTATTTGGCACTCGCGGCGCTCTGGTTGGGGACTCGCGGTCCTCAGGTGATTCATCGTTTTACAGCGCGGACATTTGATGTCCAGGCGAACGTACTCGCCGTCGGCCAACTTCTTGCTGCATTGGCAGCAGCGTATTTCCTGCATGGTTGCTCTCCGGTGCTAAAATGCGCCCGCCTCCGATCGGGGCGGACAGGGCCTTGGCGGAGCATGCAGTTTCGGCTGCGTGCCGAGTGGCTGGCCTGGTGTTGACGCACCGGACCAGTCGCTCTGTCTCTTTTCCTCCTTCTATATAGTCAGGTACTGCCGAAGCATTTCGACGATCTTGGCTTCTGCCTGCGGGTACAGCGTTCCATCCGGTTGAATAGGAAAGAACGGCCGCGCGGGAATATCTCCCCACAAATTCCGAAACCGCGCCTTCGAGCCACCGTACTGCTGCATGGCCGCGTAGATCATCGACGAGCCCACCGTCAGCGATGTCCCGGAATACACCTGGCTGCTGAACTGGCGCGCCAGGTCGCCGCTGTGGCCCTGCAGGGGCTTTTTGCTGATTGCCAGCTTTTGCCCCTTGGCCAGGATCTTGCCGGTCTTCTTCGAAAAGCCGCCACGCTGCATGATGTAACGCTCCAGCGTCGCTCGGCTGTTCGTGCGCCAGGGCGTGCCGTCCGGAGCGGTAGCGGTGGCGAACCGCTGTTTGATCCCGTCGACCATGTCGTCGCCGATCGCCAGCAAGAACGGCGACATATCATCGAACTTGCCGCGCAGCTGGGCCAGCATCGCCGTGACGGCCGCGCTGGAGACATCAATCGCCTTGCCGGTCATAGCAACACCTCGATCAGGCCAGATTCAATCCAAAGCAAGATTTCAGACTCCAGCATCTTGAAAGCGGAAACGATAGGATTGCCCGTTGCCGACGAACGGGATTCTTGGGTGTCAAGGATCAGGACGACCAGTTCAGCGCTTCCAGTTCCCTGGGCGGACGACTCTCCGACAAGCACCACCTGGCCGGCTGCGTTAATCAATATCCGACCAGGCTGATCGAGCAGCTGCGGCAAGAGCTGCCAATCCCCGGCTGCAAGCAGGTTGCGGGCGTGCGCGCCCAACAGGACGCCGTCCTGCAGCGTGACGGCCGCAGTGGCCGGAAAGATGCTGCGCAGCGCGGCGAGCTGCTCCAGTGTCCCAAGATTGAGTGCGCCGAGTACCGTGCTCAGTCCCTGCGCGGTGGGACTAGCAAGCACGTCGACGACAAATTTATTGAATGCCGCTTCCCTCTCGGCTTTCAGTGTCGGCCGCATTGAGTCATACATGGCGGCACCGACAGGTGCGTCGAGTTTGATCAGCTTGGCGTCGATCATCTGGCTCAATGGCTGAGTGACATTCGCACCTGGTGCATAGTCGAATCCCTTGTCAATGCCCACCGGCGCGCCGGTTTTCGGGTCGAGCGCGTCCCAGCCGGCCGGCGGCTCGCCCAATCCCGCGGCCTGCGCCGCAGCGTACTCCGCCGGGCTGGCCGAGGTGACGCGGCAGTGGCAAAGCCACCCATTGGGCGGGAAGTGCGTGAGCCAGAAGGCATGGTCATGGCGCAACACCAGACCGTGCCAGGACACGTGCAGCGGCCGTGGACGCATGATTCCGTCGGCGTGGACATAGCGCCAGTAGGGCCGGATGGAGAGCAACGCCGGATCGGTGAGCTGTTTCCAGCGCCCCGCGGCGTAACTGGTGGCCATGTTGGTCTGGTAGATAATATTCGTCCGCCAAGCCTGGCCGGCCGCGCTGCCTTCACCAGTCCAGCCGGTCCAGCCGTGTTTCTTGACGATGCTATCGAACTCTTTCCGGAACGCCTCCAGGCCGCGCCCATCCTGGATGCTCGTCCGGATCGCGGCGTTCAGATCATTGAGCAAGTCCGCGTGCGCGGCGCCAGCGACGATGAATGCCCGGTCGTGGGCCGACTTGATGATGTCGTCGTACCGCTCGGTTGGCAGGTTGAGTTTTTGCCGAAAGAAGTCGAGCTGCTCCTGAAACGGATTGGAGAGCGGATTGCCGTTGGCATCCTTGCCTGGGAATGTGATGGAGGCCGGCATGTTACGTCGCGTCGACTACGTCGACCATGCCTTTGAGTTCGGCCAGCGCCATGGCCGCGCCCATCAACCGGACAATGGTCTCTTGCGGCGCGCCACCGAACGCCTTGACCAGCGAGCGCTGCAGGGCCGTTAAATCCGTTGCCTGCTCGACCAGCGCTTTAACGCTGTCGACCAGCTCTGCCCAGGCTGGCGCGGTGACACCGGCCAGAATATCGGCCAGCTCGACAGGCCCATCGCCTGGCGGTACCACGGGTGCCGGTGCCGGCACTGGCACTGGAACGTCCGCAGTCAGCGGCTCAGGCGGTGCGTCGTCGATTGGGACGGCCGCCGGCTTTGCCACAGGCGGCACCAGCACATCCTCGCCGTCTGCCGGCTCGGGGACATGCAGCTTTCCCTGCGCCCAAGTGCGCGAAATTTTGAAGCCGACGCCTACCAGCTTTGGCAACGCATCGGCATACAGGCTCAGGTCCTCCTGCTCCGACGTGTCGAAGATAAGGCGCGGGGACCGTGCCAGTCCGGAAACGCCGGCGCGATTGAGTGCGATCAACGGATAGATCAGATCGCGCGTGACCGTGGCGGCCAGCTGGCGCGCGTCGCTGTCGCGAATATCGTGCCGCACCTCGTTGTGCACTTTGCCAAGGGCATGGCTACCCTTCGCGCCGGCTTCGGCCGTAAGCGTCTGGCCCAGGATGCTTTTCGATTCCGACCGCTCGGCCCACGCCATCATCGACAAGTGCGCCGAATCGCCGGCGCCACCAGTGACCTTCTGGACTTCCAGCGTCATCTCCTGCGGCATGATCGCCCGGGCGTCATGACCCAGCGCCGTGACCGCACGCATCAAACTGGCCTTTTCGTCTGCCGTCGCGCCGGCAAAATACTTGCCCACGATGATCGGCAGGCCATACGTTTCGAGAAATTCCGCAAAGTCGCCCAGCGCGTATGCCTTGTACAGGAACGGCCATACCAGGGTGCGATAAAGGCCCATGCGGCCCAGATAGCCCGTCTTTGCCTTGCCCTGGGTGTGCATGACCCAGCCGAACGGCAGCAGCGCGGCGCCGTCGACAGAGCTGTCCCTGAGGCGCAGGTCCGCACGGTCTTGCGAGAGGCGGAACCACTCCTGCGGCCGGGGAATGAAGGCTGGCAGCACCTCGCTACCTTCCTTACGCCATTCCAGCTCGACCGGGGCAAAGCCGTGGCCAACGGCGTCCATCAGCGCCAGGAGCAAGTCCTCGATCGGGTCGACCGCATCCTGCAGCACTTCGCGGACCCAGTCGGCCGCGGCAATCTCGGCGCTGGTGGCATTGCGCGGCGGGACAATGTCCCAGGGCAGCGCGACGATGACGTTTTTGCGTTTGTCCATCTCGGCGCGGATGTGCCCGTCGCGCTCTTCCATGTCCGCGAACAGGCGATGCTGGTCGATCAGGTCGCCCTGGTCGGCAGACTGCAGCGTGCGCGCCAGGCGCGCCGGCGTCAGCCCGCCCAGCATCGGCGTCAAGTATTGGTTCTGCAGCGACGCTACGCGCGCGGTCTGCGGCTCGTCGATGACCACCGTATCGATCGGTTTGCCGAACTGGTCGAGAATCTTGCTCAAATCATGCTCCTGGAATGCGTGTGGGGATCGTCGCCGGCTGCGCCGCGTCGACCAGTGCTTTGAAATTCGTAAATGCCTTTGCCCCGCGTCATGGCGATGTGCCACAGCAAATGCAGTGCGGTCAGGCCGTCGTAGTGGTGGTTCGACTGCGGCTCCGGCCAGGTGTCCAGTTCGGAATTAAGTTGCGTGAGGCTGGCGTGCAGCAGGATGCTGGGCACCGCCGGATCGGTCACGTACGGTTCGAGGCCGTCGATCCGCACTTCTGCCGGCACCGACGCTGTGACGCCCACCAGGGGAAGCGGCACGCCCGCATTCGAGCCAGCCTGGACGAATGTCTGGCGCGAGTGTTCATAGGCATTGTTGTTCTCGAACGCAATCGCGCGGCAGCGGAACTCGCGCTGCATGCTGATCAGGTCGGCCTCCAGCTTCGACGGCACCCGCCGCTTGATGGCAGCCTCGATGACATGCAGCCGCATGCGGTCAGGGTCGAGTCCGCCGACGAGGATCGATGACGGGTCGGCCTTCTTATTCATACCCATGGAAGGGTCGCATGCCCCGAAAATAATCCAGTTGGTGCAGCGCTGGACCCAAAACGTGACCTTGCCGAAGACCTTGTCTTCTTCGCTGCGCGGGTCGCCCTGCATTTCGGTGTTGAACGCCTTGGGTGCCGTCGCGCGCTGGCGCATGAGCCAGAACAGGCCGCGCACGCTCGGCCAGGAGACAATGGAGCCTTCGTCCATTGCTGCCTTGTTGGCCACGTAAAAGAGGAACGACGGCAATTCCGCATCCGGCACCACCCGGTTCTGGTCGGCCGCTTCGCGCACAGCCGTGACGTCATCGTTTCGCATCAGCGCCTCGGCCTGCTCCCACAGCGCCATGTCGGCCGGCAGCTGCGCGATCGCGCGAAAGTGGTGCACCACGTGCCCGATCGTGCGCTTGGCGCGACTGATCGGATCGTCCTTGTCCAGGATGGTACCGACGCCGCAGAACTTCACGCTACCGTCCGGCGGCCCCAGATAGTCGATCGCCTTGGTCAACCAGGTCCAACGGTTTTCGCGCTCGGTTGGGCTTTTCGCCTCGGCATCGGTGATCAGATCATCGCCCAGCAGGAGCTTCGGCCGGCTGGCGCCATGGAAAGTACCGCGAATAGCCTGCTCGGCACCGAACGACTCGACCTTGACGCCGGTGGACGTGATGCACTCACCCATGCGCCACATCGATCCACGACCGCACGCTTCCGGGAAATCGAGCTCGAGCGCGGCATTCATCGTCAACTCTGTCTTCACCACCTCGACCAGCTTGGTCGGCAATTCGGTCTCGGCGCCCAGCATGATGACGTAGTCGATGAATGGCGGCGCCGCCTGCAGGCCGATTTCCTTGCGCACCTCCTCTCGCTGCAGCAGCGACTGGACGGCCACCCACACCGGTCCGATCTTGGTCAGCATCGAGGACTTGGCCTCGCCCCGCGGCGCGATCCACCACTCTTTCACGCCGGCCGTCTGCGCGAGCAGCTGGGGAAAGCGCTGGCAGAACTGTGCCTGGAAGATCGACGACTCGCCCCGGATGTGATGCGGGAAGTACGTATACGCAAAAAAGCGGAAGTCACCGCCGAGTACGCGAGCACGCCGCGCGCGGATCGCTTTGGGCGATGCATCGAGGCCGACCGAATGCGCCTCGATATCCCGACGCAAAAAGCTGACCAGTTCGGTCAGCTCTTTGGAAAATTCTTTCGTTGTCAGGTCTTTGCGGTTCATTTGGCACTCGCCAGAATCTTGGGCAGGATCTCGCCGAACGGTTCCAGTATCTCGACGAGAATCGATCCGTGCTGCGGATATCGATCCTGCACGAACTCGGCCAGGCCTCGAATCACCGACATACCGATCGACAGGCTGTTGGCCTCCGGAAGAAATTTCTTCATGGCCGACATGCTCTTGTGGATGTTGTCCATCAGGCTCGACAGCAAATCGACCCGGGTCATTGCCGGCATTTCGCTATCGGCCTTGATCAAGTCCAGCGTCGCATTGAACTGGACCAGCATCTCGATCAGGATTTGCTGCGACAGCTGCTCGATGTCGCCGCTGCCGAGTGTGACCGCGCTGCGCAGCTTGTCCCAGTCGTCACCTTCGTCCTGCGCCTTATCCTTCCAGCGTCGGGCGGTCGTGTACGCGACCTTGGCCAGCGTCGACGCCTGCTCCAGGGAGAGGCGACCGAACACGTAATGCTTGCGCACCAGGGCGCGGACATCTGCACCTTTTGCCATTACAGGCCGATCTTCTTTTTGAGAACTTCGATGATGACTGATATCGCCAGTGCCGAGCCGACGCCCGAGACGACGCCGATCCGCGCAGCACCTTTTTCCAGCGCTTCAAGGCGCAGAGCGTGGACGGACAGTGTTTCGGCCAGTTTCTTTGGGTTGGCCACTTCCAGATCACGGATGCGCTGATCGTGATGGTCCAAACGCGCGGTGACCTTGGTGTCGAGGTTGGACAGCCCTGCCTCAACGCGCTTGGAGGCGCCTGCCTGCTCGTCCAGCTTTGCTTCCATACGGCCGAGAATGCGCGCCAGATCGTCGTTGCTAATATTCATACGGTGTTCCTGTTTGATTAACGCTGTGCGCGCTGGCGCGCCTGGATGTAACGCTCGCATGAAATGCACCGGGCGCAGCCCGGTACCGCTTCCCAGCGTTCTTTCGGTATAGGGTCGCCACACTCGGTGCAGTCGGCCCCGTTGGGGAACAGCGCGCTCCGGAGTTGCAGCGGCGCCTGGGCAGCCTGCTGACGCGCCCGCGCTTCCTCGCGCATGGTCTCTTCCAGCTCGGTCGCCTGGTCGCTTACATCACTGGTCATTCTTACCCTCCGTGGACTGGTACCAATCGATCCAGCCGGCCACGATGTTCTGACACTGGCGGTAAAGCCGCGCAGTCTCGATGTGGTTATTCACTACGTTCTCCCCCGCCTTCGCGCGGGGCAGTGGCGGGCACGGCACCATCAGGTTTGCGTGTGGCTGCGCCGTCTGACTGGTCATTTGCTTCGTTCCAACGGCGCAAGCTGATAGGGTCAAGCACGCAGCCAATACCAGGGTTTTCGTGCTGGTCCGTTTCATAGTTGGCCCGCAATTCTTGAAAATTTGAGTCGGTGGCGGCCTGGGCCTGCTGGGTGCGAACCCCCGAGGCAAGTGCCTTGAGGTTTTTCCGCTTCAACTGCTTGCGCTCTTTTTCCTTCTGGTCTGCCTGGGCTGCAGTGTCCGTGTTCGACTGCACGTGGGCGCCGAACAGGTAACAGGCAAGACCGAGGATGATTGACCAGACCAGGACGCATGCGATCAGGTTGAGCTTCAATGCCGCACTCCAAGGCAGAGCGGAGGTCCCCAGGGGACATAGCGCATTTGGTGAGTGAAGAGGATCACGCGGGGATAGTGGCGGGAATAGACGAAATTCTTTTCACTCTGGCCAGCGTTGATGTTCTCGGTAACGTTGAACCAGGTGCCCGGCGCCGGCGAGAGGCGCTGGGCGCGCTGGACATAGCCGAGACCGGCGTTGTAACTCTTGAACGATGCCGCCCAGCGATCGCACTCGGTATCGCCGCGCACCCGCTGATGGAGCCAGTAGTCGTAGCGCACCATCGCGCGCATTGCCCACTTGGGGTTGTAAGGATCAGGCGCGCCCAGCTCTGGGAACGACTTCGACACCTGGCGCGCGGTCGGGTCCATGAACTGGGCCAGGCCGCGGCCATTGTCCCAGGCGGTAATCCCGGCCTGGCAGCTGCTCTCCTGCCGAATTTGCGCCATCAGGGCCGGCACCGGTGCACCAATGCCGAACAGCGCTTGCGACTCGCGCGTGAGCGTAGCGCGATACTGTTCGCACAAGTCAGGGGTGCGGGCGTGTGCGCTGATGGACAGCACGGCGCTGGCCAGTGCGCCCAAGGTGCTGGCAAAAAACAGGTTCATGACGATCACAAACACCAGCCGGTCCATCACATCCCCATGCCTAAAACGTACATGGCGCCCACCATGACGATGGCGCGCCGGATCATCAGCAGGGGCGGCGTGAGGGGCGTGATGCGGTCACGGAAAGCGGCGCGGTCGAGGCGATAGCCGACATAGCCGCCCAGGGTCACGTGGCCGAGTTTCCAGAACAGGGTTTGAAACGGGCCGCTGACCTCGGCCGAAAACATCGCGTAGGCCACGGCATAGAAAAACGCCGCGACCATCAGCCAGTTGATCATGCGGGTTTTGTCGATCTTTCGCATCTACTCTCCATCCAGTGAGGATCATTTCCGCGCGCAAGGCTGCGTGAGGATGGATGGAATGTACGTGGAGGGGAAAGCCGGCTACAGATTGACGGGTGTCAGCACTGCATTGAATTTGGAGGGGAAAGCGGGTGCGGCGCTGGACGTTCGCGCCGACCGATGATACGGCGTTAAATCAGGCTGCCTTGGCGATCATCGAGCGGCGGTGGAGAATCTGGCAACGTTTTTAGTATGCGCCAGATAGTACGCTCATGGATGTGCGGCGTAAACCGGCGAGTAATGAGGGTGACGCTGGCACGGGCTGACAGCTTCTCTTGCTGGGTGAGGCGGTCGAACTCGGCCAGTATCTCGGCGTTTCGAACAGCCTTCAAGGCGTGCATGCACATTGGCACGGTAAAAGGCACGCTGCCGTAGAACTTTAGCAGCGCTCGCGCGTTTTCAGGCCCTACGATCTCGGCCATGCGCTCCAGACTGTTTTCGCTGTTATACAGGTTGACCGTGATGCCACCGTGCGTGTCGACCAGACGCAAAGTCGACGGAAGGCCGATCAGCGCAATCAGGTTCTGTGCGCTCTTTGGCAGGTGTTCAACCATGAGACTGCTCCGCGCCAGCCGCGGCGCGCGCTTTCTTGGCGCGGCGCTTCGCATCGATGGTCAGCGCCGCAACCACCTTCATCAGGTGCTCGACGTCGCAGAACTCGATCCGCTCGACCTTCGTCGTACTGGCGAACAGGCGCTTGGCCACGCCATCCGCATACACCCAGGGGCGGGCGGCGTCGGCCAGCAGCGCCTCGATCTTGCCCATGAGCGGCTGGCGCGCCGGCGCGACCTTTGGCAGCGAGCGGCCAGCGGCGGTGGCAGCTTTCGGCTTAAAGCCGCACTTTTCCAAATGCGCCATGACCTTGGCGGCACCGATCAGCGTCAAGTCCTTCGACGAGCTGACGCCGCCGTGCGTGCGCAACATTTCACGATAGGTGTCGTCATCCATGCCCAACTCCTTTTTGGCGATGTGGATTTTAGCGAGGGTGGGATTGCGGCTCATTTGACACCGCCCGTCTGCGCAGCCGCGAGCATCCGGCGTTTCGCCGCCCGGCGTTCCCGCTTTCCTTCTGCAGCGTCCACGATGTGCCGCTGGCTGTCCGGAGGTGACAATGGATAATCGCATTCGAGCGGAGGCAAAATGTCGAACAGGCCAATGTGGCATGTTGTCCATCCGTGGCACAGCTGGCCGACGTTCTGGTGGCAATAGAACGGGATTGCTTCGGCCAAGCACTTGCTGATGTCGAGCTGAGTCTGTTCGCACCCATTAGGCACTGTGCCTGCACGATAGGCGCAGCTCTTGCAACGCTCGCCCGGGTCGGCACGCTCCCCCAGGCGGCGCATGGCAATATCGTACAGCCGAGCCATCTGCTGGCCCAGCGCCTGTCCTTCTGGCGACAGACGGCTGTGATCGTGTGCTTCTTTCATCATGGCGCCACCACTGGCTTGACGACGTGTTGATCGGCTTCGGGTGCTGGCGAGCACTTGTGTTCGCACTCGCCTTGGTAGCCGCAATATTTCAAGCCGACGATGACCATGCCGCACATCGCGCCGCGCTGGATCATGCCGTGTGCTGCGCAGGTTGGCTTATCCATTTTTCACCCCACTCTGTACCTGTGGCATTGCGGCTGCGGCAACCTTTGTGCGGCAGTCGTTCCAGCCGTTGCGATAGCCTTGCCCGTAGCTCAGGTCATCGACCTCGGGTCCGACAACTTCGCTGATCCAGGCGTCTGGCAAAGCTCCGCCAGCCGTAAGCGACTGTATCTGCGGGAGTGCGGCTGCGGCAAGGGCCGCTACCAAGAACTGATAGGTTAATTGGTGCGCTGGGCCAACTGCACCGAGCGCATAGCCGCACCACTGACCATCTGCTCGCTCAATATGGATAGTGTCACCAACGCTTTTGAGGCTCCACCCAGGTACAGCGACAGCAGCCATAAGCAGCTCGGTTCCAAAAGATGCTGCGCTTAGAGCAGGCAGCATTCTGGATAAGTTTTTTGTTTTCATTGGGCCACCGCCAACGTTTCAGCCGATTGATCGTCGGTGGCCGTCAAAGGATTCGATGAAGAAATTATTTCAACAGACTCACACACTTTGCACAGGTGGTTAATTGCCGCGCGACCGCTGGTCCAGTCAGGTAGATAGTAAGAGAAAGAACCGTTGATATATTTATCTTTGGCGACGAAACGCTTGCCGAAATCTTTTTCTAGTTTCAGGCGCTTGGCAGTTGAGACATTCAAACGAACGACTTTGCGGAAAAACTTTGATTCCGGCGCATTGTTTTTAGCACTGCACCACTCGCCGCGTATTGTGCCATTCACATAAGTCATGACCCGGTATTTAATCCCGCCAAAGCGCTGGACCTGAAGCGCCACTTCAAATCCATCACATTGGAGTTTCGCGACGCCGTAAATAATTGAAAGGTCTGCGATGACCTTTTCTTTTTGCTCTTTCGTCAGTTTCATATTTTCCTTTTAATTGGCTGCTCATCAGTGCCCGGCCACCATGCCGGGCAGACCAACCACCGTTCCCGGTAGCTGGTTTCGCTTTAATTCGGTCGTTCCTCCCAAGTGAAATCCGGCGCGGCGGCGCGCGCGCGGATAGCGCCTTGGTCATCCAGGATGCGCAGCGTGATCCGGTTGTTGACGGCGGCGATCAACTTGACTGACCGCTGGCGAACGGCCGTTTCGACGTTTTTGTCAAAGTTCAGGATGTGGCGCCAGCTGCCAGCGTCTTTGATTTGCAGCTTCATGCTGTCGCCATGTCGAGGCTGATCGGAACGTACTGATCGGTTTCGCCGACGCGCTCATAGAAGCGCACGTACTGTTTGCTGCCAACCACTTGTACCGATTCGCCGATCGCCGTCATTGCGCGCTGCCAGCGCTCGTCTTTGATCTCCAGGCGGCGCAGTCCCAGGATTCGCCCGGTGTTGAGATTGCCTTCCTTGTCGGTGTTGAAAGCCTGTTGGACCAGCACCTTGATTTCCGGGCTGCTGCCGGCGCTCCAAACTTCGATGCACTCGTCGATCAGTCCTTTGGCCGCCTGCAGGCGCTCGTCAAATGCCATGTTTTCGGCAGTGGCCACCAGCACCTTGTAACGTCCGTCAAAGCTAAACAGCGTCACATTGCCTTTCTTACCGCCCACTTTCAGGCCGTACTCTTCGGCCGACAGCTGGATAAATGCACTCACGTCGCCGAACACCTGCGTTTTGAATGCGGCGATATTGGCGCTCAGCGCCTTGGCTGAACCGATTAGGTCAATAACGAGCTGGTCGCGCTCCAAATCGATGGGCTTGATCATTGACTCAGGGATCAGGTGGCCGTTGGCGTTCTTGCGGTAGCCCACTGGCGCTACAGAGGATTTGTTTTTTTCGTTCACGGTATTTCCTTGTCGAGTTAAAAGTTGATGAGTTGCGTTACGTTTGACACTAAAAATCTGATCAGGCAGGCGTTTCCGATCCGGCCCATTCCACCCGGCAGCCGTCGACGACGACACAGTGCAGCGGCGCTTCGCCGCGACGACGAAACGTCGACTTGCCCCGGCCGACTTCGACCAAGAGAGCAGCGGCGGCGGCGTCGACGACCAGCGTCGGCCTGAAGCCAGTCAGGCTGATTGAGAGAACCTGATGCCGGTGCATGCGCAGCCAGCGCACGGTACGATTGACTGCGGTAATCTTTTCGACCATCTCTCTGGTAAGAACCTGCGGATGCGGCACCACCGTAAGTGGAGGTACCAAAATTGGCGTGACGGTTGCTGTATTCATTTAGAAGCTCCTTTTTTGAAGTTCGGGCACTGGTGGCATGCGCGCCAGTGGTGCATCTTTGAGGGGTTGTGCGTCGGGACGCGCTGGTTGGCGTGTTCCTGGCACGTCGCCAGTTCGATCTGGATGCCCAGGTACGGGCAGGACACTGCTAATACCGGCTCCAGTGCGGCAAGGGAAGCAGCGGCGATCTTTTCCGTGCTGCCTGGGTATTTCCCAGCCATGACCAGGCTGATCGTGGTCCGCGAGTAGCCGAGGCGGACCGCGACGGCCGCGATCGTCGTGCGCGCTGCCTCGGCGCGCAGCATCTCCAGCCAGCGTGGCTCACAGATCGTCGTCATTGACCGGCTCCTCCTGCCAGACGACCTTGCCCAGGTTCGGGTCGTAGATCGACTTCGTCCGCTGAACCATGGGAGGCCGCGGGCCGGTGTACTTGCCGGCGCCGAGGCGGTAGCGGCTCAACCCGTTTGGGCCGGCGCGCCGATCAGGCTCGCGCACCACGATCAGGTAACCGGCCCGCTTGAGTATCCCGGCGTACTCTTTCACGGTGTTGAGCGACACGGCGAAACCTGATGCGCTGGCGTGGGCCGCCAGCTCTGGGGCGTTGAACTCCCCGATAATGCGCATGGAGCGCCACATCGATTCCACGCCTCGTCCCACGGTCACTGGCTTGCCGTCCCGAGTAACGCGAGGTGCCTCAATCCCATTGTCTTTTTCCATCGTCCACAACCGGCGATGTCGAACCGGCTTGCCGTCCATGCTTTCGCCGCTTAAATATCCGGCGTTCCCCAGCGAGTTGACGTAGGTAATGACCGTCTCCTCATTACATTTGGCCTTTTTCGCGATCTGAATGATGGTGAACGGCCCAGTTTGGCGACGGATTGCCTCCCACACGCGCTGGCGCGACCCTTTGCCCCCGACCTGCTCCAGTTCGGCAGGTTTGCGGTTGGTGGCTGGCTTGATTTTTTCGTCAATTTCCATGGCCATAGTCCTTACGCCGTCCGACGCTTCTGCGCATCGCCGGTGTACAACTCCAGGTCGCCCCATTTGGCCAGCGTCATTTCCGCCTCAGCCTTCAGCATTGCCTCTTCGTGAATACGGGTCAGGTTGACGCAGACGCGGCGGATCGAGCCGTGGGCAAGCTCAACGACCCGGGCCAGCAGATCGTCGGCAATGGTTACGTTCGGGCAGTAGATCGGGCTGAGCTTGCGCGCGTCGTCCATCGACGCCGGCAGCGCCGGAATCCAGGCGAGAACGCGGCTGTGTAGGCGTTCCCACTTCTTCATCTTCTGCGGCACCTGTTCTTCGCCGACCAGGATCAAGGTTCCCTGGCTGCCTTCGTAGATGTCGCGCACCAGCTCGACCATGCCGGCCTTCTGCAGGCAATGGTCGAACTCGTCGATGATCAGCGGCCGGCCGCTGGCCGCCATCTGTTCACACACCTGGTCGAGCAGCGCCGGGATGGTGCCGAGCGGCTTGATGCCCATCTCGAACAGGATTTTTTCGAGCAGCGTCTTGCGATTCCAGGCGCTCATGACCTGGACGTAGTAGCCGCGCATCTGGTTCGCCAGCGCGGAGCAGGCGATTGTCTTGCCGCGTCCGGCGTCGCCGTAGATGACGCCGATGCCCGGCAAGCCGTTGACGCGCGTCTGCAGCTTTTCAGCCGCGACGGTGACCAGGTGCAGGTTCGAGATATTGGCAACACGATTGACCGAGGTATTCATATTCGTCATACTCACTTTCTAGTTTTTGGTTGAAGGTGCCGTTGGCGCGGCACCATTTTTTTCTACGCAGACTTGCGTTGATACGTCCTGAATTCCGCCGTCTCCTGGTATGTCTTCCTCCACATCGATTGTTTTGGGCTGATCAGCTCGTCCTCCGTAAATTCCGCAATGCGTGTCCATTCGCTGATCCGTTCCTGCGGCGTCGCCGGTACCGTCCAGGTGAATACGTCGGGCAGCACGCTCGCGGCGGCTGGGGTTTCAGGCAGAGACGCGTCGACGCGCACTTCGATGAATTCAGCGTGCTGTGCGCGCTCGGCCAGCTCGGTACGGCTCATGTTCATAAAGCCCGGGATACTCACGGTTTCCATCTGGTCGATGGCCGGCATGCCGCGCCGCTCTTCGCGGACTTCTTCCAATTTCACGGCCAGGCGGTGTTCGCGTCCTGCGGCACGTTTGTCACGCGCCTGCTCGATTACCGATTTCGGCATGTAGTCGCGCACGTTGCCGTCCAGTTCGGCGTTACAAATAAAGCGGCCGGACTCGTCGTAGACCCAGACCTTTGCCGGGTCGTGGATGTCGTAGCCAACGCGCAGCTGCTGCGTGTGGAATTCTTCGAGAGCCCGGGCGAAGTAACGGTTGCCGAACAGTTCCAGTTCGCACCTGCGGACCGTGCGCAGGGTTTGCGGCCGGAACAGTGGGCGGAGGTCATCGTCGGCGACGGTATGCGCCGCAAAGCCTTTCGACTCGGCTAGTGCCCATGCTTCGTCGGGCGTCATGTGACGGCGGCGCCCGGTGCTTGGGTCCGCGATCTTCGGCAGGGACCGGTGTGGCCGCGCGTTGTACTCGGCCACTTCGCCGTCACAAAAGGCGAGGAAGCTGTCCCACGCCATCAGCGGCATCACGTGCGCCTCGCCGGCGGTTTTAGCGATCGCCTTACGGGACAGCTTGAACACATTCAGCTTGGCCTGGCGATCCATGTCGCGGCCGATGTAACCCGGCAGTTTTTTTGCGGCATTAACCCAGATGGTCTGGTGAAGCTTCTCGATCACACCACGTGCCTGGGAGTTGTACGGCAAGCTATTGATCATCTGGATGCCGAGGCGCGACAGCAGGCCGGTACCGACGTCAGCCATCAGCTGGTTTTTGTAGCCGGAGCCGTTATCGACGTAGAGAATCGCCGGAATGCCGCCCCGCAGAACTGAGTGGCGCAGAGCATCGAGGACCGCGAAAGCGCTCTCGGCCAGGCCGACCGACCAGCCCACCGTTTTGCGGGTGGCGATATCCACCACCGAGGTGATCTCCGGACGGAATGGCCGGCCGTGCATCGGGTGCTGCACTTCGGCGTCGAACGTATGGCCGTCGGCGCTGTAGACGTCGGCCGGCAGCAGCGATGCGAAGTCGCGCCGAATGAATGGCTTGAGCGATTTCAATTCGCGGTCGCCCATGCGGCCCATCTCCAAGGTGACGTTTCCCACCTTGGCCAGAAAGCGGCGTACCTGCCACACACTCGGCGGCGTCACATTGGTCGCCAGGAGCGTCTTGGAGAATTCCCGATACGCGTGCTCGACGGTCGGCTTTTCTGGCTGCTGGTAGCGTGTCAGGAAGGCAGGCGCCCAGTCCGGCACCGACATGTCGCGTTCGCGATGTTTCGGCGCTAGCATGCCGGCGCGCTCGTATTCGACGAATCGCAGGACGCTACGCTCGGACGGCAACCCATCGGCGCTGGAGCGGCCGCGCTGGTCGCGCGCCATCTTCAACATCGCGATCATTTGTACGCCCCCTTCGCCGTTGCGCGCCATTTCGATCAGGACACGCGCCGCCTTCTTGAGCGGGTAGCCAGACCGGTTCATGAGCGTATCCAGGGCGAGCAACACTCCCTTGCGGGCATCAGCCTTCAATGCTTGGTCTTCCGTCTCGATCAGCGGCAGCTGGTCAGCGGCGCGTAGCGCCAGTCGCTTTGCCGGGACGCTTGCCATAAGCGATTTCGCTGAAGACATGCGAATCGCTTCCATGATCGATGTTGGCAGGACATATTCTCGGCGTATCCCTCCTTTTCCTCCCTTGCCCTGAACCTCAACGAATGCCCATCCTTCGTTCTTTGCCTTCTTAAACACGGCGCTGCGGGTCGTCGGCATTCCTGGTAGTTGCATTGCTGCAAGCGCACCAGCGTCGTAGTGGCTCTTAACAGGGAAATCAGTCATTGCACCCCCCGAAAAGTCCGAGTTCCGGCGTCGTCACTTTGAGGACATTGCTGCGTTGATAGGCGACTTGCACCAGGGTCTCGGTCAATGCCTGAACTGTTCCGTCCACATCTGTTCCGTGCTGATGAAATCGCACGAGCAGTCCTATCGCGTCAGCAAAAACGGCCTGCAGTTCGGCCAGTTCGCCTGTACCAGATTTTTTACCAGTCGGAATGGCAACGACGACCTTGTTGCCGTGTGCTAGGCAGAGGTACTCGCTGATGAACGCGATGCCGCAGAAGGTTTCAAACTGCCGCACCTTGTTCAGCGGCATAGACGTTTCTGCAAGCCATCGATACAGGGTTTTCGGGTCGACGCCCATAAGGTCAGCCAGCACCTTAATCGGCCGGCGATGTTCGCCTGCAAATTCGACGCACAGTTCCATTGCCTCGTCGAGGCTCGAGGGACGTAACGACTTCCATCTTTTTCGCATTGTTGTTTTTCCAGGTCCGGGAAACGCAAGCGTGGTGCTTTTGGTTCGAGACTTTTAATATTTAGAGAACAGCAACAGGTTGCTGACTTGCGAAGGAGGAGGTGCAATGCGTTTTTGGTGTCAAAACCGGCGTAAAATTACGCTTTGCGTAACGCTCTGGCCAGATCTCCTGCGCTGTGATTCCGATGGCGGCGGCGATGATGCCTTCTGCTTTGAGGTATGGAGCGTCGAGAGCGGATTTAAGTGTTCCGTCGCTCAGCCCGCTGTGCCGCGAAAGGGCACGCAGTGACCACCCCTTTTTGTGAAGTGCTGCAACGACATCTGCACGATGCCAGTCAGCTTGGGTGGTTTTTTTTGATGGTTCTAGTACGCTCATTGGTAGCCCCTACACGTTAAGTTTGTGAGCGTATTGTAGGTTGCTAAGTTGTTTCTTGCAACAGGAAACAACCGATGAAACAACTATTTATTGTTGTTTGTCGTAAGTGTTTGATTGCTTTAGCTATTTAAGGTTGTTTCTTTCGACTTGTTGAGTTGCACAAGGAAACAACTAACTTTGAAAGGTTGTGTCGCGATGGGTCAGAATTTTAGGGACCGTTTTTTGGAACAGGCAGGACTGCATCCGTACGC
>JALYUM010000149.1 GCA_030853745.1 Pseudomonadota bacterium | reverse complement strand
CAAACAGGTGCACCTCAATCCAGATGTATCGATCAACGAAACAACGGCACCGGCATCAAATGCGCCGCTGTTTAAAAGAGCGGCTTAATGGCTACTAACGCGACAACTAGCTTGACAACTATCGCATCTGCGGCGCGAACCAGCCGCGGGTGAAGTTTTCCTTGTCCTCCTGCGCGGCGTATGGGTCCTGCACCGAGACGCGATGGTGTTCGGTCGGGATAAATTTGCCGCCGTAGTTGATCCAGTCCGCGGTTGGCTTGTCCTTCATCCACCAGTGGCCGCTGCCGATATGCGACAGCACCACGTCCTGGATCAGGCCCACGCCATGCTGGCGCGCGGCGCTGGACAGCCGCAGGTAATCGTCATTGGTGCCGAAGCGCGGATCGATCTGGTAATGGTCGGTCGCCGCGTAACCATGGTACGACGCGCCCTTCATGTCGTTGGTGACCAGCGGGGTCGGCCACAACTGCGTGAAGCCCATATCGTGGATGTAGTCGAGGTGGTCGATCATGCCCTGGATGTCGCCGCCATGACGGCCGTAGCCAAGCGCACGGTTGCCCTTGTCCGCCAGACCGGCCACGCTGTCGTTCGATGGATTGCCGTTGGCGAAGCGGTCCGGCATCAGCAGGTAGATGACGTCGGTGCTGTCGAAGCCGCGGCGCTGCGCGGACCCTTCCGCGCGCTGGCGTAACTGGTAGCGGTACGACGTCGCCCGTCCCGCGCCTTTGAACGCGATATCGAAAGCGCCAGGCGTGACGTTCTGGTCCATCTCGAGGTCGATGAACAGGTAGTTCGGATTGGTCACGCGCGTTACGGCTGCAATGCGCACGCCTTTGTAATCCAGTGCCGGCTGCAGGTCGGCGATGCGCTCGCCATGGACCATCAATTGCAGCTTGTTGCTGGCCATGCCGGCCCACCAGAACGGCGGCTCCAGGCGGTCGATGGCAGGTTTCGGGGCGGCAAATGCGGCAGGGTGCAACGTGCTCAATCCCAGCAACAGCGCGAGGGCAAATGTCTTCATGGTTGTCTCCATTAATGCAAAGCGGGTAGTGCGTAGTTCAACTACGTCGAAAGGAGAATAATTGTGTTGCAGGGTATGTTTTGCCCGGCGCCAGAATACCGCACGCATGACAAAAAGATCAATTTTGATTTATTAGTTTTGTTACACGCGCCAAAACTGCTTGAAGCCTGAACAATTGCCAATAATCGCACCGTTTCAGTGCGTTATACGTTATAAAAATGGTGCAACGCAATGATATGTAGTCAGGCTACAGTCAAAAAAGAGACAGCTTGTGGTCTATTTGCAACGGGAATCGCGGCTTTTACAGCAATAATGCATAAAAATACTGTACTGCTTCAGCTTGGTGCGAGTCCCGTTGACAGTGCATCTAGTTTTAGTACAAAATTCTTAATAGAACGTCTTTTAGAGCGTTTGCATGCACCCGTGTTGTAGGCTCAAGAGCTGTAGTTGCGGGCAATTAATAGTTCGGTTATTTGAGGGGACACATGAAAATTTTCGCCACCAAGCGTGCCGCAAGCGCTTCCAGCAACATCGCCTTCCGCTTGCATCCAGTGGCCGCGGGTTGCGCCGTGCTGGTTGCTTTTGCCAGCAGCGCCTACGCACAAACAGCACCGGTCGCGTCCGCCGCGCCGACCGAGCAAACTGCAATTGACAATCCAAGCCCGAACCAGGAACAGACGACATCGCAAGCGAATGCTGCTGTCGAGCCAGGCATGCAGACCGTGCGCGTGACCGGTATCCGCCGCGGTATCGAAGCGGCCATCTCGGTTAAAAAGAACAACGACTCCATCGTCGAAGCCATTTCGGCCGAAGACATCGGCAAACTGCCAGATTCGAGCATCGCCGAATCGATCGCGCGCCTGCCAGGCGTGACCGCCCAGCGCACCGCCGGCCGCGCGTCGGCCATTTCGATTCGCGGCATGTCGCCCGACTTCTCGACCGCGCTGCTGAATGGCCGCGAACAGGTGTCGACCGGCGACAGCCGCGGCGTCGAATTCGATCAGTACCCATCCGAGTTGTTGTCGGGCGTGGTGATTTACAAAACGCCGGACGGCGCGCTGGTCGGCCAGGGCCTGTCGGGTACTGTCGACATGCAGACCGTGCGTCCGCTCGACTTCTCGAAGCGCACCATCGCTGTCAACGCCCGCAAGGAAAAGAACAGTCTCGGCCTGGCGAGCAATGGCGACGGCAAGCGTTACAGCCTGTCGTACATCGACCAGTTTGCCGACCGCACCATCGGTGTTGCGCTCGGTTTTGCTCGCCTGGAAAGCACCACCGGCGCACGCACCCGCTTCGAATCCTGGGGCAATGGCACCGTCAGCACCGTCAATGGTAATTTCCTGGGCTATGAAGCCGATGGTAAAACGGCGAAGACTGTCCAGGTACCGTACAACGGTTTCAATTCTTATACCGATCTTGAAAGCCAGAAGCGCGATGGCGTGATGGGCGTGTTTCAGTACCGCCCGAGCAAGGCTTTCTCGAGCACCCTCGACCTGTTCTATTCGAAGTTTGACAACGACAAGCATACCGCCGGCATCCAGGTGCCGCTGAACGATTCCACCAACAACGCTTACGACAAGCCTGGTCAGTTGATCAATGCAGTCGTTGCCAACGGCGTTGTGACCTCGGGCAGTTTCAACAATGTGCGCGCTGTCGTGCGTAATGAAGCGTCGAGTTTTTCGGACGAATCGAAGTCGGTCGGCTGGAACAACAAGCTGAAACTGAATGACGACTGGACCGCAAGCGTCGACCTGTCGTACAACACGGCTGTACGTACGGGCGCAAATGCCGAAGCGTATGCCGGCACCACTGGTGCGCTCGATACCGTCGGCTTCAATGCAGGCAGCCAGACGTTCACCACCGGCCTGAATTACGCCGATCCTAATGTCATCAAGCTGACCGACGTGCAGGGTTGGGGTGGCTCCGACATCCAGGCCGGCTACACCAAGATTCCGCATGTCGCCGATAAAATCCGCGCTGCGCGTTTCGACCTGACACGCGATCTGCCTGAAGGCTGGTGGTTCAGCAAACTGACAACTGGCGCAAACTACACTACCCGCTCGAAACAGCGCGACTACACCGAAGCACTGCTGTCGATCGCCGGCAACACCAGCCCGTTCGCAACGGCGTCGGTGCCGAATGCCTCCACCGGTATTGCCGGCCCGACCGGCATTCCGGTACTGGCCTTCGATCCGGTTGCCAACGCATCCGTGTACTCCGCGAACCGCAAGAACCACCCGGACATCTATAACAAGGACTGGGTTGTCAGCGAGCGTGTCAGCACGGCGTTTGCCAAGTTGAACATCGATTCGCAGGTTGCCGCCATTCCGCTGCGCGGGGCGCTTGGCCTGCAGTTCGTGCACACCGTGCAGGATTCGACGGCGTTTTCGGTCGACGGCGCTACTGCCGGCAGTACCGACACTACCCGCCCGGTCGCACCGCATACCGACGGCACCAGCTACAGCGATGTTCTGCCTAGCCTGAACCTGATCGGTGACCTGGGCAATCAGCAGTCGCTGCGTTTCTCGGTCGCGAAGATCATGGCGCGTCCAACCCTCAACGACATGCGTGCATCGAGCAGTTTCGGTCTCGACACCACCAAGACTCCGCAGCAGTTTTCGGGTAGCGGCGGAACCCCGACCCTGAAGCCATTCCGTGCCAAGGGCGTCGATCTGTCGTATGAAAAATACTGGGACACCAAGGCGTACGTCAGCCTGGCCGCGTTCTACAAAAAGCTCGACACGTATATCGTGACGGCCAGCGACACGGTCGATTTCACGCCGTACGTGTTGCCGAGCACGATCCGGTTGCCATCGAATATCGGTACGTTCAGCCACCCGGTCAACGGATCGGGCGGAAAAATCCAGGGTCTCGAATTTGCGGTATCGGTACCATTGAACCTGGCGACAAATTATCTGGATGGCTTCGGCGTGGCATTCAACGCGTCGCAGACCTCCAGTGACGTGAATGTGCCAAATACCACCGACGGCGCGGTTGCAGGCACAAAGATCGATTTGCCAGGCTTGTCGAAGCGCGTGGCCAGCCTGACGCTGTACTACGAAAAAGCCGGCTTCTCCGCACGCGTGGCAGAGCGTTATCGTTCGGACTTTATCGGTGAAATCAACAGCGTCTACGGCGACCGTCAACTGACCTACATCCAGGCAGAGAAGCAGATCGACCTGCAACTGGGCTACGAGTTCGAGGCTGGTCCATTAAAAGGCCTGTCGCTGATGGCCCAGATGACCAACGTCGGCAATGAGCCGTTCCGCCGTTATCGCGTCACCCGCGACAACAACATAGAAAACACGACGTACGGCCGCACCGTGCTGTTTGGTTTGAACTACAAGATGTAATATTGGCGTGAGCCAGCATCAGCCCCTTTGCCGGTGACGGTGGAGGGGCTTTTTTGTAAGCTTCCCCTTTATATCGTCACCCTCGCGAAGGCGGGGGCCTATATCGCCTCTGAGCAGCGTTTGCCTGTTCATCAGCGTGGTGTGGGTTCCCGCCTGCGCGGGAATGACGGGTTAGTTGGATAATCATGAACCAGAAAACCATCTCCACCATCGTCATCGTCGGCGGCGGCACCGCCGGCTGGATGACCGCCGCCTCGCTGGCGAAAATCCTCAAAAACAAATACACCATCCGCCTGATCGAGTCGGACGAGATATCGACCGTCGGTGTCGGCGAATCGACGATTCCGATGATCAGCCGTTTCAACACGGTCCTCGGCATTAACGAAGATGAATTCATGCGCGAGACGAAGGCGACCTTCAAGCTCGGCATCGAATTCGTCGACTGGGGCCATATCGGCGAGCGCTACATGCACGGCTTCGGCAAATTCGGCCAGGACCTGTGGACCGTCGATTTTTACCAGTACTGGCTGAAAATGTACCAGGCTGGCAAAGCGCCCGACCTGGAAAACTATTCGATCAACCGGATGGCAGCGAAGGCGCACAAGTTCATGCGCCCACCAAGCGACATGCCAAATTCGCCGCTGTCGGAAATTAACTACGCGTTCCACCTCGACGCCGGCCTGTACGCGCGCTACCTGCGCAAATACAGTGAAGCACTGGGGGTAAAACGCACTGAGGGCAAAGTCATCGATGTGCAGTTGCGCGCGGACGATGGCCATGTCGACGCAGTGGTCATGGAAAATGGCGAGCGCATTGCCGGCGAACTATTCATCGATTGCTCGGGCTTCCGCGCGCTGCTGATCGAGGGCGCTTTGAAAACCGGCTTCGAGGACTGGAGCGATTATCTGCCGTGCGACCGCGCGTGGGCGGTGCCGTGCGAACTGACCGGCGAGCTGCCGCCGTACACGCGCGCCACCGCGCGTCCGGCTGGCTGGCAATGGCGCATCGGCCTGCAGCACCGCACGGGGAACGGTCACGTGTATTCGTCACAGCACATGAGCGACGACGAAGCGGCCGGCATCTTGATGGGCAGCCTGGATGGCCGTGCACTGGCCGAACCGCGCATGCTGAAGTTCAAAGCCGGCAAGCGCCGTCAGGTGTGGAACAGGAACGTGGTGGCAGTCGGCCTGTCGTCGGGCTTCCTGGAGCCGCTGGAATCGACCTCGATCCATCTGATCCAGTCGACGGTCGGGCGCCTGGTGACGTTCTTCCCGGACGGCGGCTTCGATCAGGCCGACATCGATGAATTCAACCGCCAGTCCGATTTCGAGGTCGAGCGCATCCGCGACTTTTTGATTTTGCATTACCACGCCACGCGCCGCACCGATACGCCGTTCTGGGATCATTGCCGCACGATGGCCATTCCCGACACGCTGCGCCGCAAAATGGCGCTGTGGCAGTCGCATGGACGCCTGGTGCGTGACGATAACGAACTGTTCGCCGAAGTGGGCTGGCTGCAGGTGCTGCACGGGCAGGGCATTGCGGCCGGCGGCTACCATCCGCTGGTCGATCTGCTCGGCGAAGACGAGGTGGGCGCGTACCTCGCGCAAATCGCCGGCGTGGTGGGCAAGTGCGTTGACGTCATGCCAACGCACAAAGCGTTCATTGCCGCGATAGTCGCCGCCAAAAAGTAAAAAGGGGTCAGGAAAATCTGTCACCCACAGTAAATACCGTCGTTTTCGCCGGTATTTGCGTGCTTTCCAACGTCATCCGGGCAGTTGGCCGACAAATTGTGCCCGCTCAAAAGGCTTGAGGTAGTAAACTACGCCTTTAGTACGATTTGATAAGCGAGTTCCCATGTCCGACACCCCGACCGTTACGTTTTCCGACCTTAATCTCTCCGCGCCTGTCATGAAGGCCCTGAAAGACGTTGGCTACGAAGTGCCTTCGCCAATCCAGGCCGCCGCCATTCCTTTGCTGCTGGCTGGTCGCGACATTCTCGGTCAGGCCCAGACCGGCACCGGCAAAACCGCTGCTTTTGCGCTGCCGGCGCTGTCGAACATCGACATCAAGCAGCAATCCCCGCAAGTGCTGGTGCTGGCGCCAACGCGCGAACTGGCCATCCAGGTTGCCGAGGCGTTCCAGACCTACGCTGCGCACATCCCCGGTTTCCACGTGCTGCCAATTTACGGTGGCCAGAGCTACGGCCCGCAGCTGTCGGCGCTGCGCCGCGGCGTGCACGTGATTGTCGGCACGCCCGGCCGTATCATCGACCACCTGGAAAAGGGTTCGCTCGACCTGTCGAAGCTGAAAACGCTGGTGCTCGACGAAGCCGATGAAATGCTGCGCATGGGCTTTATCGACGACGTCGAACAGATCCTGCAAAAAGTCCCGGCCACGCGCCAGACCGCGCTGTTTTCGGCCACCATGCCATCGGCCATCAAGCGCATCGCCAAGACGTACCTGCGCGATGCGACGGAAGTGACCGTCGCTGCCAAGACCGGCACCGCCGACAACATCACCCAGCGTTACTGGATGGTCAGTGGCATGCAGAAACTGGAAGCGCTCACGCGCATCCTGGAAGCCGAGCCATTCGACGGCATGATCATTTTTGCCCGCACCAAGCTCGGTACCGAAGAACTGGCCACGCGCCTGCAAGCGAGAGGTTTCGCAGCCACGGCCATCAACGGCGACATGCAGCAGACGCAGCGCGAGCGCACCATCGCCCAACTGAAGGATGGCAAGATCGACATCCTGGTGGCTACCGACGTGGCCGCGCGCGGTCTCGACGTCGAGCGCATCAGTCACGTGATCAATTATGACGTGCCATCGGACCCTGAAAGCTACACCCACCGCATTGGCCGTACCGGCCGCGCGGGCCGCAGCGGCCAGGCGATTTTGTTCATCACCCCGCGCGAGCAGGGCCTGTTGAAAGCCATCGAGCGCGCCACGCGCCAGCCGGTGTCGCCACTGACGCTGCCAACCATCAAGGCTGTCAACGATGTGCGCATCGCTAAATTCAAGGACCAGATCACCGAGACCATCGCCGCCGGCGGCCTGGAGCAGTTCCGCGGCCTGGTGGAAGAATATGAGCGCGAGCTGAATGTGCCGGCGGTGGAAATTGCTGCTGCACTGGCCAAGCTGGGTCGCGGCGACATCCCGCTGCTGCTGGAAAAGCAGGACCGCGCTGCCAAGCCGGGCACATGGGAAGAGCGTCCGGTACCTGCCGCACGTTCGCCACGCGGTGATTCGCCGCGCTCGGATTCACCACGCTCCGAGGCGCCACGCTTCGACAGCCGCGGCGGCGCCGATGCCGGCTTCAAGCGCGAGCGCGTTGCGCGTCCGTCGGAAGATGGCATGGGCACGTTCCGCATCGAAGTCGGCCATGCGCACGGCGTCAAGCCAGGCAATATCGTCGGCGCGATCGCCAACGAAGCGAACATCGATTCGAAGTTTATTGGCCGCATCGAAATTTATGACGACTACAGCACGCTCGATTTGCCAGCGGATTTGCCACCAGCAGTATTCGACCATCTGAAGGGCGTGTGGGTCGCGGGACAGCAACTGAACATCACGCGCGATGGCGAAACGCCAGCGGCGCCAGCGGCGAAGAAGTTTTTCAAGAAGCCTTCGCCAGCGGGTGGCGATCGCCGTTTCGCTGAAAAAGACGGTTCGAAAAAGCCGCATCGCAAGGGTCCTCCGAAAGCGGAGTGATTGTAAAACGGTAGAGCTGCGTGGTGCGCGGCCCCGCCGCGCAACCTACAAGGTTCTGCAATGTAAGTATGGGTCCCCGCGTGCGCGAGGATGACGGTTTCAAGGCCAACAACCTCAAAACCGTCATCTCCGCGCAGGCGGGGGCCCATGCCGCCTATGCAGCAGAGTAAAGTATTAATAGTGGCGCAGCTGTGTTCTTTAACTACAAAAGAATATCGTCCGCCCCTCTCCTAAGCACCAACCGCGATTGACATGCCCAACTTGCCATGTTATTTTGCTACAATTCTGCTAGCTAAATACAGCACGCCACCAACTGAGTGCGCGCGCAATCGGGGACATCGATGGACATGAAAATCGCCGCGGCCAAACCGCGCCTGTCGTTCTGGCAGTTGTGGAACATGAGCTTTGGCTTCTTCGGCATCCAGTTCGGCTTTGCGCTGCAAAACTCCAACACCAGTCGCATCTTCTCTACCCTCGGTGCCAACCCCGACGATCTTGCCTTGTTCTGGCTCGCCGCGCCCATTACCGGCCTGCTGGTGCAGCCCGTGATCGGCTACCTGAGCGACCATACCTGGCATCCAACCTGGGGCCGCCGCCGGCCGTTCTTTTTCGTCGGCGCCGTACTGGCCGCCATTGCACTGTTCCTGATGCCAAATTCCGCTGCGCTGTGGATGGCAGTGGTGGTGTTGTGGATGCTCGATGCCGCCATCAACGTGTCGATGGAACCGTTCCGCGCCTTCGTCGGCGACAAGCTCGATGTGGGCCAGCAGACCGCCGGCTACGCGATGCAAACCTTTTTTATTGGCTGCGGCGCGGTCATCGCTTCGCTGCTCCCGTACATTTTCGAACACTGGTTCAACGTCAGTAACGCCTCGGTTGCAGGCATGGTGCCGGACACCGTACGCTACGCCTTTTACTGCGGTGGCCTGGTGTTTTTCCTGGCCGTGTCATGGACCGTGTTCAGCGCCGACGAACTGCCGCCGCCCGACCTGGAAAAATTCAAGGCTGAACGCCTGCACGCACGCCGTTTCGGCGTGGCCGCGAAAGAAATCATCGGCGGCTTTGCGCGCATGCCGAAGACCATGGTGCAACTGGCGTTTGTCCAGTTCTTCACGTGGATCGGCCTGTTCGCCATGTGGATTTATACCGGCACCACGATCGCCGATACGGTCTGGCATACGGCCGATGCGAAATCGGCAGCGTTCCAGGACGCTGGCAGCTGGGTCGGTTTCATGTTTGCCGTCTACAGCGGCGTGTCGGCGCTCGCGGCATTTTTGCTGCCGGTATTCGCCCGCGCCACCAGCCGCAAATTTGTGCACATGGTGTGCCTGCTGATTGGCGGCTTCAGCCTGGCCAGCATCTTCTTCATCCACGACCAGAACCTGCTGCTGCTGCCAATGGCCGGCGTTGGCGTGGCGTGGGCCAGTATCCTGACGATGCCGTATGCCATTCTGGCCGGCGCGCTGCCGGCCGACCGCATGGGTTATTTCATGGGCCTGTTTAACTTCTTCGTGGTGATCCCGCAAATTGTCAGTGGCGTGCTGCTCGGGTTCTTTACCAAGCACCTGTTCGACGGCCACACCGGCCCGACACTGGCGCTGGGCGGGGCCAGCATGGCGCTGGCGGGCATATTGACGCTGTTCGTGACCGACCGCAGCAAGGGTTGATTGCCTCTCTGCGCGACATGAAATTGGCGGGTGTCGTATCGTATCGTTTTGCTAATACATGGCATCCCGAACATCGACAGGAGCGGCACGCATGACTATCCAGACTATTCCCACCAAACCCTTCGCTGGCCAGCGGCCCGGTACTTCCGGGCTGCGCAAGAAGGTCACCGAATTCCAGCAGCCTGGCTATCTCGAAAATTTTGTCCAGGCGATCTTCAATTCGCTCGGCGACTGCACCGGCAAAACGCTGGTGGTCGGTGGCGACGGCCGCTTCTTTAACCGCACCGCCATCCAGATCATCCTGCGCATGGCCGCGGCCCACGGCTTCGCACGCGCGCTGGTGGGGCAGGGCGGCATCCTGTCGACACCGGCATTGTCCTGCGTGATCCGCAAGCACAAGGCGTTCGGCGGCATTGTCCTGTCGGCCAGCCACAATCCGGGCGGCCCGGATGGCGACTTCGGCATCAAGTACAACATCGCCAACGGTGGCCCGGCGCCGGAAAAAATCACCGATGCGATCTACGCTCAGACGCAGCTGATCAACGAATATCTGACCAGCGACGCGCCCGACCTGGACCTCGATCGCCAGGGCATCAGCGCATTGGAAAATATGCAGGTCGAGGTCATCGATCCGGTCGCCGACTACGCCGAGATGGTGGACCGCCTGTTCGACCTGGATGCCATCCGCGCGCTGTTCGCGAGCGGCTTCACGATGCGCTTCGATGGCATGCACGCGGTCTCCGGCCCGTACGCACGCGCGATCCTCGAAGGCTTGCTGGGCGCACCGGTGGGCACCGTCATCAACGGCAATCCGCTGGAAGACTTCGGCGGCCATCACCCCGACCCGAACCCGGTCAACGCGGCGCAACTGATTGCGTTGATGGACGGTTTCGATGCGCCCGACTTCGGCGCCGCATCGGACGGCGACGGCGACCGCAACATGATCGTGGGCCGCGGCATCGCGGTGGCGCCATCGGACAGCCTGGCCATCATCGCGGCAAATGCCACGATGGCGCCGGGTTACGCGGCGGGAATCCGCGGCGTGGCGCGCTCGATGCCGACGTCGATGGCCACCGACCGCGTGGCCGCTGCGTTGAATATCCCGTGCTTCGAAACACCCACCGGCTGGAAGTATTTCGGTAACCTGATGGATGCCGGCATGGTCAACCTGTGCGGCGAAGAGAGCTATGGCACAGGTTCGGATCACATCCGCGAAAAAGATGGCATCTGGGCCGTGCTGTTCTGGCTGAATTTGCTGGCGGTGTCCGGTAAATCGGTCGAGCAGATCGTGCGCGAACACTGGGCGCGATTTGGCCGCAATTACTATTCGCGCCACGATTACGAGGCTGTCGATTCGGGCGTTGCCGAAAAAATGATGAACGACCTGCGCGCGCAATTGCCAACCCTGACCGGCCGGCAGCTGGGCGACTACACGGTAAAACTGGCGGACGATTTCGTCTACACCGATCCGGTCGACGGTTCGGTCGCGACGAAGCAGGGCGTGCGCATCGTCATGGAAGACGGCTCGCGCATCGTGCTGCGCCTGTCGGGCACCGGCACGGAAGGCGCCACCGTGCGCGTGTATCTCGAAAAATATGAAGCCGAGGCCAGCCGGCTCGACCAGGATGTCCAGCAGGCGCTGGGCGGCCTGGCCGCCATTGCCGAACAGCTGTCACAACTGCGCCAGCGCAGCGGTCACGCCGCGCCGACCGTAGTGACCTGATTAGTGACCTGATTGGTGACCTGATTTTTTAACAAGGAAAACATGAAACTGTCTGCTCTCGCTTTATCCCTGTTGTGCGTTTTTGGTACTGCATCTGCACAAAATACTGCGCAGCCAGCACGCCCGTTTTCCTGGGATAACGCGACCGTTTATTTTCTGCTGACGGACCGTTTCAATAATGCCGACCCATCGAACGATCATGCGTATGGCCGCAAGGACGATGCGGCCAGCCTGCGTGGTTTCATGGGCGGCGACCTGGCCGGCATCACGGCAAAAATCAAGGCCGGCTATTTCACGGAGCTGGGCGTGGACGCCTTGTGGATCACGCCTCCGGTCGAACAGATTCACGGCGCGACCGATGAAGGCACCGGCAAAAGCTACGGTTTTCATGGCTACTGGGCGCGCGATTTCACGGCCATCGATGCTGCGTTGGGCACCGAGGCCGACCTGCACGCGCTGGTCGACGCGGCGCACGCCGCCGGCATTCGCGTGCTGCTCGACGTCGTCATCAACCACACCGGTCCGGTGACGCCGCAGGACCCGGTCTGGCCTGCTGCATGGGTGCGTACTTCGCCCACCTGCACCTACCAGGATTTCAAGAGCACCGCCACGTGTACGCTGGTGGCCAATCTGCCCGATATCCGCACCGAAAGCGATGCGCCGGTCGCGTTGCCGCCGGCGCTGGTGGCGAAGTGGAAAAAAGAAGGTCGGTACGAACGCGAAGTCAAAGAGCTCGACGCATTTTTCGCGCGTACGGGCTACCCGCGCGCGCCGCGTTTTTACCTGATCAAGTGGCAAGCCGACTGGGTACGCAAATATGGTTTCGACGGCTTCCGCGCCGACACGGTAAAACATACCGAGCCAGGTTTGTGGAAGGATTTGAAAACCGTTGCCAGCGGCGCGTTCGACGACTGGAAAAAAGCGAACCCGTCGAAAGTGCTGGGCAACACGCCGTTCTACATGACGGCGGAAGTGTACAACTACCATCTCGCAGAAGGACGCATCGCAGACGTGGGCGGCAGGAAGATCGACTACTACGACAATGGCTTCGACAGCATGATTAACTTCGGCATGAAAACCGATGCGAATGGCGATTATGAAAAACTGTTTAGTACGTATTCGGCTGCATTGCATGGCCCGCTGGCGGGAAAGTCGGTGCTGAACTATGTCAGCTCGCACGACGATGGCAGCCCGTTCGATGCAGCGCGCACGCGGCCTTTCGAGACCGCCAACAAGCTGTTGCTGGCGCCCGGTGCGGCGCAGATTTATTACGGCGACGAGACCGCGCGCCTGCTCGATATCGCTGGCGCCGAGGGCGATGCGAAGCTGCGCTCCTTCATGAACTGGGATGAACTGGCGGCCAACGCGAAGCGCGGCAAGGATGGCGTGGCCGATATCCGCCAGCACTGGGCGCGGCTCGGTTTGTTCCGCCATGCGCACATCGCGGTGGGGGCGGGCGTGCACCAGATGATCGCCGCGCAGCCGTACACGTTCAAGCGCACGTACGATCAAAACGGCGTGCCCGACCGCGTGGTCGTGGCGCTGAATGTGCCGCTGGACCGCGACACCGCAGTGTCGGTGCAGGGTGTGTTCAGCGATGGCCAGACGGTGCGGGATTATTACAGCGGGTTGAAGGCGGTAGTCATCAATGGCAAGGTGCAGTTCGCGGCCCGTAATGCAGTCGTGTTGATCGGGCAGGAGTAACTCACCCCAACTGGCTGTAAAAGCGAGCATTTCCCCCTGTTTAATGCCATTCATTCAATGCTATCCTACGCCTCAACAGGGACGCGGTCCCTCCAATAAAAACGACATGAGCACCGAGACCGAACCCCAGATCAAGCATCCCCGCAGTGCCTACGCCGATGGACCACGCCTGCTCGCCGACATCGGCGCCACCCATGCCCGCTTCGCCCTCGAAACCGCGCCCGGCGTGATGCGCGGCGTGGCCATGCTGCGCTGTGACGACTTCCCCGGCATTGTGCCGATGCTGCAGGCTTACCTGCTCGATCACAGCACCGAAAAAATCCAGCATGCGGCCTTTGCACTGGCCAACCCGATCAACGGCGACTTGATCCGCATGACCAACCGCGACTGGCAATTTTCCACCGACGACGTGCGCCGCACGCTCGGCCTGTCGACGCTGTTGATCGTCAACGATTTCACCGCGCTGGCCATGGCCATTCCCGGCCTTCCCGCCGACCAGATCATGCAGGTCGGCCCCGGCAAGGCCGCCGCTCATGCCGTCATCGGCGTGCTGGGACCGGGCACCGGCCTTGGCGTATCGGGCGTGATTCCCACCATCGACGGTTTTGTCACCCTGGGCAGTGAAGGCGGCCACGTCAACTTCGCTCCTGCCGACGAACGCGAATTCGCGATCCTGCAATATGCGTGGCGCGAGTGGCCGCACGTGTCGAACGAGCGCCTGATTTCCGGCCCCGGCATGGAACTGATTCACCGCGCACTGGCCGACCGCAACGGCGTCGACGCATCCGATCCGCACTTCGCGCGTACATCGGCCGAGATCATCAGCGGCGCGCTCGAGGACCACGATGCGCTGTGCCTCGAAGTGCTCGAATGCTTCTCCGGCATGCTCGGTGGCGCCGCAGCCAACCTGGCCGTCACGCTCGGTTCTTTCGGTGGCATGTTCATCGGTGGCGGCATCGTGCCGCGCATGGCCGAATGGTTCGTCACCTCGCCGTTCCGGGCGCGCTTCGAAGCCAAGGGCCGGTTCACCGATTACCTTGCGCAGATTCCCACCTTCGTCATCATGGCCCCGAATCCGGCATTCCAGGGTGTCGCCAGCATCCTGTCCGAGCATTTGCGCGGCCGCAGTGGCGCCCACACGCTGATGGAACGCGTCCAGCATCTGCAGCACGAGTTGTCGCCGGCCGAGCAGCGCGTGGCCACGCTGGTCATCGAACATCCGCGCAAGGTGCTGGGCGAACCGATTGCCGAAATTGCGCGCCTGGCCGACGTGAGCCAGCCGACCGTGATCCGGTTCTGCCGCTCGCTGGGTTTTTCCGGCCTGGCCGATTTCAAACTTAAATTTGCCGGCAGCCTGACCGGTACCATCCCGGTGCGCCACAGCCAGGTGCGCATGAGCGACAGCACCCATGATCTGTCGGCCAAAGTCATCGACAACACGGTGTCGGCGATTTTGAAATTTCGCGACCAGCTCGATGTCACGTCGATCGACCGCGCCATCGCACTGCTGCGCTCGGCCAGGCGCGTGGAGTTTTATGCGATGGGCAGCGCGCGCGTCGTGTCGCTCGACGCCCAGCACAAATTTTTCCGCTTCCGCATTCCCACCGCCACGTACGGCGACTCTCATTTATTCGCGCTGGCGGCCGATCTGCTGAAGCCGGGCGACGTGGTGATTGCCGTGTCCACTGCCGGCCAGCTGCCGGAACTGCTGGCCGCCGTCGAGCGTGCGCGTGCCGTTGGCGCCGACGTCATCGCCATCACCAACAGCAAATCGGCGCTCGCCAAAAAAGCGACGGTCTGCCTGGCAGTCGATCACGTCGAAGACAACACCTCGTTCCTGTCGATGATCTCGAGAATACTGCAACTGCTGCTGATCGATATCATGTCCGTCGGAATTTCGCTGGGCGGACCGGAAGAAAATAACGACGTCGATCACAGCCGGCTGCTGATTTCGCACCTGGACAGCTAACCCAGGGTCAGGTCTGCCATTCGTACACGAGCTCTACAGACGAAATCAGCTTTTCATTTTTAAAAAAACATCTGGTGCCACGTCTGTCATTCGGACACGGCCTCGGCAGGTAGCAGGCCAGATCAGGTGTGCATTTTTGAAGCGAAATAGCGCCATGCTGAAGAGACACAGCCGCATTCGCGGGGGCTTGTACGGATTGCTGATCGGCGACGCGCTCGGCGTCCCATACGAATTCTCCTCACCCGCAGACATCCCCGAGCGATGCCTGATCGAGATGGTGCCGCCCGTCGAATTTGCGCGGGCGCATGACGCTGTCCCGCCCGGCACCTGGAGCGACGATGGGGCACAGGCACTGGTATATGGACGCGCTGACGAGGATCCCCTCGCTTGATCTGGATGCGTTTGCGCAAGGACTGCTGGCGTGGTATCAACAGGGCTTCATGACACCCGATCAGCGTGTCTTCGATGTCGGCCTGCAGACGGCGCGTGCGTTGAATGACTACGTTCTGCATGGCGACCCGCTGACCTGCAGTCCGTCAGGCGAATGGAACAATGGTAACGGTTCGCTGATGCGCACACTGCCATGCGCGTTGATTCATTCGTCCACGGCAGCCGAAGTGATCGCGCGCGCCAGAAAACAAAGTATTCCCACGCACGTGCACGTCCGGTCGCAACTCGCCTGCGCCCTGTACGCATTGATGGCATGGCAGATGGTCGACGGCCAGAATCCGGCGGCAGCGCTGGATTTCGCCCAAGATGCGCTGGCTGACGCAGTCCATCCGGAAGAACGTACCGAACTTGGCATCGTGCTCGATGGCCGCATGGAGCCATCGAACGGTTCCGGGTATGTCGTCGATAGCCTCTGGTCGGCCATTCGTTGCGTGCTGGCGACGTCGGACTACGAGAACTGCGTCCGTCATGCCATTTTGCTCGGGAATGACACGGACACAACGGCCTGCATCGCTGGCGGCCTGGCGGGCGTGCTGTACGGGGAAGAAGGTATTCCAGCGCGCTGGCGAGATGCGATGAAGGGGCGCGCGGTTGTCGAGAATGTATTGGCACGCGTCGCGTTCGCGTAACAGTCCGAGGGGCAGTTGGCTCGGCGCTGTTCTGCACGGTTGCGACAAGCGTCATCGAAAGACACGTCAGGCAGTCATCGTACTGCTCAATATCGTTGCGCCTGGCGGCATCGACTGTAGTGATCCCAGCACCACTTCATCATGTTACTGGTCAGGAAATGACCGTTTTCACACTGCCGGTACGACGGCGTGTCGAATCTGGCCTCAGACACTGGCCACAGCAGTACCTGATAAGAAATTTTCGAAGGCGCTGGCTGCCTGCCCAGTCATGTATTGGCAGCGAGCTTGACGCGCAACATTTTCAGCCCCTGCTTGATGGCCCCGAGTTCCCCCGGGGCGCACGCCGCGCGCACAGCACCTCGGCGTATATCCCCGCTGCCTGACTGGCCATCGCGCGTCCGGCATCGCGCAACGCGATCACAACCTGACGTTCGTCGGCGGCAGAACGCGTCGGGCTCAACAATCCGGCGGCCTCGAGCTGCTTGAGCAGCGGCGTGAGGGTGGCCGAATCGAGGAACAGGCGTGCGTCGATGTCGGACACCGTCAACTGGTCCTTTCCCACAGCAGCTGTATCACCAGGTACTGCGGGTACGTCAGATCGCGCTTTTTTAACAGCTGGCGATAGACCTTGTTCATCGCCAGGCTGGTGGACTAGAGCGCAAAGCACAACTGATCCTCCAGCAGTGGCGTGCGCGTGACTGGTTTCTTCGACGGGGTATTGTGCGATTTCTTCGGCCGCAATTAATTGCGCGCTGTCCAATAGCAAGCGATATTTTACCTGTTGATATTTGCCAGATACAAAATTCCTCTCACCGTGAACGGTTTTCCGGGGATGCGCCGACATACCATGAGAAGGTTCTATTCCGGCAGCCCCATCACCCAACAGGAAGCGTGTATGTCGCCCCATTTATTTCTGAAGGCTGCCAGTGTGCTCGCCTTACTTTTCAGCGCAGTCCTGACGCCGCCAGCGCGCGCCGATGTGGCGCTGGCGTACAACGGAGAAGATTTTCTGCAGGCGCCAGACCGCAGCGAATGGGAGGCAGGCGGTCTGTACGAAGGGCGCTTCGACGATGGCACCACTTTTCAGATTGCGTTGGCGTATCCGGAGCCCCGGACCATTCCTCCGACGGCTGCGCACCTGTTCTCCCAGGCAGTCTGGACGCCGCGCCACTACGCCGGTACGCCGTCCACGCTGCTCGCCGTCAGCGCCAGCGCCAGCGCCGAGGTCAGCGAAATAACGCGGCTGGCCGTCGCCACCGCAAAAGGCATTGCAAGCGACGAAACCTGTGCCGTCACGCTGTCGCCGGACCGCACTTCTGGCCACGGTATCTGGTCCGGGCCGGGTACGGCCGCACCGCGCAGCTTCACGCTGCGGCGCAGTGTCCGGTATGTGGGCATCGTGGTCACACGGCCAGCGTCGGCCGACCTGGCGGCGTTCTCCGACTATTACCGCGAACACGGCTTCACATTTTCCAGCGTTTTCCCCGTGCTTGGCGATCATGACGCCGATGCGTGGATCCGGGACAAGGCAGGCGAGTGCCGCGACACCGGCGACTGCGCCAACGCGGTGCGCATCGTCTGGCGCTCGTCGTCGCTGGTGTCGCTCGATGCCATGGTCTGGGGTAGTTCGGGTGGCGCACACGGCGTGGGTTATACGGAAACGCGCCAGTACGGCATTCGCGACGGAGTCATGACGCCGCGCGAACTCGCTGATTTCATCGACCCGGGCGCGGATTGCCGCCACCAGGTTGCCGCAGCGATTGATGCCAGGCTGGAGCAACGCGGCATGCATCTGTACCTCCCTGGCGATGGCGACGCCGCTGCCGATGTCAATTTGCTGCGCGGGCGAAAGTTCACGCCGACGCCGGACGGGATAGCCTTCCACTTCGATTCCTACGAGGCCGGGTCGTACGCGCAGGGTGCGCCGAACGTGTTCGTGCCGCGCGGCGAAATGACAGCCTGTGTGCAGCATCTGCCAGGCGCCGACTGAGAAAAGCGGGGCGCACCGCACCGGCGATTTTCAGTGCACAATGCCGTCACCACCCTCACGCGAAACCGCATGACTACTTCTGCCCCTGCACCATCGCCACTTGCCGACAACGATCCCCGCAACGATCCCGGCGTCTATCGCACCCTGCTCGAATCGACGCGCGCCATTCCCTGGCGAATCGACTGGGCAACGATGCAGTTCACGTATATCGGGCCGCAGATCGAAGACCTGCTGGGCTGGACGCCATCGAGCTGGCAGTCGGTGAACGACTGGGCAGACCGCATCCATGACGAGGACCGCCAGAAAACCGTGGATTTCTGCGTCGCGCAGTCGCAGAGCGGGATCGATCACGAAGCCGACTACCGGGCCATCACGCGTGACGGCGAATTCGTCTGGATCCGCGACGTCGTGCATGTGATCCGCCGCTCGGACGGCAGCGTCGACGCCCTGGTTGGCTTCATGTTCGATATCACCGCGCGCAAACAGGCCGAAGAAAAGATCCTGAAACTGCAGCGCGAACTGGAAGCGCTGTCCTATCGTGACAGCCTGACCGGCGTGGCCAACCGGCGCATGTTCGATACGCTGTACCCGGTGGAATGGGCCAAGGCGCGCGCCACGGGCGAGCCGCTGTCGCTGATCATCATCGATATCGATTACTTCAAGCAGTACAACGATCACTACGGCCACATGCAGGGCGACACTTGCCTGCGCGACGTGGCCCACGTAATGGAGGAAGGCGCATATCGTTCACGCGACCTGTGCGCGCGCCTGGGCGGCGAAGAATTTGTCCTGCTATTGCCGGCAACCGACGCGAATGCTGCGCACACCATCGGAGAACGCTGCCGCAAGCTGCTCGCGCAGCGCGAAATTCCGCACGCGCGTTCCGGCATCGGCCGCCTCGTCACTGTCAGCATCGGCATCGGCACCATCGTGCCCGGTGCGCAGGACGATGCGAGCGTGTTCATGGACCGCATCGATCACCGGCTCTATCGCGCCAAGTCGGCAGGGCGCGATCGCGTTTGCGACAGCGAAACCTGACCGTTTCAGTCGTCGACGTACACCACCACGCTGCGCGCCGGCACCGTGAATGCGCCGCGGCTGGCATCGAATGCAGCGCCAACGGTTTCCGGCACCTGCACCGGATGCAAACGCATGCGGGTGCCGCGTGCTTTTTCATCCGTCACTGTGTGCGCCACCTTGTCCACGTTGATCAGATACGTGATGCCTTTGAAATTCGCGCCAGCATAGCCCTGGCCATCCAGATGCGCCGCCAGTACGGTCGGTACCTGCTGCGAACCGGTGTTGAAAAAACGCAGGCGCTGTACGACGTCGGCGGCGGTGCGCATGCGGAACAGCGTCGAGCTGGCACGGATCTGCAGCAGCGCGCGGAAGGCGTCGCGGGCATACGCGATATCGGCCGGCGCAGGCTTCAGGGCCGCGTTGGTCAGCAAGGGCTTCAGTAACGCGTAGTCCTTGCCATTGTCGGCCGCTGGCGGCAAACCGGTGCCGAAATAATTGTCCTGGTACGACCAGTCGATGCGGTTGAACCAGTCGCCCGAATTGAAGCTGTTGCGGTCCAGCGATTTGGAGCGCAGCGTGTCGACGCCCGCATGAAAATAGGCCACGCCCTGGCTGAACGCGTTGATTGCCATGCCCAGCATCTGCACGCGTGCGCGGTCGCGCGAGGACGTTGCCAGTGGCAGCTTGAAAACGTCGATGTCGAACAGCGTCTGGTTGTCGTGGTTCTCGATGTAGTTGACAGCTTCACCGGGTTCGCTCGCGTAACCGGCCGGCTGGCCGCTGTAATCGATGGCGTCGAGGCGCACCGTGCGGTTCTGCCACGTGTGCAGCGGGTAGCTGCGCAGCGTACCGGCCAGGCCCACGCGCACCATGTCGGCGGCGCGCAGCAGGTCCTCTGGTGTGCGCTTGCCAGCGAGCGCATTCGGGTCGTACACCAGGCCATTGATATACCCCTGCTGGCTGATCATCTTCTCTCCGCTGTCGCCCGATCCGCCGCCACGCACGGCATCGCGCGCGCGGTCGCTGAACGTGCCGATCCCGGTGCCATTCAGCGACAGCTGCGACGCCTGCACGAACAGCTTGCCATCGGCGACTTCACCGAAATTCCAGCCTTCGCCAATCAGCTGCACCGTGCGTCCCGCCGCCTGGTTGACCTGCTGCTGCAGGCGCACCATGACGTCCTTCGGCTGGTGGCCCATCAAGTCGAAGCGGAAGGAGTCGATGTGGTACTGCGTGGCCCACAGTTCCACCGATTCCGTCATCAGCTTGCCCATCATCCGGTGTTCGGTGGCGGTGTTGTCGCAACAGGTCGATTGTTCGATAGCGCCCTGGGCGTCGAGCCGGTGGTAGTAGCCCGGCACGATCCGGTCGAGCACCGATTTTTCGTGCTGGCCCGACCGGAACGTATGGTTGTAGACGACATCCATGCCGACGCGCAGGCCGGCCTTGTGCAGGTTCTGCACCATCTCGCGGAATTCCACGATGCGGCGCGCGCCGTCTTCCGGGTCGGTGGCGTAGCTGCCTTCGGGCGCGTTGTAATGGAACGGGTCGTAGCCCCAGTTGAAGCAATCGGTTTCAGCCGTCTTCATCACCAGCGCCTGCTGCGCGTCGCTGTCCGCCGCGCCGGCTGGCCGCGGCACGGCGCAGCCGCGTTCGGGCACGCTGCCGATGTCGTACACCGGCAGCAGGTGAATGTCGGTCATGCCGGCTTTGGCAAGGGCCGCCAGGTGGCGCATGCCGTTCGACGTGGTCTCGCCAAACGCCGCGTACTTGCCGCGGTGCGGCGCGCTGACGCTCATGTCGTTGATGGAAAAATCGCGCACGTGCAGTTCGTACACGGTCATGTCGGTTTGCGCGCGCACGGTGTCCGGTGCGGTCGATTTGTCCCAGCCCTTTGGCTTCAAGGCGGGGTCGGCCAGGTCGGCAATGTAGCTGCGCTTCGAGTCGGTATTCAGGCTGACCGAGTACGGGTCGGTGACGAGATTGCGCACCAGGCCCGTGCCATTGACGATGACGTCGACAGCGTAGCGGAAGTAATGGCCGGACTGGTTACCAGGCAGGGCGCCATTCCAGACGCCGGTGGCGGTATCAAACGTCAGGTCGCGCACGGCGCTGGCTTTCGATGAGCCGCTGGCGTAGGTGCACACCGCCACCTGCTGCGCGGTGGGCGCCCATAGTTTGAAGCTGGTTTGTTTGCTTGATACTGTGACGCCGAGCCCTGATACATCGGCAGCGAGGGCGTAAATATCGTCCAGCGCGGCCGCTGCCTGGATGCGCGTGGCGGCGATGACGGTGCCATCCGATGCTTCCTGAACCAGGATCATCTGGCCGCGATGCAGGCCGGCGGCATCGGCGACGCGCCAACCCGCCGGCGTTTTCGTCACCGCCAGCGAACCTGCTGCATCCACGACTTTGGCGCCCACTTTGACCTGCATGCCCGCATCCGGCGCGTAATACAGCTTGACGATACCGGAGGCGCCGGGCCAGACCAGCGTGGCGCGGTTCAGCCACTTTGCCTGCGCGGTCAGGACGGCGGCGTTTGGCTGGAGTACCTGCTGAAACCCAGGGTCGTCACAGCTTGCGAGAGGAATGGCGGCGTGAGCAGCAAATGGAAAAAGCAGGGTGCCAATAAGCGCCGGGACATGTGATGGAAACATTGTATGTGTAGTTGAAGTACTGATTATTGTTCGAAAAATGCTGTCTCGATGTAATCTTACTACGCACACGCGCGATTTATGTCCTCTCGATGAATGAAATTGGCACCTGAGCGGTCAGCCAGACGCCATTATCGGCCCGGTAAAACACAAAGCCCTGCGCATGCATTTTCGCCGCCAGCACCTTCAGCACGACCGGCATGCCGTGGCGCGCCCCAACTTGCACCGCAGTCTTTTCGTCATCGGACAGATGCACATGATGACGCGCCCCTGCAATCAAACCTTGCTTGCCAATCGACTGCAGAAAGCGCGAGGCCGTGCCGTGGTACAGAAACGCCGGCGGCACGATGGCGGCGTACCGAATATCGACCTGTGCGCTCGAGTGACCCTGCACGGCGCGGATGCGCAAGCCGTCCGCCGATATGGCAAAGCGCTGCTTGTCGTTGGTCGCCACCACTTCCTCGATTAGCGCGCGGTCGACGCGCTTGCCACCGGCGTGCGCCGCGACGATCAGCGCGTCGATACCAACCCAGCCTTCACTATCGAGTACCAGGCCAATCGCGTCGGGCCGGTGCCGCAGCACGAAGCTGAGGAACTTGCTGGTGTCGACGACGCGCTTGCTCATGTCGTCGCGCGGTAGTTATCGACCATCTTGTAGTTGCGCGCATACAGCCCGAACGCCAGCGCGGCCACGAGCGCGAACGCCGCGAAGAAGAACATCTGGAACGCCATCACGCCGAGGCCCGATGACGCAATATGGCCCAGCACCACCTCGTTCTTGACGCTGGCATTGACGATGAGTACCCACAAGCTGCCCACCGTGACGGCCAGGCTCCAGAACGCCATGATGACGCCCTTCATCGACGGTGGCGACTGGCTGTATGCGAATTCCAGGCCGGTGGCGGACACTAACACTTCACCCAGCGTGAGGATGGCATACGGCAGGATTTGCCAGGCCATCGACGTTGGCGTGCCGGTGTCCATCGCCACCTGGATGGCGCCGATGACGACCCACGCGAGGGCCGTAAAACCGATCCCGAACGTCATGCGGCGCAATGGTGTCGGCTCGAAGCCGAGCTTGCGCAGGAACGGGTACAGCACCAGGTTGTTGAAGGGGATCAGGATCATCACCAGCATCGGATTGAGCGCCTGCATCTGGGCCGGCACAAATTGAAACGAACTGCCGAACAGCCAGATGGTGGGCTGCGTCATCGCGTTGGCCTGCACGATCCAGGTGGACGCTTTCTGGTCGAACAGCGACCAGAACGGCGTCACCAGCGCGAACACCACCAAAATGCGCAGCACCGCACGCACGCCATCGACTGCTTCATCCGGATGCACGCCGCGCGCGCGTTCCAGTTGCATCTGGATGCCGATGCCGCCAAACGCCAGCAGCAGCACCAGCGCCGTGCAGGCCGCAATCACGAAACCCCAGCTCCACGACATCGCCAGCGACGCCACGGCGCCGGCCGCGCCCAGCAAGGCGACGTGCAGGCCGGGGCGGCCCTGGCCGGGTGCGCGCGCCAGCAGCGCGGTGCGTGCCACGCGCGTAAAGGAATCCGGGCTCGGTGGGGCGGGCGGCACGTGCACGTACTTGCGGCGGCCGCTCCAGAAGACGATGGTGGCGATGAACATCAGGATGCCGGGAATGCCGAAGGCGACGGCCGGGCCGTAGTCGCGCAGGAAAATTGGCATCAGCAGGGAGGCAAAAAACGAGCCGAAATTGATGATCCAGTAGAACGCGTCGTAGACCAGTTTTGCCTTGTGCTTGTTGGTCTGGTCGAACTGGTCGCCGACAAACGTGGACACCAAGGGCTTGATGCCGCCCGAGCCCAGTGCGATCAAGAACAGGCCGAAATAGAAGCCCTTTAAATTGTCTTCAAAAATGGCCAGGCACGCGTGGCCGGCGCAGTAGACGAGGCTGAGCCAGAACACCGTGTTGTATTTGCCGAAGAATCGGTCGGCCAGCCAGCCACCGAGCAGCGGAAAGAAATAGACGCCGATGACAAAGGTGTGGAACACATGCTTGGCGTCGCTGGCGCGGTCGGCTTCCGGCAGGAACAGCAGCAGCGTGGAAATCAGGAACGGCGTGAGGATGTTGCGCATGCCGTAAAAGCTGAAGCGTTCGCAGCCTTCGTTGGCGATGATGTAGGGAATCTGGCGCGGCATGCGCCCGGTTGTAATTGGCGACATGGTGTTATTTCTTGGCGGGAGTGAGTTGATATTTTTTGAGCTTGTCGTACATCGTCTTGCGCGGGATACCCAGTTGGTCGGCCGCCTGCGCGACGTTGCCGCCGGCGGCATCCAGGGTCTGGTTGATGCGCTCGCGTTCAAACGCGTCGACCAGTTGCGGCAGGCTGCCGGCAGAAACAATGTCCATCGCTTCAGTCACCGGCGCCACCAGTCCCAGCACCAGCCGCTCGGCAAAATTGCGCAGCTCGCGCACATTGCCCGGCCAGCGCGCGGCCTGCCATTGCGCCATCTGCGCGGCGGTCCACTGTGGCGCCTCGCGGCCGTAGCGCTGCGCGGCATCCTGGACGAAGTGGGCGAGCAGCAGCGGGATGTCGTCGCTGCGATCCTGCAGGCGCGGCAAATCGACCGTCGCCACGCCGATGCGGTAATACAGGTCCGCACGAAATTGCCCTTGCTCGCTCAGCGCCAGCAAGTCGGCCTTGCTGGCCGCGACGATGCGGAAGTTGACCGCAATGGTGTCGTTGCCGCCCAAACGCTCCAGCCGGCGTTCCTGCAGTACGCGCAGCAGTTTCACCTGCAGCGCCATCGGCATGCTTTCAATCTCGTCCAAAAACAGCGTGCCGCCGTTGGCATATTCCAGCTTGCCGATGCGGCGTTTTTGCGCGCCCGTGAAAGCGCCGGCTTCGTGGCCGAACATCTCGCTTTCAAACACCGATTCGGGCAGGGCGCCGCAATTGATCGCAACGAAATTGCCTTTCCGCGCACTGGCCGCATGGATCAGCCGCGCGACGACTTCCTTGCCGGTGCCGGTGTCGCCGTTGATTAAAATATCGACCGGCGTGGGCGCGATATTGCGCAGCGTGATTTTCAATCGTTCGATTGCCGGCGACCGGCCGATCAATTGCGGCGTATCCGGATGCAGCGCCCACGCAGTTTTCAGGCGCCGGTTTTCCAGCACCAGGCTGCGCTTGTCCTGCGCGCGCCGCACGGCGTCAAGCAAGCGCTCGGCGCCGAACGGCTTCTCGATAAAATCGTAGGCGCCGCTGCGCATCGCACCCACCGCCATCGCCACGTCGCCATGGCCGGTGACCATGATGACCGGCAGGTCGGCGTCCAGCGCGGCCACGTGCGCCAGCAGCTCCAGGCCCGAGCGGCCGGGCAGGCGCACGTCGCTGACAATCACGCCATCGAAATCGGCTTCGATGATCGCCTGTGCTTCTTCGGCGCTGGCACAGGCCACGACATCGAAGCCACCAAGTTCCAGGGTCTGCGTGGTGGCCAGACGCAGCGCGGCTTCGTCTTCGACCAGGATGGCTTGCATCGTCATGATTTTTCCAGAAGAGGGATGCGGACTTCAAACACGGCGCCGCCGTTCGCGCCATTATGGCCGGACAGCTGACCGTTCATGGCCTGGATGATCGACGATGAAATCGCCAGGCCCAGCCCCAGGCCCTTGCCCGAGGGTTTGGTGGTATAAAACGGTTCGAACAAATGCGTCTTCGCTTCGACCGCCATGCCGGCGCCGGTGTCGGCGATGCGCACCACTGCGTGCCCGTCATGCTGCGTCATCGTCACGGTAACGATGCGGATGCTCGCCGTTTCGACGGCATCGAGCGCATTCCGGAGCAGGTTGATGAACACCTGCTCCACGCGCACCGCGTCGCCGGCGACTGTCAACGAATCGGCACCGGCGATATCGATCTGCGCACCGAGGCGCCTGGCTTCACCTTGCAGCAGGAAGCTCGAGGCCTGCATCGAGCGTGCCAGGTTGACGGCGCCGAGGCTGTCGCTGCGCCGCGCAAAGCCTTTCAGCTGCGCGATGATCGCGCCCATGCGCGCGCTGGCGTCGCCGATGTGGCCCAGGTTGGCGCTGGCTTTGTCGAATTGTTCGCGCTCGAGGTAAGTGCGCGCGTTGTCGGCAAAGGCGCGGATCGCGGCCAGTGGCTGATTCAGTTCATGCGTCACGCCGGCCGCCATCTGGCCCAGCATCGCCAGTTTGCCGGCCTGGACCAGTTCATCCTGCGTCGAGCGCAATACCTGTTCCGTGCTTTTCAATGTGGCGTAGCGCGCTTCCAGGTCGTCATTGGCCTGGCGCAGCTGGGCGGTGCGTTCGGCCAGCTTGACATCGAGCTCGCGCGCCGCTGTTTTCAGCGCAGCGCTGGAAGCGCGCCGTTCTTCGAGACGGCGGCGGCGCTGGTGCAGTGCCCATGCCACGGTGGCCAGGCTGGCCAGCAGCAGCGCAGCGCCAAACGCCCACAGCACGGCATTGCGGATCACATGCTGGCGCGCCGGGAACAGCTGCAGTTCCCAACCGAGCTTGTTTATATGGCGCGTCACGTGCGGCGGCAGCGGACCTTTGACGGGCGCAATCGGCTGGTGCGCGTACTGGCGCGTGCCGGCGATTTGCTGCTGCGCCGCGCGGCTGACGGGGCCGAGGCTGCGGTACTTCCAGTCGGCGCGGTTCGACAGGAACACGACGCCGGCGCGGTCGGCCAGCACGATGGTGGCATCAAGGCCGACCCAGTTGCGTTCGAATTCGTCGAGCAGAATTTTGACGGCGATGACGCCGATGATGTTGTCACCGTCGCGGACGGGTTGTGCGATGAAGTAACCGGGTTCGCTGGTGGTCGAACCGATGCCGTAGAAACGGCCGGCGCGTCCTTGCAGCGCTTCTCGGAAGTACGGGCGAAAGCCGAAGTTATGACCGAGGAAAGTCAGGGGCAGGGCCCAGTTGCTGGCCGCGAGCGTGTCGCCGTTGCGGTCCATCAGGTAGATGGCGCCCACCTTGGCCTGACGCGCAATCGTGTCCAGCATGATGTTCAGACGGGCGCGCCGCGCGGAGTCGGCGGGGCGCGCCAGCACCTGCGCCACGTCGTCCTGCAAGCCGACGACGTAGGGCAGGGTTTCGAATTTTTCGAGGGCCGATTCGAGTTCCGGCGCCATCAGCTGCAGCTGGCGCTCGCCGCCCGCGAGGACTTCGGCGGCGCCCTGGCGCAGGGCCGCCAGGTACACCGCTGCCACGATTGCGGCACCGGCCAGCAGCGCGATCAGCCAGCCGAGTTGTCGTTTCAGGTGCATGTTGCAATTCTACTTTAGAGGATCTCGCACGCGCTCTCAAAACCGTCACCCCGGCGGAGGCCGGGGCCCATACCACAGTTGATTGGCGGCATCACTAATCATCAGTGGTATAGGTTCCCGCCTGCGCGGGAATGACGGTGTACAAGGTAGCTGATTAATCCACCGCCGCCATTCTTACTTCATCATTGTGATGGCGCTGCTGCTCTTCCATCACCAGCGCCCCCAGTTCGCGTTTCAGCGCATTGAACTCCGGCGCCGCCGGGTCGCGCAGGCGCGGCAGATCGACCATGATGTCGCGCTTCACGGTGCCGGGCCGGTACGTCATGACGACGATGCGGTCGGCCAGATAGATCGCTTCCTCAATCGAATGCGTGACGAAGATGATGGTCTTTTTCAGCTCGGCCCAGATGCGCAGCAACTCGTCCTGCAGGTTGCGTCTTGTCAGCGCATCGAGTGCGCCGAACGGTTCATCCATCAGCATGATCGGCGAATCGAGCGCCAGTACGCGCGCAATCGCCACGCGCTGGCGCATGCCGCCCGACAGGTCTTTGGGAAAGCGCTGGCGGAAGTCCGACAGCGACAGCATCGCCAGCAATTCATCGACGCGCGCGCGGATTTCTGCGGCGGGTGTGCCCTTGATTTCCAGGCCGAACGCGATGTTTTTTTCCACCGTCATCCACGGGAACAGCGCGTATTCCTGGAACACCATGCCGCGCTCGGGTCCCGGCCCGGTCACCAGCTGGCCATTGGCCGTGATGGTGCCGGACGATGGCAGTGCAAAGCCGGCGATGGCGTTCAGCAGTGTCGATTTGCCGCAGCCGGAAGGCCCCAGCAGGCAGACGAACTGGCCGTCGGGGATGTGCAGGTCGATGTCTTTCAATGCCACGACAGCGCGCTCGCCGGCATTGAAAATCTTGTTCACACCCTTGATGTCAATGTGGGAAGTCGTCATGTCAGCTCTCCAGGCCGCGGTGCCAGCGCAGCAGATAGTCGTTCAGTTTGTTCATGCCGATGTCGATGGCCAGGCCCAGCATGCCGATGCTGATCATGCCGGCGATGATCTTGTCGGACCAAAAATATTCACGCGCCTCCAGAATGCGGAAGCCCAGGCCGTTGTTCACGGCGATCATCTCGGAGACGATCACCACGATGAACGCGGTGCCGATCCCGATGCGCACGCCCGACAGGATGTACGGCACGGCAGCCGGCAGCATGATCCGCACGAACATCGTGCGGCGGTTCACGCCCAGGTTGCGCGCGGCGCGGATGTAGATCGCATCGACCTGGCGTACGCCGGCGATAGTATTCATCAGCACCGGGAAGAACGCACCCAGTGAAATGAGGAACAGGGCCGGGGCGTTACCGAGGCCGAACCACAGGATCGCCAGCGGAATGTAGGCAATCGGCGGAATCGGGCGCAGCACCTGCATCAGTGGATTAAGCCAGGCGTAGGCGCGCTTGCTCGACCCCATCCAGAGGCCGATCGGCAAGGCCAGGCCGGCGCCGATGGCAAAGCCCACCACCACGCGGTACATGCTGGTGACCGTGTCGATCAGCAGTTCGCCGGAAAAGATCCAGGCCAGGCGCGAGCCCGCCGCCGGATCGAACGCGGTCAGCGGCGATGCGTATTCGACCCACTTGACGGCCACCGCCCACGGCGACGGCAGCACTTGCGGATTGACCCATCCCAGCATGGCGCTCATTTGCCACAGCACGATGATGACAACCGGGACCACCAGACCGATGGCGCTCTCGCGCCAGTGTGCAATTTTCTTCATCATCGCTTACTTGATCGACAGCGATTTCTTGGCGTCGTCGAGCAGGTCGGTTTTCACCCAGTCGGTGGCCACCGGCGGCTTGCGCATTTTGCCGGTGCCGGTTTTCGCCATGACGTCGGTCGTGACCTGGATGTGGGCCGCAGTGATGTCGTAAGTGAACGGCGAATTTTCGATGGCGTCGTTGAAGTCGTCGGCGGTGATCTGATTTTTAAACATCGACTCGCGCACGTATTTTTCACCGGCGGCCTTGTTATCGATGAACAGCTTGGTGGCCTGCACGAAGCAGTTCATGAATTTGGCGGCGAGCGGACGCTTCTCTTTATAGAATTTTTCGCTCATGACGAGCGTGCGCACCGGCATGCCGATCGGCGTGTCGTACGGCTTCATCACTTCCATGCCGTAGCCCTTGTTGATCGCCTGCGACGACTGCGGCTCGCTTTGCATGATGGCGTCCAGGTTCTTGCCCATCAACGCCTGGTTCAGGTCCGCGAACGCAAGGTAAATCACTTGCACGTCCTTGCCGGGCGAATCGGACATCGTCAAGCCGGCCTGCGCCAGTTCAGCTGCGAGCAATACTTCATGGATGCCGCCGCGCGTGACGCCGACTTTTTTACCCTTCAAATCCTTGATCGACTTGATGCCGCCGTCGGGACGGGCGACCAGGCGCGCGCCGCCTTTCGCAAAGCCTGCGACGACGTAGATGGGCGCGCCATTTGCGCGCCCGGCAATCGCCGCTTCCGACGCCGTGGCGCCCACATCGAGTTCGCCGGCGAGGATGGCCTGCATCACGTCCGGACCCTTGGCGAACATGTGCTCTTCGACCTTGATGCCGCATTTCGTGTTCAGTTCCTTGATATACGAAACGGCGCCGTAGTGGGCAAATTTGAGGTTGCCGAGGCGGATGACATTGTCG
>JALYUM010000118.1 GCA_030853745.1 Pseudomonadota bacterium | reverse complement strand
CCAGGCCACGCACGAAAGCTTCCGCCTCTGCGGTGTCGGGAACGATGCAGTCTCTGAATGGTTGTTTCATCGCGGGCGCTAATCGTGGGTCAGGCCGCAGTCGCACAACACGCGCTGCAATTCGACGGCACCCTGTCGTTCGACCAGGCGGTGGGTTTTCAGGCCATGCACCGGGTCGACCCGGCTGTCTTCGTCAATCACGCCGGTGCAGTCGATACGTCCACGTTTGAACAGTTCTTCGAAAAACCCGCGTGCTGCAGCCTCCGAACTGGCTGCCTGCTCCGAGCCAAATTCGTTTGCAGCAGCGCTGGCGGCGATGCGGCGTGGCTGTGACGGCGTTTCGACGATCAAAGGACGTTTTCCGAGGCCATAGTCGGCACCATCGAATGCCATGGGCACCAGGGCGTAATCGTTCTGCGATGCTTCCGGTGTCGCACCGAACATTCCCATGGCCACCGTGCCCAACGATTCCACAGACGTGGCGGAATGCAAGGACAGAATATCGCGTTTGATGAACACAGCTTTCAACACGCGTGGATAGCTGGGGCCGGCCGCCGCTGCGGCACTGACCATGCCCGCGGCAACCTGCGCATAGAAATTGGAGACCACCGAGGCTTTACGGATTCCCGCAACGAGGATGTCGCCCATATCGGCGCTGACCTTGAGCAGGTCCTGTTCGGTGGGGTGGGTAGAAGTGACCGCCAGCATGCCGGCCAGCGCATCGAGGAAGGCGCCGGTGAAGACGCGCGAAAATGAGTGCGGCTCGGAACTCAGTTCCGACACCGGTGCACTCGATTTCAGCTGCAGCGGAGGTGCGTACAGGAAGCGGTTGGCGGCATTGCGCAAACAGTCTCGTTCGACGGCATCCGGGTACTGCACCCGGATCGCCGCACTGAGTTGTTCTGCCAGCCGCGACAGTCTGGAATTGCCATTGATGCGGGAACCGGTTTCCGCAAGGATCAGCGTGCGGTTCGACGGTAGTTGCAGCGCCGACAGGATGGCGCTCATGTCGCCGAACGATTCGTGGAATGCTGCTGCTTCATGGCTGGCGACGTTCCAGAGTTGCGGTTTGAGGGCGTCGAGGATGGCATGCCCCATTTCGTGGCAGACGATATCGGGACTTTCGCCGGAATAGACGGTGGCGCCCTGCGTGACCCCGTGGAAGAAATTCAGGCTGCTGCGGTCGTAATAGGCGTTGAAGTCGAGCCCTTCATCCAGGTTGACCGGCAGGCGGGGGCTGGTATGCCAGACCAGGGAAGGTACACGGGCGGCCCAGTAGTCGGCACAGCGGCGCAGCGCTTCTGCAGCAGTCCAGTAGCGGAAATTGGCCGTGCCCACCGGGTACGTCGCGGCGGGGCCGGCAGGACCGGACAGAGTGATGCCCAGGGTTTTGTCATCCAGCCGGGGCGAAGGGCGGTCGATCAGGCTGCCGCCGAGTGGATCGTCGGGCCATGCCTTGATGCCGCCGATGTGGGGCTGCCCGGGAGCCGTGGCGTGGGATGCGTCCGCACTACCGCTGCCGATACCTGGCGGCGTTGTGATGGACTGTACCTTGCGGGTGGATTTTTTAGGGTCTGCTGCTTTGGGCTGCGTGGTGTCCATTGAGGGTCTCCGGTAGGTGATGAAAGCAAAACGTCAAAGGTTGCTCCATGTTGGAGTCAACCTTTGACGATGCATTCACTGAAAACCGCAGATGTTTGATCCACCTCAATAGTTCATGCTTCCCCGCGTAGTAGCGAGCTGCACTGTACCGAGGGCAGAACGGTGTTATTTGCTCTTGTTGTACACATCCACAAACACTGCCGCCAGCAGCACCAGGCCCTTGATGACCTGCTGGTAATCGATGCCGATTCCCATGATCGACATGCCGTTGTTCATCACGCCCATGATGAACGCGCCGATTACCGCACCCATCACCTTGCCCACGCCGCCCGACGCCGACGCGCCACCGATGAAACACGCGGCAATCACGTCGAGCTCGAAGCCGGTGCCGGCTTTCGGCGTGGCAGTATTCAGGCGCGCCGCAAAGATCAGTCCGGCCAGCGCTGCCAGCACGCCCATGTTTACAAAGGTGTAAAAAGACACGCGCTCGGTGCGGATGCCCGACAGCTTGCTGGCTTTTTCATTGCCGCCGACGGCGTAGACGCGCCGGCCGATCACGGTGCGGTTGGCGATGAAACTGTAGGCGACGATCAGCAGTGCCATGACCACCAGCACGTTCGGCATGCCGCGGTACGACGCCAGCAGATAGCTGAGATAAACAACTGCGGCGGCCAGCACGAAATTTTTGCCCAGGAAGAGCGCCAGCGGTTCTTCCAGCATGCCGTGTTTCGATTGGCGGGCGCGGCTGCGCACGTTCGAGTACACAAAGGCGCATACCACGATCAGTCCGGCCACCAGCGACGTGAACCGCAGGTCGCCGAAGTTGATGGGGTCGGGAATGAAGCCTGAACTCAGGCGCTGGAAGCCGGCTGGGAACGGACCCACCGACTGACCCTCCAGCAATGCCAGCGTCAGTCCCTTGAAAATCAGCATGCCGGCCAGCGTCACGATAAACGACGGGATCCGGAAGAAGGCGACGAAATAACCCTGAGCGCCACCGATGAGTGCGCCGGCCACCAGGCAGATGGCGCCGGCGGCGAGGTAGTTCATGTTGAAATTGACGATCAGCACGGCGGCCAGCGCGCCGATAAAGCCAACCACCGATCCCACCGACAAGTCGATATGGCCGGCCACGATGACCATCAGCATGCCCAGCGCCATGATCACGATGTAGCTGTTCTGCAGGATCAGGTTGGTGAGATTGAGCGGCTGCATCAGCGTGCCGTCGGTGGTCCACTGAAAGAAGCCCATGATCGCCACCAGCGAGAGCAGCATGCCGTAGTCGCGCAGATGATTCTTAACCATGTTCTACTTCTCCATTTTTTACAATTGCGCGCATGATGTTTTCCTGTGTTGCTTCGGCCTTGGGGAACTCCGCCACCCATTTGCCTTCGTTCATGACATAAATCCGGTCGCACATGCCCAGCAGTTCGGGCAACTCCGACGAGATCATCAGGATGCCTTTGCCCTCGGCGGCCAGCGCGTTGATGATGCTATAGATTTCGTACTTGGCGCCCACATCGATGCCGCGGCTTGGTTCGTCGAGAATCAGCAGATCGGGCTGTGAAAACAGCCATTTTGCCAGCACCACTTTCTGCTGGTTGCCACCCGACAGGTTCAGCACTTTTTGCAGCACGCTCGAGCAGCGGATTGCCAGTTTGGTGCGGTAGTCGATCGCCACCGTCGTTTCGCGCTGCGTATCGATGACGAGCCGGTGCGACACGCCTTTCAGATTCGCCAGGCTGATGTTTTGCTTGATGTCTTCATCCAGCACCAGGCCCAGCGCCTTGCGGTCTTCGGTAACGTAGGCAATCCCGTGGCCAATGGCTTTTTGTACCGTGCTGACATCGATCTTGACGCCGTCCTTGAATACCTCGCCCGTGATGCGGCGCCCGTACGAGCGCCCGAACAGGCTCATCGCCAGTTCGGTGCGGCCGGCGCCCATCAGGCCGGCAATGCCGACAACTTCACCGCGGCCCACGTGCAGGTTGATGCCCTTGATCATTTCCCGTTCGCGTTGCTCGGGGTGGAAGACGCGCCAGTTGCGTACTTCAAACATCGTGGCGCCCACATCCGGGACGCGGGGAGGGTAGCGGTCCGCCATCGCGCGCCCGACCATGCTGGCGATGATGGCGTCTTCGCTGACGGCCTGGGCGCGGCAATCGACATCGGCAACGGTATTGCCGTCGCGTATGACCGTGATGGCATTGGCGACGCTGGCAATCTCGTTGAGCTTGTGCGAAATGAGGATGGCCGTGATGCCTTCCAGTTGCAGTCCGCGCAACAGGTCGAGCAGCGCGGCGCTGTCGGTTTCGTTGAGGCTGGCGGTGGGCTCGTCGAGAATCAGCAACTTCACTTCTTTCGACAATGCCTTGGCAATCTCGATCAGTTGCTGCTTGCCCACGCCGAGTTTTCCGACGATGGTGTCGGGCGACTCTTTCAGGCCTACCTTGTCCAGCAAGGCCCGGGTGCGGATGTAGGATTCGTCCCAGTCGATGACGCCGTTCTTGCCGGGTTCATTGCCGAGAAAAATATTTTCGGCAATCGACAACAAGGGCACCAGCGCCAGTTCCTGGTGGATGATGATGATGCCGGCAGCTTCGCTGTCACCGATGCCGCCGAACTGGCGCACGGCGCCGTCGAGGACGATGTCGCCCTCGTACGTGCCATGTGGATACACGCCACTGAGTACTTTCATCAGCGTGGATTTTCCGGCGCCGTTTTCACCGACGATTGCGTGGATGTCGCCGCGGCGAACGGTCAGGTTGACCCGGTCGAGCGCGATCACGCCGGGAAACGTTTTACGCATCCCGCGCATTTCAAGAAGATTCTTTTCCATTGCTTTTACTGGAACTGCGATTCCTTGTAGTAACCGCTATCGGTCACGAGTACTTTTTTCCAGTTCGAGATGTCGACCACGACTGGTTTCAGCAGGTAGGCCGGCACGACCTTGACGCCGTTATTGTACGTCTTGGTATCGTTCACGGGAACTTGCTTGCCGGTCATCATTGCATCGACCATGTCGGCCGTGACCTTGGCCAGTTCGCGGGTGTCCTTGAAGATCGTCGAACGCTGCTCGCCGCGCAGGATCGATTTCACCGACGCCACTTCGGCATCCTGGCCCGTTACCACCGGCATTGGCAGTTTCGGGGTACCGTAGCCGACGCCCTTCAGTGACGACAGGATACCGATCGACAGGCCGTCGTACGGCGACAACACCGCATCGACGCGTGCCTTGCCGTAATTTGCGCTGAGCAAGTTGTCCATGCGCGACTGGGCGACAGCACCATCCCAGCGCAGTGTGGCAACTTTTTCCATGCCGAGCTGTTTGCTGCGCACTACCAGTTTGCCTTTGTCGATGTACGGTTTGAGTACCGACATGGCGCCGTTGTAGAAGAAGAACGCGTTGTTATCGTCGCCGGAACCGCCAAACAATTCGATGTTGAACGGGCCTTTGCCGGCTTTCAGGTCGAGCGATTTTTCGATCGACGAAGCCTGCAATACGCCGACCTGGAAATTATCGAAGGTGGCGTAGTAGTCGACGTTCTTGGAATTGCGGATCAGGCGGTCGTAGGAAATGACTTTGATGCCCTTGTCCTTGGCCTTCTGCAGCGCATCCGACAGGGTGGTGCCGTCGATCGCGGCAATCACGAGCACCTTGGCGCCTTTGGTGATCATGTTTTCGATCTGCGCCAGCTGGTTAGGGATGTCGTCGTCGGCGTATTGCAGGTCGGTCTTGTAACCCTTTGCCTTGAACACCTTGACCATATTGTTGCCGTCGTCGATCCAACGGGCGGATGCCTTGGTCGGCATTGAAATGCCAATCTGTCCTTTTTCCTGCGCCAGCGCGGGTGCGCTGGCTGCAAAGGTCATGCCGATCAAAAGTAATGTCAGTTTCATACCAGTCTCCATGTGTTGTTTGATTTATCAATCAATAGTAGAAGCAGTGCTGCTAAGTTGCCTAATGCAATTTTTCGCAGGACCGATGCCAAAATTGGTATCACTTCGCAGTTTAACCTTCCTGCTCGTTACGTACGTGATACCGAAATTGATATGGGCTCATCAAAAAATATGATTAGGTGGGGAAATCCGCAGTCATTAGTATTACCGTAATTATTGCTTCAAGGCTAAAAGAAATCGATCGGCCGTATCGATGGCATTCCCATCCAATAAAATCAGGAGACAACAACCATGCACCACCTCTTCAAGAAACTTCCCGTGGCATGCGCCATCGCAATGACCTGCAATTTCGCCAGCGCCGACGCTGCTGTGGACACCACAGGTTTCCACGGCTACGCACGGGTAGGCGCCGGCACCAGCTCGGCCCATGGCCCACAAAGCTGCTTCGGACTGGGCGGCAACACCATGAAATATCGCCTGGGCAATGAGTGCGATGCGTATATGGAAGGTGGCTACACCAACGATTTCGCCAAGATCGACGGCGTCACATTTACCGGCACGTTCTGGGCCGACGCCTACAAGCCGAACTCCGACTTTGGCGATGCCAAGCTGGAAGTGGCAAAACTGTATGTCGAAGCCAAAGGCATCCCTGCACTGAATGGCGGTACGGCGTGGATCGGCAAGCGCTACTACATGCGTCCCGACATTCATATGCTCGATCTGCAATACATCAACCTGAACGGCACTGGCGCTGGCGTCGACCGCATCAACGTGGGTCCTGGCCATTTCAGCTATGCCATTTTCAAGGACAACGACTTTACCGACCGCGACCTGCTGACCGGCGTGGTGTCGAATACCGGCGCTGCTTACCGTCAGAGTTTTGTCTACCAGGACCTGCCGGTCAATCCGGACGGCACCATTGACGTGCTGGCCAGCATCATCACGGCGCAGGGCAAGGGTGACCGCCACAATGGCTGGCAACTGTCGGCATTCCATCGCCAGGCCAAAGTGTATGGCGGGGGCAATACGTTCGGCGTGCAGTACGGTGTCGGCCCTGGTACCGGGGTCGGTGTGGGCAACGACCGTATTGGCGCATCCGGCAGCACCTTGCTGGGCTCGGACGTCAAGCGCTGGCGCGTGTTCAACGACCTGGCGATCCAGCCAGATCCAATGTTTGGCGTGGAATTTGTGGCATTAATGCAACGCGACAAGTCAGATATTGGCGGTTCGTCGACATGGACCACGCTCGGCGTGCGTCCGGTGTACGCGCTCACCAACTACTTCAAGCTGGCGCTGGAACTTGGCACCGACCGTGTGACGTCGCCAACAGGCGGTCCTGCACAGCGTTTGACCAAGCTGACATTTGCTCCGAGTATTTCCGCCGGTCCTGGCCTGTTTGACCGTCCTGAACTGCGTTTCTTCGTTACCTACGGCAAATGGAACGACGCAGCGACTGCTGCGGTGAACGCCGCCAACAACTCCGGACCGGTGTACAACAACCACACGAGCGGCGCGTCGGCAGGCTTCCAGGTCGAAACGTGGTTTTAATGCAACACTAATAAATCTCTTTTGCAGTAATCCGGATGGCATCGAGCAGTACTGCGGCACACGGCGACAGCGAATAGTTGCGCCGGGTGATGAGCCCGAAGCCATCCATTTTGACCGCGACATCGACCGGCACGATGGCCAGCACGCCGTGCTGGGCGTAGTAGCGTGCCACGTCGAGCGACATCAGGTGCAAACTGTCGCTGTGCAGCAACAGGGACACGATCAGCAGCAGGGCAGTGGTCTCGACGACATTGTCTGGCGGCACCAGCCCAGCGCGGTGAAACATGGTGTCGCAACGCAGGCGCAACACGCTGCCGTGCGGGGGTAGCACCCACGGCATGCGCGCGATGTCGTTCAGGTGCAACGCGTCGGCGAGCAGAAAAGGGTGGCCCACGCGCGCCACCACGCAGATCGTCTCGCTGGCAAGTTCCTCATACTGCCATTCGGAGCGGGCGTCATCCTCGAGAATGCGGGCCACCAGAAAATCGAGCGTGCCGCGCCTGAGCCGGCTCAGCAGCACATTGCTGTTCTCCACTTCGACGCCAATGCGCAACAGCGGCGCCGCCTCTTTGACGCGCGAGATTGCGCGCGGCAATAGCAACATCCCCGCAGACATGATCGCGCCGATGGCAACCTGGCCCGACAAGCCCGATTTCAGCACCGCAATATCTTCGTGCGCCAGCGACAGGCTGGTCACGGCCATGCGGGCGTGGCGGATCATGGTGTGGCCATATAGCGTCGGCTCCATGCCATGCGACAGGCGCTCGAACAACTTCACTTCCAGCATGTCTTCCAGATCCTTGAGCTGCTTGGACGCGGCCGGCTGCGTCATATGCAGTTCTTCGGCGGCACGGTGAATATTGCGCTGCTCGTCGAGGGCGATCATCAACAGCAATTGCCGCGTCTTGAGCCGGGTTCGCAGCAACTTTCCTGGTGGCGTAATGTGCATCGGGCGATGGTAACAGAAGAATATTGAATAAAAGTCTCAATCGCCGAGCTTGCCATGTTGGACAGGCAGCCTGCATGGAATCGCTTGACAAAGATATTTAAAGATATATCATAAGTATCCATGACAGATCATAAAAATCACCGCCAAGGCGGAACCCACGCGCTCGCAAGTGACGGCGAGCATTCTCAACCTCATGACCACGGCCATCATGGCCATCACGGTCACGGCCACGGGCCTCACGGCGGCCACGGTCACGGACCGCATGGCGGACGCGGCCGCGGCGGCCCGGAAGGACGGCGCAAGCGCGTCTTCGGCGGCGCCGAACTCTCGCTGGTGTTGCTCCATTTGATTGAACCGGAGCCGCGCCACGGCTACGACCTGATCCGTGAGCTCGACAGCCGCACCGGTGGCGCGTATGCCCCTAGCCCGGGCATCGTCTATCCGACCATCGCCGCGATGGAAGAGGCCGGGTTATTGGAAGCCATTGCGTCGGACGGCGCCAAGCGCATGTTTGGCATCACCGAGAGCGGACGCAGCCACCTAGCCGAGCAACAGGAAGCGGTGGCCAAGGCGTTGGCGAAACTCGACGCAGTGCGCGCCAGCGCCAGCCAGCTCGATACCGGACCGGTGTCGCGCGCGATGCAAAACCTGGGGGTGGTGCTGGACCAGCGCCTTGCTGCGACGCAGGAAAAACAGGCGCTGTTCGATATCGCCGACCTGCTAGACGAGGTGGCGCGCAAGATCGAGCGCATGGTCTAGTGATGGCTTCGTGTCCGAATGTCAGACGTGGCACCAAGGTTTTCACCACACGTTTTCAACCCGGGGTCAGGTCTGCCAATCGTACACGAGCGCGACAGTGCCGCTGTAGCGAAGCGCGTTTTTGCTTCCGTTTAAACACCCAACGGCACTCGTACGGCTGAGGCCGTGTCGGAAAGGCAGACCTGACCCCGGGTTACAGCGGTTTGCGCCATTCGTTCAGGTAGTGCTGCGGTGTGTTGCCCAGCACGCGGCGGAACATGGCTGTGAATGCGCTGGCACTGGCGTAACCGAGTGCGTTGGCGATGTTGCCGACCGGTTCGCCACGCGCTAGCCGGCAAAACGCGTCGGCCAGCTGGACCTGCTGCACCCACTGGCGAAATGGCAAGCCGGTTTCTTTCGGAAACAGACGCATCAAGGTGCGGCCGCTGGCGCCGGCATCGACCGCCCATGCGTCGATCGTGCGCATGGCGCCCGGTTTTGCCAGGATCGCTTCACACACACCGACCAGGCGCCGGTCGCGCGGCCAGGGAATCTTGATCGGCACGGTGGCCGCACCAGCCAGTTCCGACAGGATCAGCGCCGCGAGCAGTTCGCTGCGGCCCGGCGTGGGCAACTGGCCGGGCGCGGCAATCAGCGCCAGTACCAGTTCACGCAATAAATTTGTCACTTCAATCAGGCGACAGCCACCGCTGAAACCGGCAATCGCATCCGGCGCGATATACAGCGAGCGCAGGCTGACACGGCTCAGCATGGTCAGCTCGTGCGTCACCCCAGGCGCAATCAGCAGCGCGCGCCGCGGCGGAATCATCCACACTCCCACATCGGTACTGACGCGCATGACGCCGTCGACCGCATACAATAATTGCGTGCGCTGATGACTGTGTCTTGCAACTCCCTGCTGGTAAGCGTGCTCTGCGGGCGAACCGATCATGACCAGTGGCACATCGGGCGCGCTCTCGACGGCAGGCCAGAGCGGTGGCGGCAACGGGCCAGCGGGTGCAACGGTGACAGGATGGGCTGGCAGTTTCACGACGATGATTGGCAGATGCGTGTCTAACCACCATATTACACTGGTGACCTTCTGAAAAGGATCCCATGAGCACTGTCTTGCCGACCCCCGCACTGGCACCTGGCCCCGGCGCCGATCTTGCCGCCCTCGCTGCCGCCCCCGCTTCAGCTGCCGCCCTCGCTGCCGCCCCCGCTTCAGCTGTCGCCGTCCCCGGCACCGTCATGCGCATCCTCGGCGCCGTCGCATTCGCCCACCTGCTGAACGACCTGATGCAGGCAATGTTGCCGTCGATCTATCCGATGCTCAAAGCCCAGTTTCACCTGACGTTCACCGAGATCGGCCTGATTACCCTGACCTTTCAGTGCACCGCGTCGCTGTTGCAACCGTGGATCGGCCTGTACACCGATCGCCGTCCGATCCCGTATTTGCTACCGCTCGGCATGTGTTTTACGCTGGCCGGTGTGCTGATGCTGTCGATTGTCACGACTTTTCCGACGCTGCTGGCGGCCTCGGCCCTGATCGGCATCGGTTCATCGGCGTTCCACCCGGAAGCGTCGCGGGTGGCGCGCATGGCATCGGGTGGGCGCTTCGGTTTTGCCCAGTCGCTGTTCCAGGTAGGCGGCAATACCGGCAGTGCGCTCGGACCGTTGCTGGCGGCCGGTATCGTGGTGGGGCGCGGGCAGGGAAATATCGCGTGGTTCGCGCTGTTTGCCCTCGTCGCCATCGGCGTGCTGTACCGCGTTTCGCACTGGTACAGCCATCACCTCGCAACGTTCAGACGCAAGGCCGGCGGCGTGGCCGGACCCAACCTGACGCGCCAGCAGATTGTCGGTGCGCTGGCCGTGCTGGCGCTGCTGGTGTTCTCGAAGTACATCTACATGTCCAGCCTGTCGAGCTACTACACGTTTTACTTGATCGAGAAATTTTCGCTGCCGGTCGCCACCGCCCAGATCTACCTGTTCCTGTTCCTCGCAGCAGTGGCGGCCGGCACATTCATGGGCGGCCCCATCGGCGACAGGATCGGTCGCAAGCGCGTGATCTGGATTTCCATCCTGGGCGCCGCACCCTTTACGCTGGCGCTGCCGTACGCCAACCTGTTCTGGAGCGCCATCCTGACCGTCATCATCGGCTTCGTCATCTCGTCGGCGTTTTCCGCCATCGTCGTGTTTGCGCAGGAACTGGTGCCGGGCAATGTCGGCATGATTGCCGGGATTTTCTTTGGCCTGATGTTCGGCATCAGCGGCATTGGCGCCGCCGCCATGGGACACATTGCCGATGTCTCCGGCATCACCTATGTCTATCAACTCTGTTCGTACCTGCCGCTGCTGGGCATCATGACGGTGCTGTTGCCGGACCTCGAACGCCCACAAGCACATTGAATCAGAAAGCGATGCGGTTTCTCGCGCAGGCGTTCAGGCGGATGGAACGCCAGAATCGATGGACGTTTTGCACAGCTTACTGACTTGAATGTTCCGTCGCGATATAAAAAAGCCCAGGAAATCCCTGGGCTTCTGATGATAACTACGGCGCGCCTGGAGCGTTACGCCGCCAGATACGGCAGCGTCGCCACATCGAGCAAGTGGTAACTCTTGCGCTCATTCGCGGCACCCACCGTAATCATGTGCATCGCTTTCCCGCCCGGCATCGTGAAGCGCAGGCGCTCGCCGGTATTTGCCGGCAGCAGCGCCACCACATCTTTTACCAGCAAGCCCACTTCACGCTCGCCGTGGTGCACCACCATCAGCCGGGCGTCGTCGACACCGGTACGCGCGTCGCCGGTACGCAGGTCGATCACAGGCAACATGCGCCCACGCCACGTGCACTGGCCGTCGATGCCGTGCGCAAGCTTGTCGCTGGCAAGGTAGCCGGCGGGCAAGGGCACGATTTCACGCAAAGCATGCATCGGCGCCGCGCATAACTGGCCGATGTCATAGACCACATGCGCAGGCAGTGGTGCGCGTGCCTGAACAACAGTTTTCGCCGCAGTACCCGCCGGATCGAGGCCCTGGACGGCATAACGCGCGAGCAGCGCCGGCCCGTCCACCAGCAAGACCCGGCGACCATTTTCTTCCTGAGCGTAACCGAGATAAACGTCGTCCGCGATGCCGGCCGTGGCCGCATCCTGCACCTGGGTGGCGCTGAAGGTGCGCACCGCCAGCACTTCGTCGACCGGGAACGCGAGTGTCAACGCGCCATGCGCCAGAATCACGGTCAGCGCATTGCCGCCAGCCACGTCCAGCACCGTGCGCGCCGGATCGATGACCGGCGTCAGACGCCCGCGCCACTGGGTCGTGCCGGTCAGCTGGCCACCATCGACTGCCAGCGGCTGCAGTGTTACCTGCTTGACGATCTCGCCAACCATGGTGGCCGGGAAACCCAGCACCGTGTCGCCAATCCGGACCAGCGCCTGGATCGCACTGTCATGATCGATCGCTGCATCGGCCAATGCAGCGGCTGTCGTGTCGAACTCGGGCGCCCACGCACCCACCTGGTCGATCAGTACGGCCGGGTCGAGCAGCGTGATCAGCGAGCCATCGTCACGCGCGCCGACGCTGTGGAAAAAACCGTCGCCGGAAGTGTCGTGATGGATCTGGCTGATCTTTGCGCTCGACAGCCGCACCAGGCCGCGCACGGCTTCCACCGCCAGCCCGATGGTCCGGCCGTTCACCGTCAGCAGCATGACATGTGCCGGCGCAATGGCGCCAATCTCGGGTGGTGTGGCCATCCATTTGCGCAGGTCGGCCACGGCAACGACTTGCTCGCCATCGCGAAACACACCGTCGATAGCGTCGTGGCTGCGCGGCAGCACCGTCAGGCTGTCCGGGCGCGGCAGTACGCGCAGCACGTTTTCGGCAGGAATACCAATCACCATGCCGGATAGTTCTACCTGCGCAAAGCTTTTGATGGTGACGGTATTCATCAATTGCGTTGGGTGGACGATTGCAGTTCGGCCAGCAACTGCCCCACATTCCGGCTGGCGTCCGACTGTTCCGTCGTCGCGCCATGAATTTCCGAAATCGACGCGGAGGTGTTCGCCACCGCGCGCTCGATGCGGTCGAACGCATGCTTGACCTGGTCCGAAATCATGCCGCCTTCATCGACGCGCCGGATGTTTTCGTTGATCAGCTTGCCAATTTCGCGCGCCGCCTTGCCGGATTTCTCGGCCAGTTTGCGCACTTCCTCGGCGACGACCGAAAAGCCCACCCCATGCTCGCCGGCACGCGCCGCTTCGATGGCGGCATTGAACGCCAGCAAATTGGTCTGGCTGGCAATGTCGCTGATGGTATCGATGATTTCGTGCACATCCTGCGACGAGCGCTGGATCTGGCCGATCGCTTCCCGCGATTTGTCCAGCAGGCTGTTGCCGTCCTTCGCTTCGATCTGCGTCTCGGCGGCGATATCGCGCGAGCGCGCGGTGTTGCGCGAAATGGTGTTGATCGACGTCGCCAACCCGTCCAGCACGCCGCTGATGCCGGCCACCTTGTCTTTTACCAATTGCTCGCGCTGCACCTGTTCGCTGATGTCCATCGCGAACTTCACGACCTTGAACGGCTTGCCGTCGATGTCCATGATGGGGTTGTAGGTTGCCTGCAGCCAGACTTCGGCGCCGTGCTTACCGCGTCGTTTGAAACGTGCGCTCTTGAACTGGCCTTCGCCCAGGTCGGCCCAGAAGTGGCGGTAGGCGGGCGATTGCACCAGTGCTTCTTCGCAGAACATGCTGTGGTGACAGCCTTTGACCTCGTCGGCCGTATAGCCAACGGTGCGCAGGAAGTTGTTATTGGCCGTTAGAATATTGCCCTGCATGTCGAATTCGATGACGGCCTGCGAGCGCGAAATGGCGTCGAGCTTGCCGGCGGTTTCCGAACTGAGTAATTTCATCGGTGTGACATCGGTCGCAAATTTGACGACCTTCAAGGGCTTGCCGTCGATGTCGAGAATCGGATTGTAGGAGGCCTGGATCCAGACGTCGTCGCCGTGCTTGTTGACGCGGCGATATTCGCCAGCATTGAATTCGCCGCGCGACAGGCGCTCCCAGAACGCGATGTATTCCGGCGAGCGGCTGTAGTCCGGGTCGCAGAACATGCGGTGATGCTGGCCTTCGACTTCGGTAGCCGTGTAGCCGAACGTATTCAGGAAATTGTCGTTGGCGCGCAGAACGCGGCCGGTCAGGTCGAATTCAATCACGGCCTGGACGCGCTCGATCGCGGCAATCTTGCCCTGCGAATCGACATTCTGCAGCGTGACCGCAGTGGTGTCGGTGGCGAATTTCACCACTTTTACCGGATTGCCGCTGGCGTCGAATATCGGATTGTACGTGGCGTGAATCCACACGTGCTGGCCACTTTTATTCAGGCGGTTGAAGTCGCCCGAATGCGATTCGCCGCGCCGAGTTGCTGCCAGAACGCGGCATATTCCGGTGTGCGGGAATATTGCGTTTCGCAAAACATCCGGTGGTGCTGGCCGACGATTTCGCCGAGACCGTAGCCAAACGTTTCCAGGAAATTGTCGTTTGCGTTCAGCACGCGCCCTTCGAGGTCGAACTCGATGACAGCCTGCACACGGTGGATGGCGTCGATCTTGCCCTGCGCATCGGCCGCGCGGACCTTCGCTGCGGTAATGTCGCTGGCAAACTTGACGATCTTGCACACTGTGCCATCTTCCCCGTACACTGGATTGTAGGATGCGTGCAGCCACACCGACTTGCCGTTGGCGCCGATGCGCTCGTAACTGCCTTGGGCAATCTGGCCGGCCCCGAGACGCTGCCAGAAGCTTTTATAGGCGTCGCTCTCGGCGTACCCCGGCTCGCAAAACATGCTGTGGTGCTTGCCGACGATGTCCGCCAACGGATAGCCCATGGTGTCGATGAAGAGCTGGTTGGCGTGCAAAATTGTGCCGTCGGTGCTGAATTCGATAATTGCCTGGATGCGGTGGATGGCTTCCATGATGGCGGTTTGCTCACGCGCGTTGGTGAGGGCGTTTTCGGAGTAATAACTGGAGTTTGATTTCATGTGCTGTGCCATCTAAAAAACCGTGGCGCGCGCGATGTGGGCACCACACGGACTATCTGCGAGAGGCCGGCAACAAGCCTTAAAAATCAACAATGTACAGACCTGCCGGAGCTTGACAAAACCGCCTCATATTTTTTATGAGAAACATGTTTTGTGCATAGGAAACATTTTAGCGGACAAATATCGCCTGTGCGCGTTATGAGGAAATTCCTGTAAAAAGAATACCTCTACACTTTCCAATTTGAAACAATTTCTTATTCACAATCATTGTATGAGCGCAACAAAAACGGTTCACGATGCTGATGCAGCATTGCAGCGCGCACTGGCGCTGCACCAGCGAGGAGAGCTCGCCAGTGCCCACAACGCCTACCTGGCCATCCTTGAATATGCACCGCAACATGCGAACACTTTGCATTTGCTGGGCGTGGTATTGAAACAACAGGGCGACGTTGCGGGGGCAGTGATGTGGATCGAGCGCGCCATTGCGATCGAGCCACATCAGGCTACGATGCACTGCAATTTGGGCGCCGCCTGGCAGGCACTCGGCAAACCCGAGCGGGCGCTGGCCAGCTACGATGCGGCGCTGGCGTTGACGCCGGGATACGCGCTGGCCTGGAGCAACCGTGGCAACAGCCTGCGCAGTTTGGGAGAACCCGCTGACGCCTGCAGTAGTTACCGGCGCGCGCTGGCATTGCGCCCGGACTATCCCGAGGCGCTGTGCAACCTGGCCATTGCACTGCATGCGCTCGGCGACGATGTACAGGCGCTCGCTGCAGCGAACCAGGCCCTGGCGCTGCGCCCGCGCGACATCGATGCCTTGTGCGCAGCCGGCAATGCCTTGCATGGATTGCAACGTTACGCCGACGCAGTGGACCAGTTCAGCCGCGCGCTGGCGCTGGAAGCCAACCACGCCCAGGCCTGGTGCTGGCGTGCGATATCACTGCATAAACTGCAACAGTTCGACGCGGCAGTCGACGCGTATCAGCGCGCCATTGCACTGCGCCCTGCATGGGCCGATGCGTTTCACTTCATGGGAAATGCTTTACACGCACTTGGGCGCAATGCGGACGCGCTGGCGGCCTGGCGTGCTGCGCTGGCGCTCGGTGGCGATGGGGCCAACCTGGAATTTGCCATCGCCACGCAGGCCGGCGGGGCGCCACCGGCTACGGCGCCGGCGGCCTATGTGACGGCACTGTTCGACGATTACGCCGAGCGCTTCGACGAGCATCTGGTCGAAACGCTGGCCTACCGCACGCCTGCGCTGATCGGCGCAGCGCTCGATGCACAGGGCTTGCACGGCGCGCTCGACACGCTCGATCTTGGCTGTGGCACGGGCCTGTGCGCACCGGTGCTGCGGGCGCGCGCGCGTCGGCTGACTGGTGTCGATCTGTCGTCAAAAATGCTGGAGAAGGCGCGGGCGCGCGGTGCGTACGATGTGCTGGCGTGTGCCGACATTGGCGCCTGGCTGGAGCATTGTGCCGAACATTTCGACCTGGCCGTGGCGGCCGATGTGCTCGTGTATTTCGGCGACCTGGCGCCGTTGATGCGGCAGGTCAGTGCCAGGCTGAACGCCGGCGGCTGGTTTGCCTGCTCGGTCGAAACCCACGCGGGCAGCGGGTTTGTGTTGCAGAGCTCCAGCCGGTATGCGCACGCGCCTGACTATATACAGGCAGTCGCGCTGGCCGCCGGACTGCGCGTGCACGCCACGCAGGCCGCCATCTTGCGCCGCGACCGCGGCGAAGCGGTGCACGGCGCGGTACTGCTGCTGCAAAAAACCTAGAGCGGCTTCGCGCCGATGGTGAGCTTGAATTCAGCCACGCCATCGACGCCGGCATGGACTTCGTCGCCCGGATTGAGTGCACCCACGCCACCCGGGGTGCCGGTGTAAATCAGGTCGCCCGGCGCGAGCGTCACCAGCCGCGACAGGGCGGCAATGATTTCCGGGATCGACCAGATCAGCTCGTTCAGTTTGCCTTCCTGCCGGCGCACGCCGTTCACGTCGAGCCAGATCGCCTGATCTGATGGATGTTCAAGAGCGCTGACGGGAACCAGCGGGCTGCACGGCGCCGACGCATCGAAGCCTTTGGCCATATCCCATGGCCGGCCGATATCCTTGGCGGCCGCCTGCATGTCGCGCCGGGTCAGGTCGAGGCCGACGCCGTAGCCCCAGATCAGGCCGGGCGCGTCGGCCGGGTCGATATTCGTACCGCCGCCACGCAGCGCCACGACCAGTTCGATTTCATGGTGCAGGTCGTTCGTTGCCGACGGGTACGGCACCGTGCCGCTGGCCGGAATCACGGCGTCGGCCGGCTTGGTGAAGAAGAATGGCGGTTCGCGATTCGGGTCGCTGCCCATCTCGCGGGCGTGCGACGCGTAATTGCGGCCGACGCAAAATACACGGCGGATGGGAAAGCGCTCGTTTGTGCCAGCGACAGCGACAGAAGCGGCGGCAGGCGGGGTAATCACGAAATCGGTCATGGCAATCCTGGTGGAAGATGAGAGGTGCTGCGTATTCCTGCGTATTCCTGCCTATTCTAGCCCAGCGCACGATATGCCATGTCCATACCCGGCGATCAGAATTAGGTAGAATCGCTCATTATATTTTTGCTTACCTATCGTCAGCGCCATCCCGGCAGGCCGATAGCCGCCGCCCTGATGACTGACAAGCAAATGCCGCTGTACCAAGTGCTCGTGATCGACGACGAGCCGTTTGCCATGGAACTGATTACTGCCAGCCTCGAAAGCTGCCACGAGATCGCATTGCATTACCTGGCCAATTCCAGCCAGGCTGTCGAGGTGGCACTGGCGCGCGATCCGAGCCTGGTGCTGGTCGATTTGCGCATGCCCGGTGCGGACGGCTTCGAAGTGACGCGGCGCCTGAAAGCCCACCCGGCCACCGAGCATATCCCGATCATTCTGCTGTCGTCGGAAAATCATCCGGACATCAAGGCCCGCGCATTCGAGGCCGGCGTCAATGATTACCTGGTGAAATGGCCCGACAAGCGCGAACTGATCGCACGGGTGCGCTATCACGCCGGGGTGTGCCATGCGCGGCGCGAGCGCGACCAGGCGTTTGCCGATTTGCGCATCAGCCAGGAACAATTGGCGCGCAGCCAGTCGGCGCTGCACCAGGCGCAAAAAATGGAAGCCATCGGTCAGCTCACCGGCGGCGTCGCCCACGATTTTAATAACGTGCTGCAAATTATCGGTGGCAATTTACAGTTATTGAAATTGATGGGCGGCCTGAACGATGCATCGCGGGCGCGCGTCGATACGGCGCTGGCCGGCGTCGAACGGGGCGCCAGGCTCTCGGCCCACCTGCTGGCGTTTGCGCGCCGCCAGCCGCTGCAGGCCGTGATGGTCAATCCCGGCCGTTTGCTGCTGGACATGAATGACATGGTACGGCGCGTGCTGGGGCCGAACGCGCATGTGGTCGCGAATGTGGCGCCGACGCTGTGGAATACGCTGGTCGACCCAAGCCAGCTGAACAATGTGCTGCTGAACCTGGCCATCAATGCGCGCGACGCCATGCAGGGAAGCGGCACGCTGACCATTTCCGCACGCAACGACGGCGGGGACGTGGATCGTCCACCGGAAGTGTCGAGCGGTGAATTTGTGCTCATCGAAGTGACCGACACCGGCGCCGGCATGTCCCCGGAGGTACTCGAGCGCGCCTTCGAACCATTTTTCACCACCAAGCCGACCGGGCAGGGTACCGGCCTGGGCTTGTCGATGGCGTATGGCTTCGTCAAGCAGTCGGGCGGCGAAATTGTGCTGCGCAGTACGCCTGGCGTGGGCACCAGCGTGCGCATTTATCTGCCAAGAAACGCTGCAGAGGTCAGCACCGCCGCGCAGGATGTGGCGGCCCCGATGCTCGGTGGCGTGGAAACCATTCTGGTCGTGGAAGACGAGGAAGCCGTGCGCAGCGCCAGCGCCGGCATTTTGACGGCACTCGGTTACAGGGTGCTGGAAGCGTCCGATGGCGCTGCTGCCGTCGCGCTCATCGGCGAAGTCATCAAGCGCGGCGATCATATCGATCTGGTGTTTTCCGATGTCATCATGCCCGGACCGGTCAGCAGCCGCGACCTGGAAAATCATGTGCGCAAAAATTTGCCCGACACCAAAATCTTGTTTACGTCGGGGTATGCCGAAGGCGTGCTGGCGCATGCAGGCAAAGTCGATGCATCACTGAATTTGTTGCAAAAACCATACAACGTCGACCAGCTGGGTACGCGCATCCGCCATTTGCTGCGCCGTCAGGCCATGACCACGCCTCACGGCTAGCGGTCACCCATCAGGTGCGCCGGACTATGCGGGCTTGATGTAACGGAGCGAGCCTGGTGGCGGCTCGTTCAGCACGGCCCAGAAAATGCCCAGGTCGGCAATCGCGCGTACGAACTCGGTGAAATCGACGGGTTTTACGACATACGCGTTGACGCCCAGTTCATAACTGCGCACCAGATCCTGTTCTTCTTTCGACGACGTCAGCATCACCACCGGCATCGAGCGCAGCATGGGAGTTTCACGTACGGTTTTCAGTACCTCCAGGCCGTCGACCTTGGGCAATTTCAGGTCCAGCAGGACCACTGCCGGATTGCCGGCACTGCGGCTGGCGTACTCGCCGCGGCACAACAGGTAATCGAGCGCTTCGGCGCCGTCGCGACAAATCACCACCTGGTTGGCAAGTTGACTTTTCGACAGCGCGATTAATGTCAGTTCCAGGTCATGTGGGTTGTCTTCCACTAACAGGATCGGTTTGAGTATCTGGCTCATTCGGATACTTCTTCAAAATGGTTCGGAATAGAAAAGGAAAACGTGGCGCCCTGGCCGGGCACGGCGTTCGCCCAGATCCGGCCACGGTGGCGCTCGATAATGCGGCGTACATTGGCCAGGCCAATGCCGGTGCCTTCAAAATCTTCCATCCGGTGCAGGCGCTGGAATACGCCAAACAATTTATGCACGTACTCCATGCTGAAGCCCGCACCATTGTCGGCGATATGGAAGGTGGTGTGTTCAGCGTTTTTCTCAGCGGTTATTTTAATTACGGCAATTTCTTGTTGACCCGTGAATTTGACGGCATTCGACAACAGGTTGTACAGCGCCTGGTACAGAAATGCCGGGTCGCCAGTGACATCCGGCAACGGGCCGATGTCCCATTCAATGCGCCGGTTGCCTTGATCGGGTAACAGTTTTTGCATGCACGCACGCACCAGGTCGGGCATGTTGACGGTGGCCGGGCGCAGCGAGGCGCGGCCCATCTGCGAAAAACTTAGCAGGTCGTCCACCAGCTTGCCGGCCAGGCGTGCCGAATCCTTGATGTTTTTAAGGAAGCGCTGGCGCCGCGTGGCGTCGTCGTTGCCATCGGCTTCGATCAGCAGGTCGGAAAAGCCCACGATATGGCGCAACGGCGCGCGCAGGTCGTGCGACACGGAATACGAAAACGCCTCGAGTTCCTTGTTGGCGCGGCCCAGTTCTTCGGCAAGTTCGGCCATCTGCTCGGCGCGCTCAAGTGCGATGCCAAGCAGGGCGTTGCGAAATTCGAAGGCGAGCTCGATTTCGCCATCGTGCCAGGCACGGCTGTGGCCGTGAATGGTTTCGCGCCAGGCGGCAAAACTGGTGCGCGGCGACAGGTGGCCCGCGACCACTTCCTTCTCGCGCGGATTGCCGGCCCAGTCGACGCTGTACACCTGCTCGGGACGGAACCACAGCAAATAATGTTTGTGAATTTTCGAGATCGGCATCGCCAGCAGGCCGCTGCTGTTGCGCGTGATGGCCGCGGCGCCGGGATAGTCCTGCGCAAGGTGATCGGTGTGGTACAGGTCGTCGTGGTTGCCGGTCTGCAGCCAGCCGGCCAGTGCGCGCACCTGCTCCTGGTCGGGCGTGTCGCCATAGGCCAGCACCTGGTCGTCGACGACAATGGCCACGCCGTCGGCCCGCACGAATTGCAGCAGTTCTGGGAACACATTGCGCAGATTGTCGATGAAATTCTGGCCGTGGGTCAGCCCGGCCAGCATCGATACCATGATGCGGCGCACTTCGAGGCGGAACGACAGTTCCTGGGCATCTTCGCGCGCACCGATGCACAGCGCCAGGATCTGACCCAGTTGTTCGCACGCGGCACGCTCCTCGAAACCCACCGGCATCGGCAGGGCGTTATGACAGGAAATGAGGCCCCACAACTTGCCCTTGACCATCAGGGACACCGACATCGATGCCATGGTGCCCATATTGCGCATGTACTGCAAATGCACTGGCGATACGCTGCGCAGGCTGGAAAACGACAGGTCGTTGGCCGCGCCGGTGACCGGGTTCAGCGCCGGCACCAGCGGCGCCGGGGTGTAATTGGCGTCCTGGATCAGGCGGATGCGCGACGCCGCGTACAGCTCGCGCGCCTGGCGCGGCACGTCCGTGGCGGGGAAGCGCTGGCCCAGATAAGAATGATAGTCGGCGTCGCGGTCTTCCGCGAGCACATGGCCATGGCCGTCGCGGTCGAACTGATAGATGAGCACGCGGCCAAAACCGGTAACGGCGCGGGTGTGGCGCGCGCCCAGTTTTGCCAGTGCCACAATGGTCGACGCATCGTTCACGTTCAGCAAAAAGTTGCCCAGCAGCGGGTACAAGTGGCGGAAGTCGGCGCTGCGATGGCGCTGAACGGCCTCGAATTCGACAACCGTTACCTGGTCGATGGCATGCGCGGACACATCGACATGGCGGCCGCTGGAGAGCGTGATGGTGCCGAGGTAAAACGGCCGCGGACCCACCGTGCCTGCGGCCAGTTCCGGCCCCAGGCTGGCTACGGCGTCGGCACCGATCACCGCGTGCAGCGGCTGGCCAAGTGCGCTGACGGCCGTGGCGCCGGTCCAGGCCGGCAAATTGTCGCTGGCCTGCAGCACCGACAAATCGGGCGCAAGCGTCAGCAGAAACCCGTGCGGCTGGATGCTGCCTGGAAAGCGGATAGGTTCGCTGTCGCAGGATGTCAGGTCGATGGCGATGGCGGTGGTGCCAGCAGGCGCTTGATGTGAGCTCAAAAGAGTAGTGGTTGCAAATTGACAGTGCCATGATTTTAGCGCTATTTGCCGGGCAGGGTGGCGTGCACAGTCTGCGTGGCGCGCCGTTGTATAGTCTTGAAACCTTGCCAACCGGAGCGCGTTTTTTATGTCTTTGCACATTGCCACACCCCTGCTGGCGTCCAGCGCCATCCCGACCCGCGCCGGCCAGACGGTCTGGCTGAAGATGGAAGCGATGCAGCCCATCGGTTCTTTCAAGCTGCGCGGCATCGGCCACGCCTGCACCGAATATCAGCGCCGCGGCGCGAAACGGTTCATTTCTTCATCGGGCGGCAATGCCGGCATCGCTGCCGCCTATGCTGGCCGCCAGCTCGGCGTGCCGGTACTGGTGGTGGTGCCGGAAACTGCCAGCCCACGGGCCCGCGCGCTGATCGCCCGCGAAGGCGCCGACATCGTGGTACACGGCGCTAATTTCGACGAGGCGAACGCCCACGCGCAGTCGCTGGTGACGGTCGGCGACGCGTTTATCCACCCGTACGACGACCCGTTGTTGTGGGAAGGCCACGCTACCATGATCGACGAAATTGCCGCGGCCGGCGTCAAGCCCGATGCGGTGGTGTTGTCGGTCGGTGGCGGCGGGCTGTTGTGTGGTGTGATGGCCGGCCTGCGCCGCCATGGCTGGGACGATGTGCCGGTGATTGCCGTCGAAACCGCCGGCGCCGATGCGTTTGCGCAGTCGGTGCTGGCTGGCAAACGAGTCGAACTGGCGGCCGTGACCAGCATCGCCACGTCGCTCGGCGCGCGCAGTGTGGCGTCCCAGGCGCTGACACTTGCCAGGGAACACCCGGTGCGCAGCCATGTCGTCAGCGACAACGACGCGGTGCAGGGCTGCATGCGCCTGATGGACGATCACCGCGTCGTGGTCGAACCGGCCTGCGGCGCAGCGCTGGCCATCGGCTATCAAGCAACAACCCTGCTGAAGGAATTCGATAACGTGGTGGTGATCGTCTGCGGGGGCGTCACGGCAACCGTGGAGCAGCTGCAACAGTGGAGCGAAATTGCCGAGCGACGGCTGGGCCCGCGCAGCGCTTAATTCGCCCCGGTACTGCCCACTGCCCCGGTCGCGCCCGTCACGCTACGCACCGGCGCGGTGACGGCTGCCGTCATCGTGCCCGGTTCGCCACCGTCGACGCGCCAGACCACGTTGTCGTCCACCGAATACAGGCGGCATGGCTGAGCGCTCCTGGCCGAGCAGGTGGCCAGCGCGCGCGCGTCCGGGTCTTCGCCTTCTTCGGTCCAGCACCACTGGCCGCCCGGCGACAGCGCAAATGCACGTGGACTGAGTTTGGTCAGATACTCGCCATACGCCTTGCGGCCGGATTCACTGAGGAAAGGGATGGCTGCAATATCGTCGAGCTGGGCAAAGTCGGTTTTCGGGGGCGCCGGCGGGTCGGCGAAGTCGTACAGTTGTTGGGTCGGCATGCCCACCTGTTTCAGGAAGCGCAGCGTGTCGGCCATCCATACTTTTTCGCCATCGCGGCTGGCCAGCATGCCGTGCGCATCGCGCTTGAAGGCCGGGTATTCAACCAGTTTTGCCTTGCCGCCAGCGCGCTCGAAAGCACTGTGCAGGCGCTCGGCCAGTGCGGGCCCGAACAGCGAATCGTTTTCGCCATACATCCACAGGCTGGGAATTTTGTTATTGGCGCCGTAGTCGGCAAACGCGGTTTGCAACGCGCCTTGCCAGTCGCAGCCGTTGCTGCTGTCGCGCAGGCCGCCGGCAAAATTGATCAGGCCGCGCACGCCGGGCAATGCTTCGGTGCCAAGCGCCATCGTCGCCAGGCCGCCATACGACTGGCCGGCCACAACGATATGGCTCGCATCGATCCACGGCTGCTCGCGGGCAAAATCGAGCGTGGCGCGCACATCGTCGGCCTGGGTGTAGCCGTTGGCGCGCATGTCGCAGCCGTGGTCGATGTAGCGGCCAGTGGATGCGGCAAAACCCTGGCGCATCGGCACCAGTACCGCATAGCCGCGTTTCACGAAGGCGGTGGCCATATGATAGAAACGGTCGCGGGCCTGCTGGTTCGGGGCGCCGGGATCCTTGCCGTGATTGATGATGATCATGGGAAAGGGTCCGTCGCCGTTCGGCTTGAACAAGGTGGTTTCCAAACGTGCCTGCTGGTTCTCGCCGGCAGGCACGAGCATGACGCGTTCATTGATGCGGTAGTCCAGCTGCACCACCTGTTCCTGCGATATCGCAGGCGCCATCGCAAGCAGTGCGATCACGGCGGAAGACAATGGATGAACAAGTATGCGCATTTAGGTAGGAAAATCTCGGCGTTCTTGCAAGAATTAGTGCCCCATGGAACAATTTATTCTAGGCAGGTAATTCAAGCAGAGCAATACCAGTTTTGCCAACTTGCGACATAAATCTGCGCGTGTGGTCAATACGACCATTCATCGTCGATAATCGCGTGATTCCCTCCCTTTCCACATCCGATGAACAAATACGCGCCGCGCGACTGGGATCCCAGCGAGAAGCCCCTGATGCCGGGTTCTCCGTCGACGCCGAACCATTCCACCGCGAAGCGCTTTGCCTACCTGATCGTCGGGATCCTGGTCACCCTGACAGGCGGGCTGGGCAATGCGCTGGTATCGGTCAACCTGATCAGCCTGCAAGGCACGCTGGGCGCGTACTCGACTGAAACCAACTGGCTGCCGGCCGCATACGTGATGGCCAACGCGTCGATGAATTTATTGCTGGTGAAGTTCCGTCAGCAATTCGGCCTGCGCCTGTTCACTGAATTTTTCCTCGTGCTGTATGCGCTGGTCACGTTTGGCCACCTGTTCGTCAATGACCTTGCCTCGGCCATCGCGGTGCGCGCCGCCCACGGCATGGTGGGCGCCGCGCTCAGTTCGCTCGGCCTGTATTACACCTTGCAGGCGTTCAAGAAGGAATGGCGGCTGAAAGGGATGGCGTTGTCGCTGGGCATGTCGCAACTGGCGCTGCCGATCGCGTATATTTTTTCCAGCGATTTACTCGAGTTCGCCGAGTGGCGCGGCTTGTACCTGTTCGAACTGGGTCTGACGCTGCTGTCGCTGGGTGCGGTTTTGTTATTGAAATTGCCGCCGGGCGACCGTTTCAAGGCGTTCCGGGGCTTCGATTTTGTGACCTTCGGCCTGTTCGCGCCGGGCGTGGCGCTGCTGTGCGCGGCGCTGACCTTCGGGCGCATTTTATGGTGGCGCGAAACGCCGTGGATCGGGATGGCGCTGGCCGGGTCGGTGGTGCTGATCGTGGCGGCCATTGCTGTCGAACACAACCGCGCGCATCCGCTGCTGAACCTGCGCTGGCTGCGCACCGGGAATATTGCCGCGCTGGCCATGTCGCTGGTGCTGGTGCGGGTAGTGCTGTCCGAACAGAGCGTGGGCGCCGTCGGATTTCTGCGCACCATCGGCCTTGGCACGGACCAGCTGCAGATGCTGTTCGTCATTGTGCTGATTGCCACGATTGCCGGCATCCTGGTGGCGGCGCTGACGACCAATGTGCAGCACCTGCAGGCGCCGCAAATCATCTCCTTGCTGCTGATGGCAGTGGGCGCGTGGATGGATGCACACGCCACCAGCCTGACGCGCCCGGAAGAAATGTACCTGAGCCAGGCCCTGCTGGCGTTCGGCGGCGCGCTGTTCCTTGGGCCGCTGGTGATTTCCCTGATCGGGCATGTGATCGGCAACCCGGGCAACCTGATCACTTTTTCAGTGGTGTTCGGATTGACGCAGAACCTGGGTGGCCTGATTGGGTCGGCTGCATTGGGTACGTTTCAGGTGATGCGCGAAAAATACCATTCGAGCATCCTGACCGATCACCTGAGTTCGCTCGACCCGCTGGTGGCCGCGCGCATTCAAAGCGGCGCTGCGGCGTACGCGAAGGCCATTGTCGACCCCACAGCGCGCACGGCCCAGGGCTTGAGCGCGCTGCAAGCGGCGGTGGCGCGCGAGGCCAATGTGCTGGCCTACAACGATGTTTTCTTCCTTATTTGCGGCATTGCGCTCGTCACCGCACTATGGATTTCCGGTCACACGCTGTACAACATGGTAATGAAAGTGCCGTCGCCATTTCCGCCGCCGGCGCCTGCCACCCCCAGCCCCTTGCCACGTCTTCCCGCTACCGACACTGTGACCGATTAATATGCCCGAGACACCCAACTACGCCGCTCCCGCCAGTCACGCTGCTGCGCCTGTCGCACCGGCCGCGCCGCCTGCGCCCGCCGCATTGCCGCCCCCGAAGCGCCGCATCTGGCCGTCAGCTGTCGCCTTTTCGATGGTGGCGCTGGTGGGCGTGCTGATCGTACTGTACGCATGGGATTTGCCGCCGTTCCACAGCACCATCGAGAGTAGCGAAAACGCACTGGTGCGCGGCCAGGTGACCATCATCAGCCCGCAGTTGAGCGGTTACGTGGTCGAAGTCAACGTCCAGGATTTCCAGCAGGTGCACAAAGGCGACTTGCTGGTGCGCATCGACGACCGCATTTATCGCCAGCGCCTCGACCAGGCCCGCGCCCAGCTGGCCGCGCAGAAAGCCGCGCTGGCCAATAATCCGCAAACGGCTGCCAGCGCGGAGGCGACCGTCGCGCAAAACCAGGCGGCAGTGGCGAATGCCAAAGCGCAGGCCGATCGCGCTGCAGCGGATTTGCGCCGCGTGGAAGAGCTGGCGTCGGATGGTTCGCTGTCGGCGCGCGAACGCGATTCAGCCCGCGCCGCGCGCGCCCTGACCGCGAGTGGCACGGCGCAGGCGACTGCGGCGCTGGAAATTTCACGCCAGTCGCTGCGCAGTGTCGGCGTCAACCGCGAGGGGCTGCAGGCTGCGGTCGCAAATGCCGAGGCCGCTGTGCAACTGGCTGAAATCAATCTGTCGAACACGCGCATCATCGCCCCGCGCGACGGCCAGCTGGGCCAGGTGACGGTGCGCCAGGGCGCGTTCGTCAACGCCGGCACGCAGCTGACAGCGCTGGTGCCTGATCAGGTATGGATCATCGCCAATATGAAAGAAACGCAGATGGCAAATATCCGCATCGGCCAGCCGGTACGCTTTACGGTGGACGCGCTGGACAATGCGCGTTTGACCGGGCATGTCGAGAAAATTTCGCCGGCGTCCGGCTCCGAGTTTTCGGTCATCACGGCAGATAACGCCACTGGCAACTACGTCAAGATTGCGCAGCGCATTCCGGTGCGCATCACGATCGATCCGAACCAGCCGCTGGCGCAGCGCTTGCGGCCGGGCATGTCGGTGGTGGTCAGCATCGATTCGAAAGTTGCCGGGGCCGTGCGATGAGTCTGCGTGTGATCGCGCTGTCACTATCCCTGGCGCTGACCGGCTGCGCGATGAAGCCGCAACCGCCGCCGGAGTCGACGTTGACCACGCCGGCGCAGTGGCGCAGCCCGGTTGTAAGCGGTGCGCCAGTCGAACGCGACTGGTGGCGCAGCTTTGGCGATCCCGTGCTGGATCAGCTCGTCAGCCAGGCTGAACAAAGCAATGGCGATGTGCGGGTAGCGCTGTCGCGGCTGCAGGAATACCAGGCGCGCGTGCGCGTTGCCGCGAGCGGGCAAATGCCCACGCTGACGGGAAGCCTGGCGCCGGG
>JALYUM010000107.1 GCA_030853745.1 Pseudomonadota bacterium | reverse complement strand
TCGATCCTGCACGCATCGCCGGAAAGCGCGGCTGGCGGCGGCCTGGCGCTGCTGCGCACCGGCGACCTGGTGCGGGTCGATCTGACGCTGCGTAGCTGCAATATGCTGGTGCCGGAGGATGAGCTGGACCGGCGCCGGGCCGAGCCCGTGCCGGCCACGCCACCCAGCCAGACGCCGTGGCAGGAAATTTATCGGGCTACCGTCGGCCAACTCGACAGTGGCGCGTGCATGGAGCTGGCGCTGGGCTACCGCGGCGTCGGTCAAAATTTGCCCCGTCACAATCATTAAAATTTTGTCGAAAGGTGCGCTTAACGCAGTCTGCATAACTGTGGTTTTAGCGCGTCGTCAAAATAATAAATAATGGTTTGATATGGCGCGCCGCTTGCAACCCACGGCGCATACCCTAAGCTTGAACGGTTGACATTTGTCAAAGACGGACTCAACCACGAATGCTTAGGAGACCATGTCATGCCTGCGCCGTTCAAAAAAATCAGCATCGAGCAATTTGCCGAGCTGCTGTCGAAGTTCCCCTTCACACGAAAAATCAACGCGGTGCACATGCATCACACATGGCGTCCGAACCGGACCCAGTACCGCGGGCATGACACCATCGTCGCCATGTGGCGGTTTCATACCGAAACCAATCACTGGTCCGACATCGCGCAGCATATTTCGATTGCGCCCGATGGCGCTATCTGGCTGGGCCGCGACTGGAACCGTGCGCCGGCCAGTGCCTCCGGTCACAACGGCAATGAGCAGGCCGGTCCGTTCATGTTCGAAATGATCGGCGATTTCGACGAGGGCAAAGACCCGTTCGACGGTTCGCAGCGTGCCGCTGCCATCGAAGTGATTGCCCGCGTGCAGCAGCGCTTCGGCTTGCCGACCGGCTCCTTGCAACTGCACAATATGATGTCGACAAAAAGCTGCCCCGGCACCAGCATCGATTACCAGGAAGTGCTGTACGACGTCGACCAGGCGCGCATTCAACTGATCAGCGGCGCGCGTTCGGCGCGGCCGGCCGATGGGCCATTTTCGCCCGACCAGCTGGAGATGCAGCAAGTGGTGCGCGACGCCATCGACGATTTGCAAAGCGGTGCCAGTAGCCCGGCCGATCCATTCGATGCCGAGCCGTGCAATCACGGGCCGGCTGACAACCGGGCGCCGCGCCAGGCGGGTCAGCGTGGTCAAATCCGTTTCGATGCGGCCGATCTGGCAGCCATGCGTCCGCACATCGTCAACCTGCGCATGGGCCTGTTTTCCGACAAGGGCGACTGGACCACGTCGGCGCACGACGTCGATGCCATTTTCGACGACTATCTGCCGGCTGCGTTAAAGGCCGCACGCGCGCAGGGCGGCCGGTTGCGCCTGATGTTCTACGCCCATGGCGGCCTGACCAGCGAAGCCGACGCACTGGCGGCCGCGCATTCGCGCATCGGCTGGTGGAAGAGCAACGGCATCTATCCGATTCACTTTATCTGGGAAACCGGCCTCGCCGAAGTGCTGGGCCAGATGCTCGAACGTTGGCAGCAGGGCCGTGACGTGGCGCCCCGGAATATTTTTTCCGACCATATCAGCGACCCGCTGATTGAAGCGTTCGCGCACCGGGTCGGGGGCGTGCAGATCTGGAACTCGATGAAGTGGAGCGCCCAGCAATCGTCGAGCGGGTTGCAACCGACCGGTGGCGCGTTTTATGTCGCTCAGCAGCTGGCAGCGTTTTGCCAGGCCAATCCTGACGACGTGGAAATCCATGCGGCCGGTCACAGTGCCGGCGCAATCTTCCACAGCCATTTCATCCCGTGCGCGCTGGCGCGTGGCGTGCCCCGCTTCGACAGTTTGCACCTGCTGGCGCCGGCAGTGCGGGTCGATCTGTTCCGCAATAATTTGTACGCGCGCATCGGCCCGAAACAAGGTGTCGAGAAACTGACGATGTACACCATGGCCGACAGCTACGAGAAAGAAGACAATTGCGCCGGGGTGTATCGTAAATCCTTGCTGTACCTGATTCATAAAGGCCTGGAGCCGGATCTGGACCAGCCGATCCTGGGGCTGGAACGGTGCCTGCGCATGGATGCCGACATGAAGCGGCTGTTCGGGCTGGCCGGCGGTGAAAAAACTGCAGAGATCGTCTGGGCCGATAACAGCCTCGAGCGCGGACGCAGCGCCAGCCGCTCGCGCACGCATGGCGGCTTTGACGACGATCCGGCGACAATGGGCAGCATCGTGCGGCGCGTGCTGGGCAAGGGCGATGCCGACCGCATCGTGGAACTGCCGGCATCGCGGGCGCTCACCGTCGATCCGTGGCGTGCGCCGATGGAGGAGTGGGATGACATGCCGGGCGCAGGCTGGAGCGCACCGGCGGCCGCGCCAGCGTCGGCCTGGACAGGTGCACCAGCGTCGGCCTGGTCGGGCGCACCAGCGTCGGCCTGGTCGGGTGCACCAGCGTCGGCCTGGTCAGGCGCACCTGTCGCGCCCGGCACTGCAACCGCGCGCGGGCGACGCACGGCGCTGTGCGTCGGCATCAATGCGTATCCAAATAATCCGCTGACGGGCTGTGTCAACGACGCCCGGGCCTGGGCGGACGCCTTCGTCAATCTGGGTTTCGACGCACCGCAGATGCTGCTCGACGGCGAAGCGACAGCCGGGAACATGCGGCAGGAAATGATGGCGCTGGTGGGCAACAGCCGCGCCGGTGACGTGATCGTGTTCCAGTATTCGGGCCACGGCACCAATGTCGTCGACAACGACGGGGACGAGGACGACGGCTACGATGAAGCAATGTGCCCGGTCGATTTCGATGACGGCAACCTGATCATCGATGACGATATCCGCGCAATATTTGCGCAACTGCCGGAAGGCGTCAACCTCACGTGCTTTTTCGATTGCTGTTTTTCCGGCACCATCTCGCGTATGGCGTTCGGCGCCCGACCAATGCCACTGGCAGCCGGCAAGCGCGCCCGCTTTGTGACAGCCTCGCCGCGCGTGCTCGCGAACTACGTGGCCAAACGGCGGGCTGGTACCAGGGGCTTGTCCATGGGGCGCACCGCAGGGCCGGGCGGCAGCATGGAGTCGATGCGCGAAGTCGTCTTTTCCGCGTGTCTCGCGTCCGAAGTGGCGCTGGAGAGCCAGGGCAATGGCGACTTTACCCGCTATGCGCTGCAAGTGCTGAAACAGCAGGGGACCGGGATGAGCAACCGCGATTTTGCGCGGCGTGTGACGCAGGCTTTTGGCGCGGCGCCACAGCAGCACGCCGATTTGTACAGCAGCGAGCCAAGACGGGCGCTGGCGTTGCTGCAACCGCTGCAGGGGGAACTGGCGTCGGTAGCGCACGCCGGTATGGGAATGGGGACACAGCCATCGGAGCAGCGGCTGCGTGAACGCCGTGAACCGGCCCATCTGTATTAGTCGTAGTCAACCGCAGGAGGAGCGATGAGCAACCCAGTACGGTTTCCCGCGTCCACCACCGAACCGGTGGCCGCGCTGGCGCAAAGCCGCGGTCCCGGCTCTGGCGTGACCGCGCCAGCGGTGGCTGTCGTGCCGCGTCACCTTTTACCAGGTGGCGTGGCGCGCTTTGCCATTGGCCCCGACGTCACGCGCACGGTGGCACGCGTGGTGGCGCAGGGGCGCGAGGCGCCGCTGTATCGGCCGTTGCGTATTTTTACAGTCGACCCGACGCTGTCGCGCCGGGCCGGTGGCGTCACTACCGTCAATGTGGGCTATGAACCATTGCAACCCGGCCCGGAGAGCCGCCTGTTCCGGCTCGATCCGCACGATCCGGCGACCGGGCGCGATTCGCTGCCGGCCGATTTGAACAGTACGTATGCGTTGCTCAGCGGCGGCTACGATCCGGCGCCGTCCGACCAGCGCTTTCACAAGCAGATGTTGTACGCGGTGTGCAGCAATGTGTATGCCGCGTTCCGGGTCGCACTGGGCCGCGACCTGACCTGGGGTTTTACGCGCACCATCGACGCTGGCCGCCTGTGGCTGCGTCCGCACGCGTTCACCGGCATTAACGCGTGCTACGACAAGCAGGCCGGCGCATTGTGTTTCGGCTACGCGCAGGCGCCCGACCTGCACGGGGCGATCTCCACGCTGCCCGGCGAATATGTGTTTACGTGCCTGTCGCACGACATCATCGCGCATGAAATGAGCCACGCCGTGCTGGATGGCCTGCGCAGTCATTTCGATGTACCGAGCGGCCCGGACGTGGCGGCATTCCACGAAGCGTTTGCCGACTTGATCGCGGTGTTCCAGCGGCTCGCTTACCGCGACCTGGTACGCGCCGCCATCGTCAGCACGCGCGGCGTTTTGGAACAGTCGGCAGTGCTGGTCGACCTGGCGCGCCAGGCCGGTTACGCTTCCGGTTGCCACGGTGCACTGCGCTCGGCCTTCGACAGCGGCGAGCCACTGCTGTATGACGACACGCTGGAAGCGCATGCGCTCGGCGCCGTGCTGGTAGCGGCCGTCTTCGACGCCTTCCTGGAAGTATTCAAGCGCAAGACGGCGCCGTACCTGCGCCTGGCCAGCGACGGCAGCGGCGTGCTGCGTCCGGGCGAACTGGCGCCCGATCTGGCCGATTTGCTGGCCGATAAAATCAGCGCGCTGGCCGCTCACTTCCAGGGCATGCTGATCCGCGCCATCGATTATTGTCCCCCGATCGATATCCGTTTCGGCGAATTTTTGCGGGCCCTGATCACGGCCGACAACGACCTGGTGCCGGACGATCCGTGGGGCTACCGTGAAGCCCTGACCGGCGCGTTTTTACGCCATGCCATTTTGCCGCGCGGCGTCAGCGACCTGTCGGAAGCAGCGCTGCTGTGGCGTGCGCCGCGCCAGCGCCATGCACCGCTCGCGCAACTTGATTTTGGCCATCTGGAATTCGATGGCGACCCGGGTTGTCCGGCCAGCAGCGCAGAATTGCTGCGCCAGGCGCGTGTGCTGGGCGAATACGTCGCGCAGCCACACCATGCCGACGAGTTTGGTCTGGTGCCCCCAGGCACGCCCGGTTTCGCACCCGGCGCCATCGGTTTGCCGACCGTAATGTCGATCCGTAGCGCACGCCGCATCGGCCCGGCACGCCAGATCGTGTTCGACCTGGTCGCCGAAGTCGTGCAGCGCTGCGAAGTGACACCATCGACCGGACCCACGTTTCCCGTTCACGGCGGCTGCACCGTGATCCTCGGGCCGGATGGCGTTATTCGTTACATCGTGTCGAAGTCGGTGACCGGACTCGGTCGCATGGCACGGCGCACCGCATTCATCGCCGGTCCCCGTGGCCAGCGCTACTGGACCGTCGAGCGTGGCCGCTACCAGCCGCGGCCGGGGTTTTTCAGCTTGCTGCATGCACAGGCCGGTCCAACCCGGGGTCAGGTCTGCCAATCCGACACGGCCTCAGCACTACTCACACATATAATTTACCAGGATAAAAAATGAAAGTTTTCTACGACAAAGATTGCGACCTCTTCCTCATCAAGGGCAAAAATGTCTGCATTTGCCAGGGCGTGCCGACGAGCCCGACAAGCCCGATAACCGCGCGAGACACGCTTGGCGCTTCGAGCCAAGCGTGTCTCGCTGGTGAACGCTGATGAATGTATGTGAATTTTTTTAATACATCTGCGCAGCGGTCGCGGTCGCCGTCGCTGGCTCCGGCGCTGTTACGCAGGGCGCATAGGCATCGTCGAACACAATGTCGAGCGCAATCTGTTTGATTGCACGAGCATCGACCGGGCCGGGTGAAAGCGCAGCGCCATCGTCGCTGATGATCAGCGGACCCAGCGCCGATCGTCGACAGGGCGGCCGTGCGAACGCTTGACGACCGATGCATTTAGCCCGATCACATCCATCAAGGTCCGCTTGCCCGGCCTGCGCCTTAGCAAGCGCATCACCACTGCCAGCTTGGGAAAGCGCAGTGCAGCATCGTTGAACAGTTCGGCCGGGTCGTCGCCGGGCTTGCGGTGAAGTTCTACCGTTCGCGCAAAATCGGGCGCCAGGCCATCATCGAACCAGTAGTAATAGCTGAACCAGGAGCGTGAATCGGCCACCCCCACCAGATCCCCCGCGCCGGCCTGTTCGAGGCCGGCTGCCGCACGCCCGGTGCCGCGCCTCACCGAGGTCGACACCCGGGGTCAGGTCTGCCATTCCGACACGGCCTCATCTTTGTAACCGAAACTTCTTGCAATGGCAGCAGAAGAAAACGCTGGCGCACAGTGGAACAGTAGAGCTCGTGTACGAATGGCAGACCTGACCCCGGGTTGGGGGTGGTTAGGGGCGGCGTAGGTTGGGGGCGGCGCCCAGTGCGGCAGGGACGGCCCGCGCCCAGCGGTTCGAGGAGAGCGAGAAGGTCAGCGCGCGCACCTGGTGGTACCAGCCGGCCGGGACGTACAGCATCTCGCTCGGCGCGACGATGCATTCGACCAGGGCAGCCTGGCGCGCCAGTGGAAAACGCGCGAAATCCGGCGCTTCCGGGTCGAACGGCGAGCCGGACAGGATGGCATTTGCCTCTTTCGGATACAGGAATGCGTCGTGGTGCGGGGGCGCCAGAAATATCCGCTTGGTGCCCCACAGTTGCGCGAACAGATTGTCGTCGTAGTCGCAATGCAGCGGCGTCACCGTGCCCGCAGGGCCGATCCAGAAGCGCGGTGGGCCCATTTTGTCGAACCATGTCGGCCAATGGCACAGCCGGTTCAGCGCGCGCAGTTCCAGGTTGCCGAGGTAAGGCGGCAAGCCGTCCGTGCTGTGCGCCACCAGGTCGAGATAGTCCTGCAGCGACATGTCCTGCATGGCCCGGTCCGGTGCGAAGGCGGTGTTGATGTAGTCCCCGGTGCGCGCCCGTACAGGCAGGTGGCCGTAGTCGGATCGCAGCGCCTGCAGCGACAGCTGCGCAAGTGGCCAGCGCCCCGCCACGCCGGTGATCAGAAACGGCAGCCCTTGCAAGGCGCGCGCACGGAACCCGGCGGCATCGAGCCGCGCCACCCGCGGCACGTCGGAGAACAAGGGCAGCGCGCGGGCAGCGTCCCGGATCGCATCCACCATGGCGGCTATCGAACTGACGCCACGCACCTCTGCATCGCGCGCGGTGCGCGCGTGCATGACGGCCGCCAGCGCATCAGGCGATGCAGGACGCGAGGCAGCCAGCGGCGGCGGTGCGTGGGAGGACTTGCGGGTGGGGTCGGTCATCGTACTGGGCACTGGCACTGGCACTGGGCACTGGCGGCATAAAAATCAGGCGCCAGCATAAGCCATGACGCCGCCCCGCGCCAGTGCTGTATCAGTGCGGCTGCGCGGTATCGTTGAAATGGAAGGCGTCCCGCTGCGAGAAGGGCGCTTCGCTGGCGCAGGCTTGCAGTACATACCGGTTCTTGCCTGCACGCTTGGCCGCATACAGCGCAGCGTCGGCACTGCTGGCCAGCGAGATGGCGCTCGAGCGCGGACCGCCCAGCGCAATGCCGATACTTGCCGAAATCTGCAGCCGCTGCTTGTCGGTCATGAACGGCTCGGCCAGCGCACGCAGGATGGTGTGGGCCACCCGTTCGCCACCTTCATAACCGCCACTCGACTCGAGAATGATGGTGAATTCATCCCCCGCCAGGCGCGCCAGCATGTCGGTTTCGCGCAGCGCTGATTTCACGCGCTTGCCGAATTCGATCAGTACTTCATCGCCCACCGCGTGCCCCAGCGTATCGTTGATCTTCTTGAAATTGTCCAGGTCCAGATACACCAGTGCCAGCTGACTACGCTGGCGCCGCGCATTGGCCAGCGCCTTGTCGAGCTGGAATTCATACATGCGCCGGTTCGGCAGGCCGGTCAGGGGATCGGAATTGGCCAGTGTCAGCAACTGGCGCTCGTGTTCGCGCGCGGCCGTGGTGTCGGTGCCGAGTACGTAGGCGCCGACGATCCTGCCGTCCCGGCTGTGGGGAATATACGTCGTGCTGAGGATGCGCTGGTGGCGCTTGCGGGTCACCGTGTACTCGGTCGTGCACATTTCACCGGCCATCGCGCGCCGTAAAAACGGCAGACGCTCGTCCGAATAGGTCGCGCCGAACGCTTCCTCGATGGTACGGCCCAGCATGTCGGCCGGCGCCACGCCCAGCCAGTCCTGATACATGGCGTTGGCGAACCGGTAGCGCATGTCGGTGTCGATATACGAAATCAGCACGGGCAGGTTGTCCGTAATGGTTTTCAAGCGTTCTTCGCTGCGTACCTGCGCAATTTCCGTCTCGCGCCGCGCGGTGATATCGAACGCCATGGCGAAAAAACCGTCTGGCTGGCCGTCCGCCGTTAATTGCGGCACGAACGAGGCGTGGTACCAGAATGTTTTGCCGTCGATCAGAATTTCGCTTTCGAAGCTCGCGCGCTGGCCCGATCTGGCCAGTTCCACATGCGGCGCGACCCTGGCGTAATCGCGTTCGCTGTACGCCGCGCGTATCGGTTTGTGCAGCAATTCTTCGGCGGTGCCACCGTAAAATTTGGCGGTACGCGAATTGACGAACGTAAAAATGCCGTTGCGATCAACCTGCGCAATCAGCGTCGGCAGGTTTTCGGTAATTGTGCGGATCCGCTGTTCCGACTGGCGCAGCGTGGCCTCGACGGCGGCCCGGCGCTCGATCTCGCGCTGCAGTTCGCTGTTCCTGATGGCAATTGCCTGGGTGCGTTCGACCACGCGCTGTTCCAGATCGAGGTTGAGCTGGTGCAAGGCAATTTCTGCCCGCATGCGCGCGTCGATCAGGGAATTCCGGTTCATCTCGTCTTCCACTAATTTCGCCAGCGACACCAGCATTGCCTGCTCCGGCGGCGTGAAAGCGCGCGGCCTGGTATCCATCACGCACAACGTGCCTGCAGCATGGCCGTCGATTGTACGGATGGGGTGGCCGGCATAGAAGCGGATGAACGGGGCGCCCAACACCAGCGGGCTGTCGGCAAAGCGGGGATCCAGCGCCGTGTCCGGCACGATGAATGTTTCCTCCGATGCAATGGCATAGTTGCAAAATGCCAGCGGGCGCGGCGTTTCTGTAGCGTCTAACCCCTGCCGCGATTTGAACCATTGGCGGTCGGCATCGACCAGCGATACCAGCGCAATCGGCACGCCGAAAGCTGCCGTGGCGAGCAGCGTGAACCGGTCAAACCTCGCCTCGGGAGGCGTGTCGAGAAGATTAAGCGAGCACAGCGCAGTGAGGCGCGTCGACTCGGGAGTAGCAGGAAGTGTCATCAAAAGCGAGCGTTTTAGTCTGCAGTAAAAGTCGCGCAAATGTAAATGCGCTGCCCGTTACGTTGTAGCAATGGAATGATGAATGTTACCTGCTGTCAGTCCCGCGCGATACCCTATTCAGCTTATTTGCAATGATTGTTGCAGCAACGCACTTAATTAGCGTGGCAAAGGCGGAACGCGGTGGTGGGGAGAGGGTGTGATAGCGCCAGCCACCTGGCGCATGACAATCGGCATTGTCAACCTGGCCAGTACGGGAGGCCAACCGACTTGTTTGTTTGCCAGGTTTTCTTGCAGAAGACGATTACTCGAAGACGATGCGGGTCGCCAGCAATTCAGGGTCGATACTGTTTGCGCCACCGGACAGGCGCAGCAAGGCCAGCATGTTGTTCAGCAGTGTGGCAAAGAAAGCGGTACCGGTGATGGCAGTGTCGGTGGAAAAGTCGGCAGTGGTGGCGTTGGCGATTGTGTTCATGGTGCGTCCCGGAATAAGTGGAATAGATGGTGACACTATGCCGGCCGCCGTCGCCAAAATCCAATTGCGATTTCAGATGTGGATCATTCACGGAGCGTATAAGAGGTCAGACAACCATTGCCATGCCAACGAAGGTTCACGTACCGGTTGCCATCCGTCCCAGACAACTTTATACTTCAATGATGTTGTACGACGACTGATAACCAACCATGACAGGAGACATTCATGCAGCAGAACACACCATCCAGCGTCCCGCAGCACGCTGGTCACGCGCCCACCATCACCGCCATGCGGGTCGTCCCGGTAGCCGGGCGCGACAGCATGCTGCTCAATCTCTCCGGCGCGCATGGGCCATATTTCACGCGCAACATCGTGATCCTGACCGATAGTGCGGGCAATACCGGCGTGGGCGAGGTGCCGGGCGGCGAGCCGATCCGCCAGACGCTGGAAGATGCGCGTCCGCTGATCGTGGGCCAGTCGCTGGGCAACTACCAGCGCGTGCTGAATCAGGTCCGCGCAACCTTCCGCGACCGCGATGCCGGCGGGCGCGGCCTGCAGACCTTCGATCTGCGTATCACCATTCACGCAGTCACCGCCGTCGAATCGGCATTGCTCGATCTGCTCGGGCAGTTCCTCGGCGTGCCGGTCTGTGCCTTGCTCGGCGAAGGCCAGCAGCGCGATGAAGTGGAGATGCTCGGCTACCTGTTTTACGTGGGCGACCGCGCCGCCACCGACCTGGAATACGACAGCGACCCTGGCAATGCCGATGCCTGGTCGCGCGTTCGCCACGAAAAAGCCATGACGCCGGAAGCCATCGTGCGCCTGGCCGAAGCGGCGTACGACCGTTATGGCTTCAAGGACTTCAAGCTGAAAGGCGGCGTGCTGCGCGGCGACGAGGAAATGGAAGCGGTCACCGCGCTGGCCGAACGTTTTCCGGACGCGCGCGTGACGCTCGACCCGAACGGCGCCTGGTCGCTGAAAGAAGCCATTCGCCTGTGCCGCGGCCAGGGCCACGTGCTGGCGTACGCAGAAGACCCATGTGGCGCCGAAAACGGTTACTCGGGCCGCGAAGTGATGGCGGAATTCCGGCGCGCCACCGGCTTGCCCACTGCCACCAACATGATCGCCACCGACTGGCGTGAAATGGGCCACGCGATCCAGCTGCAATCGATCGACATCCCGTTGGCCGACCCGCACTTCTGGACCATGCAAGGTTCGGTGCGCGTGGCGCAGCTGTGCCACGAATGGGGTCTGACCTGGGGCTCGCATTCGAACAACCATTTTGACATTTCGCTGGCAATGTTTACGCAGGTGGGCGCCGCCGCACCGGGCAAGATCACCGCGCTCGATACGCACTGGATCTGGCAGGACGGCCAGCGTCTCACCAAAGCGCCGCTCCAGATCGCCGGCGGCAAGATCGCCGTGCCGGCAAAGGCGGGCCTTGGCATCGAGATCGACATGGAGGCACTCGAAGCGGCGCACCAGTTGTATCTGTCGAAAGGGCTGGGCGTGCGCAACGACGCCATCGCGATGCAGTATTTTTATCCGGGCTGGAAGTTCGATAACAAGCGCCCGAGCTTCGACCGGTAAACATCAGAGACACATACAAAAAAGCGCCAGTCGGATTACTCCGGCTGGCGCTTTTTTACTGAGTAAAACCGTCCAGATTAAAACGTGTGACGCACGCCCAGGTTGAACGCCTTGTCGCCGGTGCCGGTTTCGGTGTTGTTTGCTACCGTGTAGCCAGCGCCGTTCTTGTTGTTGATCGAACCGTACGCGCCGTACAGATTGGTACGCTTCGACAGCGGGTACAGATAGGCCACGCCCCAGCCGGTGGCATCCTGGTTGACACTGGTCTTGTCGTTCTTGTGCTGCACCGAGGCCAGCAGGGTACCGGTCCACACTGGCGCCGACAGGCCGATCAGGAACTCGTTGCCGTCCAGCGACGCCGTCGGTGCGCGGGTAGCGCCGTACGGATTGTTCGAATTTCCCAGTGGCGCGCTGCCCGGGCCTTTGTCGAAACTGGCTGCAGCATAGGCACGCACCGGGCCGAAGTTGTAGTTGGCGGCGACCAGCGTATTGTGACCGATGTCGCGGCGGATGGCTGCAGTCGTACCGACGGCGATGGTGTCGGTATTCTTGTTGTTGTAGGCCACGCGCGCCGTCAACGGGCCGTTGACATACCCGAGCGATGCGCCGAACTGGCGGCCGGCATCGTTGTTGCCAGCTTGTTCGCCGAACGCGTACGCAACATCGGCAGTGACGCCCGACACGGTAGGCGAGGTGTACACCACCGTGTTGCTGGTGCGGACATTGGTGCCCGAATCAGGAAACAGGTTTTTGGAGCCGCCTGCGTAGCCGGTGCCAAACGGATCGGCCACTTGCGCCAGTGCGTTGTGGAACGGCGTGTACTGGCGGCCGAGCGTGACGGTGCCGGCGGTGGTTTTCAGGCCGACAAATGCCTGGCGATTGAACAGCGTGTTGGTGGCATCGAGCTCGCCGGTGTCGATCTTGACGCCCGACTCCAGCGTGAAGATGGCCGCCATGCCGCCGCCCAGGTCTTCTGAACCCTTGAAGCCGATGCGCGATGCCGATGCGGCGCCGCTGGTGATTTTATTGTTGCTGGTGACGCCGCCACGTTCGCCGACGAAGCCGGCATCGACGATGCCGTAAATGGCCACCGACGACTGGGCACTGGCGACAGCGCTGGTGCCAAGCAGGATGGCGGTAACGATCAGATTTTTGTTCAAGGATATCTCCGAATAGTTGTAAATGAGAAACAGTTACCCATTGTAAGTGGCAGTCTCACGTTTTTGCTAATTCTCCGTTGCGCAATCGCCACAAATTCAATGGATTATCGTCCTGCAAGGCGCTTGGTAATAACCATGCAGGAAAATCCTGGTAGCTGACTGGACGCAGGAAGCGGTCGATGGCGGCCGCGCCCACCGATGTGCTGCGGCTGTCCGATGTGGCCGGGAACGGGCCGCCATGCACCATCGCGTGCGACACCTCGACGCCGGTCGGAAAGCCATTCACCAGCACGCGTCCGGCCTTGCGCTCAAGCGTGGGCAACAATGCCAGTGCCAGGGCTTTGTCATGATCGGTGACGAACAGGCTGGCGGTCAGCTGGCCGTCCAGGTGTTCGGCCAGCTGATGCAACTGGCTGATCTCGTCGCAACGCACGATAAGTGCCGCCGCGCCAAAAATTTCATCTTCCAGCGCCGGGTTGGCGATGAAATTGGCGGCATCGGTGACAAACAGCGCGGCCTGGCCGGCGTGGGCGGTGGTGCCGGCCTGACCGCGCGCCACGGGCGCCACGCCGGGCTCGGCGGCCAGTTTTGTCACGCCTGCATTGAACGCCGCGTGGATGCCTGGCGTCAGCATGGTGGCGCCCACCTTGGCCTGCAAAGCTGCCGAGGCAGCATCGATGAACGTGTCCAGCGCGGGGCCGGACAACGCAATCACCAGGCCAGGGTTGGTGCAGAACTGGCCCGAACCGAGCGTCAGCGAATCGACGAAACCGGTGCCGATGCTGGCGGCGCCCTGCGCCAGCGCTTCCGGCAACAGGAACATTGGATTGACGCTGCTCATTTCAGCATAAACAGGAATCGGCTCGGCGCGCTGGGCCGCAGCACGGACCAGCGCCAGGCCACCCTGGCGCGAGCCGGTAAAGCCAACCGCCTTGATGGCGGCATTGGTCACCAGCGCCTGGCCGATGGTGCGGCCGTCGCCATGCAGCAGCGAAAATACGCCTTCCGGCAGACCGCAAGCAGCCACTGCGGCCTGCACCGCGCGACCCACCAGTTCCGACGTGCCGGGGTGGGCGCTGTGGGCTTTGACGACAACCGGGCATCCGGCCGCCAGTGCCGAGGCGGTGTCGCCGCCGGCCACTGAAAACGCCAGCGGGAAATTGCTGGCACCGAAGACCGCGACCGGACCGAGCGCGATTTTGCGCAGGCGCAGGTCGGGGCGGGCCGGCACGCGTTCCGGCAGCGCCGAGTCGAGCGCAGCGCCGAGAAAATGGCCATCGCGGACGACTTTGGCAAACAGGCGCAACTGGTTCACAGTGCGGCCGCGCTCGCCTTCCAGGCGCGCTTGCGGCAGGCCCGATTCCAGCATGGCACGCGCGATCAGGGCCGGACCGATGTCGACGATGTTCTGGGCGATGGTTTCCAGGAACGCGGCGCGGGCGTCCGGCGTGGTGGCGCGGTAGGTGTCGAAGGCTTGCTCCGCGAGCGTGCAGGCGCGGGCCACGTCAGCGACGGTGGCGGTGCCGAAGTCAGGTTCGATGGTGGCGCCAGTGGCGGGATCGACCGCGCGCAGTGGGGCCGCGGTGCCCGCGACGCTGTTTGCGCCGATCAGCAGCTTGCCGTTCAGGATAGTGGTCATGATGACGCCTTATTGGGGGCCGAGCGATTTGATCAGCGCGTCGAGTTGTTCGCATTCCTGCGGGTTCAGGTCGATCAGCGGGGTGCGCACCGGGCCGGCCGTGTGGCCCACCAGCGTGGCGCCGGCTTTCACGATACTGACGGCGTAACCGGCTTTTTTGTTGCGGATGTCGAGATATGGCAGGAAGAAAGTGTCGATCAGGCGGTTGGTCGTGGCGAAGTCGTCGGTACGGACGGCTTCATAAAACTCGATGGCGGTTTTCGGGATGAAGTTGAACACGGCCGACGAATACACCGGCACGCCCAGCGCCTTGTAGGCCGCCGCATACACTTCCGCAGTCGGCAGGCCGCCCAGGTACGTAAAACGGTCGCCCAGTGTGCGGCGGATGGTGACCATCGTTTCGATTTCGCCGACGCCGTCTTTAAACCCGATCAGATTCGGGCAGCGGTCGGCCAATTCAAGCAGCGACTGCGCGTTCAGTTTGCAGACATTGCGGTTGTAGATGACGACGCCGAATTTTACCGACGCGCAGACGGCGGCAACGTGTTCGACCAGGCCGTCCTGGCTGGCTTCGGTCAGGTAATGCGGCATCAGCAAAATGCCGTGGGCGCCAAGGCGCTCGGCTTCCTGGGCGTACTTGATGGCAGTGCGGGTAGGGCCGCCGGCGCCAGCCAGGATCGGCACCTTGCCGCGGCAAGTTTCCACCGCCACTTTAACGACCTGCGTGTAATCCTCGGGGGTCAGCGAAAAGAATTCACCTGTGCCGCCGGCGACGAACAGGGCAGTGGCGCCGTACGGGGCCAGCCATTCGAGGCGATCGGCGTAGGTGCCGGCGACAAAATCGCCCTGGGCATCGAAGTCGGTGATCGGGAACGACAGCAGGCCGGACGAAAGGATGGTTTTCAGGTCTTGTGGGGTGAACATCGTGGTGTCTCCAGTGATGGTTGTGATGAAAAGGGCGGCCGGCATCCGACCGCGCGCTGTTATCAGTCATCGTACAACATAAGAAATGGGAGTACAAGTGACGGCGGAAAAAAACCTGGATGGCGGAATTCTTCTTTCGATCCGTCATCCCCGCGAAGGCGGGGACCCATAACACATCAAACGCATACGCTACCGCTGCAGGACGGTGCTATGGAGTCATTGCACAGCAATGACTCCTGCGCGGGGGGAGCTTTACGCCACGCCACCCTCGATCTGCTCCTGCGCCCGGCGCAGCCGCTCGCGGCTGTTACTTAAATGAATACGCATCGCCGCGCGTGCCGATTCCGCATCCTGGCGCTTGATCGCGTTGAAAATATCTTCGTGCTCGTGAATGACGCGGTCCATATATACCGCCGGATCGTCATGCGCCAGCTTGGCAGAATTCAGGCGCGCGCGGGGAATGATGTTGGTGCCGAGGTGGTGCAGGATGTCGTGAAAATAGCGGTTGCCCGACGCCTGCGCAATCAACAGGTGAAACTGCACATCCGACGGCACCGTGTCGCCGCCCGAGCGCACGCTGGTTTCGAAGGTGTCCAGGGCCACGCGCAGCGCCGTCAACTGGGCTGCGTCGCGCCGGCTGGCGGCCAGTCCGGCCGATTCGGTTTCCAGGCTGATGCGCAGTTCGAGAATGGCGAGCACATCGCGCATGGTGACGATGGTTGCCGGGTCGATGCCCAGCGCGGCGGTGGGGACGGGCGGCGCCAGCACGAAGGTGCCAATGCCATGGCGCGTTTCGACCAGCCCGGCTGCCTGCAAATGCGAAATCGCTTCGCGCACCACGGTGCGGGACACGCCGATGATGCGCATGATTTCCGATTCGGTCGGCAACTTGTCACCAGGGGTCAATTGACCATCACGAATATTGTCCGAGATGTGCGCCACCACTCCCTGGGCCAGGTTGCGGTGTTTTTTAGGCGGGGCCGAGGGCAGGGCGGTGGTGGTCATGATGGGAGCAGGTTGGGAGCAGGTGAGGTTGCAGTGTGGCGTGGGCGACGTCGGTGAAGCGCAGAAATTCGGTAAAAAAAGTCGATTGCGTTTTCGGAAAGTGCTGATTATACTACGACGTAAGTTGTCTGATGACTGATGACAGCAAGCCAAACACCACTGCAAACAAGCATGCTGCGCCAGTCGCACAAATGCCCGCAGATTCCTCGACAAGTACATCAGGAGACACCATGCACCCGACTTCCCCTACCACCGCAGGCAGTGCAAAGGCCACGCGCGTCCGATGGGGCATCCTCGCGATGCTGTTTTTGATTACCACCATCAATTACGCCGACCGCGCCACCATCTCCATCGCCGGCCCCGAACTCAAGAAGCTGCTCGGCCTGTCGCCAGTGGAAATGGGCTTCGTGTTTTCCGCCTTCGCCTGGTCGTACATGCTGGCGCAGCTGCCGGGCGGCTGGCTGCTCGACCGCTTCGGTTCGAAAATCACCTATTTCTTCAGTATTTTCCTGTGGTCGATCTTCACGATGCTGATGGGCACCGTGGGCTTCCTGACTGGTGGTGCCGCAGTGGCCACGCTGATTGCGCTGCGCCTGCTCGTCGGTGCGGCCGAAGCGCCTTCGTTCCCGGGTAACAGTCGCATCACGTCGGCCTGGTTTCCCACCCACGAGCGTGGTACTGCCGCAGCAATTTTCAATTCTGCCCAGTATTTTGCGACGGTGCTGTTTGCCCCGCTGATGGGCTGGCTGGTGCATACCTTCGGGTGGCAGAGCGTGTTTTATGTCATGGGCGCTCTGGGCATCGTGATGTCGTTTGTCTGGATGAACACCATTTATGGTCCGAAGAACCACCCGCGCGTCAATGCCGCGGAACTGGCGGAAATTGAAGCGGGTGGGGCGCTGGTCGACCTGGAAAGCGGCAAGTACGATCCGCATGCGAAGAAAATGGCGACGTGGCCGGTCATCAAGCAGTTGCTGTCGAACCGCATGCTGCTGGGCGTGTATATCGGCCAGTACTGCATTACCACGCTGACCTACTTTTTCCTGACCTGGTTCCCGGTCTACTTGGTGCAGGAACGCCACATGACCATTTTGAAGGCCGGCTTTATCGCCGCGTTGCCGGCAGTGGCAGGTTTTCTCGGCGGCATTCTGGGCGGCTTCATTTCCGACCGCATGCTGAAATCCGGCTACTCGCTGTCGGCAGCCCGTAAAACCCCCATCGTCTGCGGCATGCTGCTGGCGATGAGCATGATCGTCTGTAACTATGTGACGTCAGACTGGGTCGTGGTGGCGTTCATGTCGCTGGCCTTCTTTGGCAAGGGCATCGGCGCGCTGGGCTGGGCGGTGGTATCGGACACGTCGCCGAAAGAAGCGGGCGGCCTGTCCGGTGGCCTGTTCAACACGTTCGGCAATACCGCCGGCATCACCACGCCTATCGTCATCGGCTATATTCTGCAGGAAACAGGCTCGTTTGCCGGGGCGCTGGTGTTCATCGGGGCGAATGCCGCCGTGGCAATCTTTTGCTACCTCGTCATCGTCGGTGATATCAAGCGCGTGGAATTCAAGGATGGCCTGACCGACGGCGCCCGCCGCACCGATGGCGCGCTCAATCCGGCGGCGAGCAAGTAACTGAATAAAGGACGCACCATGAACGTGATTGCCATCAAAGATATCGGCATGCAAGGTACCGACCTGCACCGGCCGCAGGCAGTGGTGGGCAAGCCGCTGTACATCCGCATGCACGAGAACGATAACGTGGCCATCGTCGTCAACGACGGCGGTCTGCCAGCCGGCACGCAATTTCCCGGCGAATTCACGCTGGTCACCCGCGTGCCTCAAGGCCACAAGATCGCGCTGGTCGCGATTCCCGACGGCGCGCCGATCGTCCGTTACGACGTCGTCATCGGTTATGCCATCGGGAACATTGCGCAGGGCACGTGGATTGAAGAGTCGGTGGTGCAGATGGCGCAGGCACGTGAACTGACCGGTTTGCCGATTTCCACGCGTCTGCCGCCGGTGCAGGAACCGCTCACCGGCTACACCTTCCAGGGTTACCGCAACGCCGACGGCAGCGTCGCCACGCGCAATATTCTGGCCATTTCTACCACGGTGCAATGCGTGGCGGGCGTCGTCGAGCACGCGGTGAAACGCATCAAGGCGGAGTTGCTGCCGCTGTATCCGAACGTCGACGATGTCACCGGCATCGAGCACATTTACGGCTGCGGCGTGGCCATCGATGCGCCGGGGGCAGAAATCCCGCAACGCACGCTGCGCAATATTGCGCTGAACCCGAATTTCGGTGGCCAGTCGATGGTCGTCAGCCTGGGCTGTGAAAAGCTGCAACCGGCGCGCCTGTTGCCCGAGAGTGCGGTCCAGGTGCAGAACGGCGCCTATGTCGTCACGCTGCAGGACGACAAGCACGTCGGCTTCGCATCGATGATCCAGTCGATCATGGACATGGCCAAAGTCCGGCTCGACGCACTGAACCGGCGCACGCGCGAAACCTGCAGCGCGGCCGATCTGGTGGTCGGCGTGCAATGCGGCGGCAGCGATGCGTTTTCCGGCGTGACGGCCAACCCGGCAGTAGGTTTCGCCACCGATTTACTGGTGCGCGCCGGCGCCACCGTGATGTTTTCTGAAACCACCGAAGTGCGCGATGGCATCGACCAGCTGACGGCGCGCGCATCGACGCCGGAAGTTGCCGCGGCGATGATCCGCGAAATGGCGTGGTACGACGACTACCTCGAAAAAGGTGGCGTCGACCGCAGCGCCAACACGACGCCCGGCAACAAAAAAGGCGGGCTGGCAAATATCACTGAAAAGGCCATGGGCTCGATCGTCAAGTCTGGCAGCAGCCCCATTTCCGGCGTCATTTCGCCCGGCGAGAAGGTACTGCAGAAAGGCCTGATCTACGCGGCCACGCCGGCCAGCGATTTTGTCTGCGGCACGCTGCAACTGGCAGCCGGCATGAACCTGCACATTTTTACCACTGGCCGCGGTACGCCGTACGGGCTGGCAGCAGTGCCGGTCATCAAGGTCGCCACGCGCGACGACCTGGCGCGGCGCTGGCACGATTTGATGGATGTGAACGCGGGCCGCATCGCCACCGGCGAAGCGACCATTGCCGATGTCGGCTGGGAACTGTTTCAGCTGATGCTCGACACCGCCAGCGGCAAAAAAACCTGGGCCGAGCATCACCAGCTGCACAATGCTCTGGCGCTGTTCAACCCGGCGCCGATCACCTGACACGCTGGCGCTGTCGCACCCGCGCCGATCACCTGACCCGCAGGCGCTGTTCAACCCGCGCCGATCATCTGACCCGCAGGCGCTGTCGCGTACATCCGGCACGCAGGCGATGTCGTTTACATCCGGCGTGGGCCCGGCTATATTCCGGCCCATGCATATTCGCCTCCTGATCGCCGCCGCCTGCCTGCTCGGGCTGTTCTCCACCATCGGCGCGTCGCTGCCGTATCCCATTTTGCCGCCATTGTTCGCCTCCGGTCCGGCGAACGGCATGAACGCGTTCATGGGGTGGCCACCCAAGCTGCTGCTGGGGCTGGCGCTGACCGTCAATCCGCTCGGTCTGCTGATCGGCAACGCCTTGCTGGGACCATTGTCCGACCGCTTCGGCCGGCGCCCGGTGATTCTGATCACCGCCCTCGGCGCAGCCATTGGCCACGCCATCACGGCAGTCGCGCTGCTGCTCGAATCGTTTCCTATATTTATCGTTGCGCGTTTCGTCACCGGCCTGCTGGAAGGTAACGGCGCCGTGGTGCGGGCGATGCTGGCCGACCGTCTCGAAGGCGATATGCGCGTGCGGGCGTTGTCATGGTTGAGCAGCGCGTTTTACATTGGCTGGCTTGCCGGTCCGTTGCTGGCTGGCGCCACGCTGGCGCTGGGGCTGACGGTGCCGTTCTGGATTGCCGCGGTGGCGCTGGTGGCGGTGGCAGCGATGGCAGTGGCCGCGCTGCCGCGCGATGTGCCGTCGACAGCCACGACCTCGTGGTGGCAAGTCGCGCGCAGGCAGCATGCGTTCAACCTGCTGCGCCATACCGACGTGCGCATGCTGTTCATCGTGCAGCTGGCTTACACGTGCGGTGTGACGGCGTTCTACGAATTTTATCCGCTGTGGCTGGTCGAAGTGCCCGGCTTTGGCGCCACCGGCATTGCGTGGATGACTGCCGCGCTGTGCGCCGTGATGACGCTGACGTCGGTGTTTGCCGGGCGGCCCAGCACCATACCGCCACTGCGCCGGGCCGCGTGGAATGCGTTTGGCGTGGCGGGCGTGGTGGCGACGGTCGCGCTGGGGAATGCGCACGTCGGCCTGGCCGCCATCGTGTTGTTCGGCATCCCGAATGCGATCTACAACGCCATCATTCCCGGCTGGTGTGCCGAGCGTTTCGGTGGACTGGGGCAGGGCGCCATCATGGGCCTGCTGTCGACGACATTTTGTCTGGCGAACATTCTGATGGCGCTGGCCGGCGCGGTGCTGACGCTGGTCGATACGCGCCTGATTCTGCTGCTGGGCGCGGCGCTGGCGTGCTGGGCCGGCTGGCGTCTGCAGGGCTGGCGCGCGCAGCTGGCGATGCCGGTGGAAGGCGCGCGCACCACGCACGATTGAGGGCGACAGTGCCATGATCGACGCCGGGCGCGGCCTGG
>JALYUM010000099.1 GCA_030853745.1 Pseudomonadota bacterium | reverse complement strand
GTGCCCAGGTGCCAGTCGTGCATGTGATCGATGGCTGCGTTGGCCGCCGATGCTGCCGACGACAAACCACGTGCTTCGATGATGGCGCCGCCGCGTTTGCCGACGGTTGGCAGGAAGGTGTCACGGTTCCATGCATCGTCGCCGATCATGTCTTTCACCGATGCGCCGTCGATGGTGGCGAAACGGTAGTCGGCGTACATCGTTGGCGAGTGGTTACCCCACACCGTCAGCTTCTCGATCGATGCGACCGGCTTGCCGGTTTTGGCAGCGATCTGCGACAGCGCGCGGTTGTGGTCCAGGCGCAGCATGGCAGTGAAGTTTTTCGCTGGCAGCGATGGCGCCGATTTCATGGCGATGTAGGCATTGGTGTTGGCAGGGTTGCCGACCACCAGTACTTTGACATCGCGCGAAGCGACGGCGTCAAGCGCCTTGCCCTGAACGGTGAAGATTTGTGCATTGGCTTCCAGCAGGTCTTTACGCTCCATGCCAGGGCCGCGTGGACGCGCGCCAACCAGCAGGGCGAAATCGACGTCTTTAAAAGCGGTCATCGGGTCGGCGTGGGCGGTCATGCCGGCCAGCAGCGGGAAGGCGCAGTCGTCGATTTCCATCATGACGCCCTTGAGCGCTTTCTGTGCTTTCTCGTCGGCGATTTCCAGCAATTGCAGGATGACCGGCTGGTCCTTGCCCAGCATGTCGCCATTGGCGATGCGGAACAGCAGGGAATAGCCGATCTGGCCGGCGGCGCCGGTAACAGCGACGCGCAGTGGGGTTTTAGCCATGTTGAATCTCCAAAATAATGGGAATAGAAAACAGTTGTAGCCGCGAGATCGTATGGACCCTCTGCAGCCTGCCGAAACATCAATGATACCAAATCGAAGGGGCTTGTAATGCAGGTGTGTGCGTGCAGCCAAGCCGGATCGACCGCGAGTGTAGGCTTGTCGTCTGTATCTGTCAATTGCATCATATGTCTTATATAAGACAGAAGTATTGCACGGGAAAGCTGGACGCGCAGGGCGGTTGTGTGGTGAAATTACGGCCTATGAATCCTGCCGCGCCGAATACTGCCAGTAACGCCAACGCCAACGCCCCATCCGCTCCCGCGAGCGCTGGCACGGCGACTGCGGGTCAGGCGACCGCGCCCACCTTCTCGCCGCTATACCAGCAAATCAAGGCGCTGATCACCCAAAGCCTGCAGTCGGGCGAGTGGAAGCCGGGCGAAATGATTCCCAGCGAGGTGGAACTGGCCAGTCGTTTCAAAGTCAGCCAGGGCACGGTGCGCAAAGCGATCGATGAATTATCCAGCGAAAACCTGGTGGTGCGGCGACAGGGAAAAGGGACATTTGTTTCCACTCACCACGAGGACCGGGCCCATTTCCGGTTCCTGAAACTGATGCCGGACGAAGGCGTGCCGGTGCATCCCGAAAATAGTTTCCTCGAAGTCAAGCGCCTGCGTGCGGCGGCGGAAGTGGCGCGCCTGCTCGATTTGAAAGCGGGCGACGGCGTCGTCTATATCAAGCGGCTGATGTCGTTTGCCGGTACGCCGACAATCCTCGAAGAAATGTGGCTGCCGGGAACCCTGTTCAAGGGCCTGACGGCGGAGAAGCTGGAAGAGTACAAAGGGCCGATGTATGGCCTGTTCGAATCTGAATTTGGCACCCGCATGATCCGCGCGACGGAAAAAATCCGCGCGCTGGCGGCCGACGAGGCAACCGCAGCGGCCTTGCAGGTTGCCGTGGGTACCCCGCTGCTGTGCGCAGAGCGGGTGAGTTTTACGTATGGTGATAAAGCGGTGGAATTGCGCCGGGGGCTGTATCTGACGGCGCAGCACCATTATCAAAACGAGTTGTCATAGAAAAAAACCACGGCTCTCATCAACGTCATCCCCGCGCAGGCGGGGACCCATAGCACCTAAGCTCAGCGGTAACACTCATCATAGGTGGTATAGGCCCCCGCCTTCGCGGGGGTGACGTGGTAGCGGTAATGGAAATATCCATCGTTGTCCGTAAATAACTACGCCCGGAGTTATCACAATCGATGGTGCAATACAGCAAAACATGCTGGAGAGGGCTAAAATAGCCCGGCTTGCATGAAACATAAACGAACTACGTGGCGCCGCGACTGTCCCACCATTGTGTATTTAGCGATTGGTGTGCCATGCAAAATAGGCGAAAATTACGGGTTCACTAAAAATTGTCAGTTTAAGGGAGGTGCAGTATGTCCGAAGCCGTGAAGGAAGTACCGAAAAAGGTACGGCCGGAGTTCCGTAACATTCACGTTACAGAGCTCAGCAATTATCGTATGCCGCCATCGGCGATCGTGTCCATCCTGCACCGTATCAGCGGCGCCGGCATGTTCCTGATGCTGCCTTTCCTGTTGTATCTGTTCCAGCTGAGCCTGCGTTCGGAATACTCGTTCATGCAGTTCAAGGGCGTGCTGGAACATATTCCGGTGAAAATTCTCGTTCTCGGCCTGTCCTGGGCGTACCTGCACCACTTCTGCGCCGGCTTGCGTCACCTGTTCATGGACAACCACTTTGCCTTGGATAAAGATGGCTCGCGCATGACTGCGAAGGGCGTGCTGATCGTGAGCTTGCTGCTGACCGTGGTGGTTGGCCTGAAATTGTTTGGAGTATTCTGAGATGGCATCTAAAAATAATGTAGGTCAGAATCGCCTGGTCGTCGGCGCCCACTACGGTCTGCGCGACTGGCTGGTCCAGCGCCTCACCGGCATCCTGATGGCGGTGTACACCGTCGTGCTGCTGGTCTATTTCCTGACCGCGCAAAACTTTTCGTATGAAGGCTGGGCCGGCATGTTCGCTCAGCAGTGGTTCAAATTGTTCACCGCAGCAACCCTGTTCGGCCTGTTTTATCACGCCTGGGTCGGCATGCGCGACATCTCGATGGACTATTGCAAGAACGCCGGCCTGCGCCTGCTGCTGCAATCGCTGATCGTGTTGTGGCTCGTCGTCTGCGCCGTGTGGACGGTACAAATTCTCTGGAGCGTGTAATCGTGGCAGCAATCAAAACTGCAATTCCTACCCGCCGCTTTGACGCGGTGATCATTGGCGCCGGCGGTTCCGGCATGCGTGCTTCGCTGCAGCTGGCTGAGGCCGGCCTGAATGTGGCAGTCCTGTCGAAAGTTTTCCCGACCCGCTCACACACCGTGGCAGCGCAGGGAGGTATCGGCGCGTCGCTGGGCAATATGTCCGAGGACGACTGGTACTGGCACATGTTCGACACCGTCAAGGGTGGCGACTACCTGGGCGACCAGGATGCGATCGAATTCATGTGCCGCGAAGCACCGAAGGTCGTCTACGAGCTGGAACACTTCGGCATGCCGTTCGACCGCAATCCTGATGGCACGATTTACCAGCGTCCATTCGGCGGCCACACTGCCAACTTCGGCGAAAAGCCGGTACAACGCGCCTGTGCGGCGGCCGACCGTACCGGCCACGCCTTGTTGCACACTCTGTATCAGCGCAATGTCCGGGCGCGTACCCACTTCTTCGTCGAATGGATGGCCATCGATCTGATCCGTGATGCCGAAGGCGATATCGTCGGCGTCGTGGCGCTGGAAATGGAAACCGGCGAATGCATGATCCTGGAAGCGAAGACGACGATCCTCGCCACCGGTGGCGCCGGCCGTATTTTCGCCGCGTCGACGAATGCGTTCATCAATACCGGCGACGGCATGGGCATGGCGGCACGTGCCGGCCTGCCACTGCAAGACATGGAATTCTGGCAATTCCACCCGACTGGCGTCGCTGGCGCGGGTGTGTTGATTACCGAAGGCGTGCGTGGCGAAGGCGGCATCCTGATCAACAGCCAGGGCGAACGTTTCATGGAGCGTTATGCGCCAACCCTGAAAGACCTGGCACCGCGCGATTTCGTGTCGCGTTCGATGGACCAGGAAATCAAGGAAGGCCGCGGCTGCGGTCCGAACAAGGACCACGTCATGCTGGACCTGCGCCACATCGGCGCCGACGTGATTCAAAAGCGTCTGCCATCGATCCTGGAAATCGGCCACAAGTTCGCCAACGTCGATGCCACCAAAGAGCCAATCCCGGTCGTGCCAACGATTCACTACCAGATGGGCGGTATTCCAACCAACATCCACGGCCAGGTCGTCGCGCCGAAGGATGGCAACCCGGTCGCCGTCGTCAACGGCCTGT
>JALYUM010000074.1 GCA_030853745.1 Pseudomonadota bacterium | reverse complement strand
AGCATACATAGTGGATCGGTTTCAACGCGATTTAAAGCGCCTACACGCTTCGCTGGGCTAAAACTGATAGGCAGGTAGCCAGATCACCGTTGAAGCGCTCACAGCGCGTTTAAAGCCGCTTGGCTTTTGCAAGCAGGCGCAGTTTGACCAGCGCAAGATGTGATGCTATTATTCGCACAGTTAGAAGATGAATCATAACGCTTGGTCTCTATGATGACTCGATTCTGACGACACGTCAAGCGATGTACGCAAAAAGTGTCAAAACGGCCCTGTTTTCATAGCAGGATTCGCCAACGCAGCCTGTATCACGCGATCAATTTGAACTAGGAAGTATTAGGGAGAGGACAGTGACAGAGCACTAGCAGTAAGGAGCAACACCATGAAGAAGGAAGAAACCGTCATCACTCTCGCCAACGAGGGCATGCATGACCAGAAGGCATATCGGAAGATGAAGGATATGCTGGCAACACACAACTACACCTCTCCACGACTCTACCATCTTGTATTCATGGGATCAGAGGTTAGTAAGAACTACCACGATGCGGTGAAGGCGCTGTGCCTGGAACTACGACGGCAGGACATTCCCTGTCAGTGGAAGGCATGTCTGGAAGTGGACGATGAGAAGGGCCTGCACCTCCACATTTTCATCCTGACAGAAGCGAAGCATCGTAATCCGTGTTCGGTGCTGAACCACAATGCACAGCACTGGCTCAATGTCATGATGCTTAAGCGTGGACTGTCCTACCACATCGCACCACCACACCACCTTATGCACCGTACCCGGGAAGGTAAGCGACTGAACTATGCGACGTTAGCCGGTGAAAAGCTGGCTGACTGCATGATATGGATTTCCTACCTCGTCAAGTGCCGGTCGAAGGTGGATAACATGCGAGGCATTTACTTCGGAAGCCGTCCAACTCGTTGCGCATTAGGCTAAAGCAAGATTGATTAGGTCAGGGCTGATGGTAATGGTCCAGCGAATCGACGCGAAGTAGTATCAATCGCCAAATTGAGCAATCCAATCGAGTGCTTTGGCATCCAGTCAAAGTGTCCCATCGCATAGCGCGTTGCTCGGTCAAGCCGCTCGTCTGAATTCTGATCTGCAACGTTTTCAATTCGGTATTCGACCGACTGACCATCGTGCTCAGTTCCCCATGCAATGATCACCGACACATCATTTGCATCGTGCGAACTGTTCACGACGCAGGCTCCATGGGTTCTTGAATTCCAATGAAATAACATTTGACTTCCAATCTTATGTGGGCATCTTGTTACGTGGCAAGCTGACAGTGAAGACACAGCCATCATTTGGAAGATTGCGTACAGTTAGTTCGCCATGATTAGCAGCAACACTTTGACGGGCGATTGTCAAACCCAGTCCTAATCCGATGCGATTGATTCCGGACTGGGCGAATGGAAGAAACATATTCTGCGCCACTCCGTCGCCTAACCCACCACAACGATCTTGCACATCAATAAGAATACGATCCCCAGATGCATACGCTGTCAGAAGAACCTCGGTACCTTGGTGCGTGAACTTAAAGGCATTTTGTAGTAGGTTTGCTACCGCACCCATGAGAAGGTCGCGTGTACCAACTATAGCCAAATCTTCGTCCACTACTGGCAGACGTAACGTGCAACCATGCTTTTCAGCGGAAAGCAATGCTGCATGGTAAATTTCGTCTATGAACAGGGCGAGCGAAAAGCTGCCGAGAACCAAGTCATTGTCTCCCAGCGCCCTAACGTCATCAAGCGACGCTGAAATAAGCTTTTCAAGACCACTTAAACTTCGCTCCAAAATAGAACCGGTAGCTCCACCAAGGCTAAGGTTACCCGCCTTTGCAGCGGCGAAGGCCAGTGACGCAGTTCCTAACAAATTGCGCAGTTCGTGCGCGAAGTGTCCCATCTTCTCGCGTGATTCTGATGCATTGTTATCAAATGCCAATGCGTCTTTCTGAAAGCTGAATTCAGTAACTGCATCTGAAATGGCGTTATCGAGACAACGATTCAACGTCCGAAATTCATCCACTTCAAACGGTGCATCCCGTTCGACAGCAAGGTCGGTGATTGCTTGGCAGAGGTCACCGTAATCGTGGACAACTTGATCTACACTTAAACCCAGTTCAAGTAAATCCCTGCCGTGTTGTGCCGCAGACACGCTTACTTCTGATAACGCAGCACCACCTCCGGCAGGTCCTGAAATATCTCGACTATCCATCGGATTCTGACCCTGTTCAATTTCCAAGGTTCGGATTAGCTGGCTTAAGAACAATGGAATACCACTCGCAAGTTGTTCTTCGGTAGCTGATCGACCCTTGCGTGCAGCAACTTTTGCACGACATCTGCGCGCAAGTTCTTCACGGTTATTGGTCAAGAAGGAATGCATCATAAAAATTCCGATCCTCACCATGTAGTGAACGTTAATAGCGCAGACGTGCGGAGCAGTCTCAGCGCGTTTCGAGTCTACACCGCGAAGCTTCGTACAGGCAATTCACGGCAAGAATACTTTGTGACGTTGCACGAATAACATTCTTACCATTTCAGCAATACCTCAGCAGTACTGAAGTAACTAGAGAAGTCAGCAATAGTGTATATGCCTACGTAGATCAGCTCAAATGTTGTAAGTTCTGACCTACCCTGTTTATTGATGAGTTGATTAGGTCAAAACATACTGGACGCGATATATGATCTAGGTCATAATATGTTCACTATCTTCTGACCTGAAAGCGACCTGCCATGAGCCACATTGCCTACTACCGTGTTTCCACCAACGGGCAGAGCATCGAAGCGCAGAAGTCAGCACTGACCCATGCCAAACTGATCGAACGCGATTTCATGGACGAAGGTGTGTCAGGCAGCATTCCAGCGGCTGATCGTCCTGGGTTCGCCGCCATGGTTGATTATGTTCGCGAAGGAGACACGATCCATGTTTATGCTGTAGATCGCCTTGGTCGTGATGCTATCGACGTACAGACAACCATCCGTGCGCTGCTGAAAAAGAAGGTAACTGTCGAGGTAAATGGACTTGGTGCTATAGGCCCCGGTGTCGGTGAGTTGATCGTGGCTGTGCTGGCGCAAGTCGCCGACATGGAACGCGCACGTATCAGCGAACGCACCGCGTCCGGGCGTGCATTGGCAAAAACTACGCTGGCGGCTACTGGTAGGACCCATCGCGGCAAAGAGAGCCTCGGTCGCCCCGTTAAAGCAGATGCTGCTACGGTTAAGGCGTGGCGCAAGGATAACGCCGCATCCATAAGTGAAGCTGCTACCGAGTTTGGCCTGTCCGACTCCACGGTCAAACGCTACTGCGCTGCCAAGCCACAATAGTCTTAACGCACCAGACCGCCCACCCTGACCCGGTGGGTTTTTTACTTCTGTACCGTCAACCAGCGCTAGGCGCAGTGCTATGGATATTTCAGCCAGCCCAGCGACCTTTTCCCAGGCCCGCCGCGCCCGTTAAGCACCGAATTCGACACATGACCGTTTCGGATATTTCTTCAATCTGGCGAAGCGTTTTCCCGGAACGACTCACTTTCAAATTTTGATTTTTTGGTCAGCAAGTGCTGCCAGAATCAACCGCCTCCCAGTGGCCTAGCAGTAATAGCGCCGCCGTAAGGCGATTTATGTCATCGGTCAGATCAATCACCAACCCTCTCCCCACCTGAATCTCTCCCAGATTGATTAGCTGCATCGAAGCGCGGGCATGCCACACGGCTTCGATAAGCGCTATGTCCCGCTCTACCTGCCGAATCATTGTCTGAACCTTATCCACGTCGCCCCCTTGTAGTGATTCTTCAGCGTAAATGCAGGGGCTATGCGGCATCTTGATATGGGTCAAACGACAGCAACCCCAACAGCATAGTTGCGCATGTAGTAGCATGGTGTAATTGCCCCAACACTTTCAGTTCCTGATAGGCCCGCGTGGCAGCTTCAGGCAGGATGACGGCCAGCGGCCGCTCTTCTTCGGTCGCCGACAGGCGTTCGCGCAGAGACATGGCATTTCCTTGGTTGACAAATCAGACGTTGGCGTCGGCACGACCGAACAGACGGTCGAACAGGCCGCGCGTTTCCGGAATCCGGCGTGCGGTGATGATCTCGACCAGCTCGGTCAGGTTGCGCGCAGCAGCGCTGGTACGCGCCAGTTGCAGTACCGGCACGCCCTGGTTGACGGAGTCGGTGACGGCGAGGTAATCGTTGGGAATGGTGTGCAGCACCTCGGCACCGAGTGCTGCGTGCAGATCCTGCAGGCGCAGCTTGCCGCCTTTTTCGTAGCGGTTGACGATCAGGCGCGTATGGCCGATCGCGTAACCGAGCGACCGGAAAATATCGAGCAACCGGCGCGCATCGCGGATGTCGGGCAGCGCCAGCTGGAGCACCGGATAATAGGTGTCGGCGTTGTCGAGCGCGCGCAGCGAAACCGCGTCGATCTGGCGCCCGACATCGAGCAGAACATAGTCGTAATGCTGGCGCCCGAGCCGGATGATGGTGTCGATGTGTTCCGGCTTGGCGCCATTCAGTTTCGCAGGGTCGTCGGCGGCAGCGAGGATGCCGAAACCACGCGTCACATGCACCAGGCACGATTCGAGAAAGGGACCGTCGATGCGGTCGATCTGGCTACACACGTCGGACAGCGTCATGGCCGGCTTCTGGTCCGTGACATATAAAGTGGCGTCGCCGAACTGGCCCTGCATATCGAGCAGCAAGACTTTTTTATGCGCCAGTGTGGCCAGCGCGTAGCCAAAATTGGTGGCGATGAACGTGGCGCCGCTGCCGCCCTTGCAGGCGATGAACGCCATCACTTTGCCTTCGCGCAGCGCGCCCATGCCGGCAGCAGCAGCAATCCGGTCCATCGCATCGTGAAACGCCCGGTGCACCAGCGGCAGTTGCAGCACCTCGCGCACCCCCACGCGCATGGCGCGAATCAGCAGTTCGGGATGCTGTTCGCTGGTGAGCAAAATGAAATTGGCGCTGGCGTGGTGCCGGGTCAGACGTTCGAGCAAGTCGGCGTCGGCCGCCTCGGCACCGCTGACATCGATGATCACCAGCTCGAATGCCTCGGTCACCGTGCGTTCGAGCGCATCCCGCAGACTGGCGCGGCTGGCGCCGAGATTCAACGGCGGCACCCGCGCCGCGCCCTGCGAAGCAATGTCGGCGTGGAGTGCAGCGTCGCGGGTGATCAAAAGGGCTTTCATCATGGTGTCTTGGCGTTTTATCGTCACTTGCCCAGCATGGAAGCGTCGCGGGCTTCGGGCTGCACAAACGAGTGCTCATAACGGTGCTGGGCACCCAGCGCGGCAGGGCCGTCGATGCCGGAGACCTGGTTGCGATTCGCGCTGGCCGCCGGGTCCATGGTCTGACTGGCGATGGCGGCGCGCACGGCCTGGCCGTACTGGCTGTCCCAGTGTGGCGTCGTGCTCACGCAGGCAGTCGTCGACAGCGTCAACGTCAATAAAAGCAGTAATTTGGTGGGCATGGCAAAGCTCCTTATTTCAGCGTGAATCCGGCAGCGGTGCTGACCGGCGCTGGCGCGGCGGGTGTGCCTTCCAGCTTCCCGCCCAACAGCAATTGGGCAGGCGACGGCGGGATCAAGCCATCGGTGGGCAAGCGATAATCCGGCGGCAGCGGCTTGACCAGCCGCGCGGTAATGATGAACACGAGTTCGGTGCGGTCCTGCTGGTAATCGGTGCTGCGAAACAGCGCCCCGAGCACCGGCACTTCGCCGAGGCCCGGCAAGGCTTTCAGGTTGCCCACCATATTATTTTTGAGCAGTCCACCGATGGCGAAACTCTGGCCGTCGTACAGCTGCACCGTGGTGCTGGCGCGGCGTGTCGTAACCACCGGCAAAATGGCCGCCCCGGTCAGGCCGGCAGCAGTGATGCCAATGCCTTCGCGCGACAATTCCGACACCTCCGGCGCCACGCGCAGGTTGATGCGCCCTCCCGCCAGCACGGTCGGCGTGAAGCGCAGCCCGACGCCAAACTCTTTCTCTTCCAGCGTGATGCGATTGTTGTCCTGGGCGACCGGGATATAAAATTTTCCGCCCGCGAGGAATCTGCCTTCCTGGCCGCTGATGGCCATCACGTTCGGCTCGGCCAGCAGGCGCACCAGCGAATCGCGCTTGTCGGCATCGATCGCCAGTACGTTGCCATTTTTGTTGTTGATACCGCTGATGCCGGCGGAAGCGGTACCAGTCAAAAAGTTACTCAGCAGCTTTGCAGTCCAGCTGCCCGGCGAAAAATTGAAACTGCTGCCCGCCTCGAGCCGCTGCAGCAGCGTTTTCGACACCTCGGCAATTTTGACTTCCAGCAGCACCTGCTGCGGCGCGCTGACGCCGAGCATATTGACCACCCGCACGCCGGCGCCGGCGCTGGCGGGCGCAGCCGCGGCCGGCGCCGATGCTGCCCCCGCAGCCTCTTCCTTGGCGCCCTGCAGCGCGCGTACCGGCCGGCGCACGTAGGCCGCCGCCAGTTCGCCGGCGCGCGCCACCGTGCCGGCGTCCAGCACGCTGCCGCTGAGCACGATGGTGTCGGCGGCAGTTGTCACGACGATGTTTTTTTCGTCGGGCAACACGGCTGCCAGCGTGGCGCGCAGTGCGGCCGGATCCATCGACACCGTCACGTCGACCACGCTGCACGCGCCGCTTTTCCCTTGCAGAATCATATTGGTGGTACCGACATCGATCCCGGCGATGTACAGCGTATCGGGCGCCACCAGCATGGCTTGCACGACGTCCGGGTTGCCCACGCTGCGGTGCACGACAGCTTCCGGCAGGCGCATCATCGTCGACTTGCCCATGTTCAGCGCAAGTTGCGCCGGATGGGCCGCAGCGCCGCTGCAGCGCGGCTGCACGGGTGCTGCCACGGCAGGGGCGCCGCCCAGCGCGAGTACGGCAGCCAGCGGGAAAAACGGGAAACGACTAGACATGGCGATCACCGGGAAAAGGTGTTGCGTGAAAAATCAAAAACATTCGGAAGCGGGCCGCAGACCATTGATGACGGTGGTGCAGGTGCGTTGCGCGACGACCGCTACCTTTTGCACAGCCGGCGGCGCGGGCCTGGCGACAGGTTTCACCACCGGCTTGGGTATGGGCGCCACAATTGCCGCGACCGGCAGCAGCGTCAGCTTGGTGGCGCCCAAGGTGACTGCCAGCGTGGGATCGATCTGGTTGCGCAGCGCCAGCGACAGGGTGCCCACCGTGCGTGCCAGGTCGAGCGCCTCGGCCTGCGCCGGGGTGACTTCCAGAGTGACTGCATTCACCACCCGCGGCTTGGTTTCGTCGCGGTTCACCTCCTGGGCCACGGCCAGCACCAGGATGCGGTCGAGCACGATCTTGGAAATAATCTGTTCGCGCTGCGCCGCGGCGCCAGTGGGCTCGCTCGCGGTGCTGACGATGATGTCGACGTAATTTCCCGGCAAGGCGAAACCGGCCACGCCCACCACATCGTTGACGCGCACGGTAATGGCGCGCTTGCCTTCGGTGATCAAGGCCGACAGGCCACCGAGCGTGCCGACCGGTGCCAGCTTGGCTTCGCTCAGGGGTTCGCCCACCAGCAGGCTGGTTTTCAGGACGCGCCCATTGAGCTTGGCGGGATTGGTGAACGCATTGGCCGGCACCGTGTTGGTCGGCCACTCGGCAATTTTCAACATCTCGGGCGTCAGGCGCTGGCCCAGATTGATGTCGGCGCTGGCCACGACAATTTTGTCGCCACTGCCGCCAGCGGGGCCGATCACCCAGCTGGCGGCAATGCTCACCGCAGCCAGGCCGGACAGCACGGCGACGCCCATGACAATCACGGCGCGTTGGTTTTTCATGTCAGCTCCTCGGTAAACAGGCTGTTCCAGGCCTGGGTCAGCGCGCTTTCGCTCAGGCGTGGCGCCAGGCCCGCATAGTTGGCAAAATCGACGATCCGGCCCAGCAATTCAACCGGGTAACTCGGCAGCAGTGGATGGGCGCGGCCATGCAGGCGATCGAGCAGGAATTCCGCGGCACCGGCGTCACAGGTGACTGCCCGGTCCCGGCATAGCCGCTGCAGCAAGGCCAGGTAGGTGTCCTCGCTCAACGGCGGCAGCGCAATTTTGTACGCGATACGGCGCAGGAATGCCGCATCGGCCAGCGCAGCCGGGGCCAGGCTGGTGGCAAAGACCAGTGTGCAATCGAACGGCACGGTGGCGGTCTTGCCACCCTGCAGCGACAGCTGGTCGACGCCGGCATCGAGCGGGCCTATCCAACGATTGATCAACTCGGCTGCGGGCATGCGCTGGCGGCCCAGGTCATCGACGATCAGCATGCCGTTGTTGGCCTGAAAATGGGGTGGCGCGTAATACACCCCATTGATGCTGTCGTGGCGCAGGTCGAGCATCGTGGCGCTCAGTTCCGCGCCCACCAGCACGGCAGGCCGCTGGCACAATTGCCAGCGCAAATCTGGCAGGCGGCGCTCTTCATGCTGGCGCGACTGGAAGGCAGTGGGCGCCAGGTGCAGCAGCGGATCGTAGAACTGGACGATCTCGTCGCCCACCAGAATTGCGTGGGGCACCGCCACGCTGCCTGCCTGCAGGCGGCCAAGCTTGCGCGCCAGCGTGCTCTTGCCACTGCCGGACGGGCCATGCAGCAACATTGCACGCTGGGCATGCAGCGCCGCGCCAATCAGATCGCGCAGCGCCGGTGCCAGGCCATCGTCGGCCAGTGCGGCTTCCAGCGTAGCCGGTGTGATGCGCTGCGCCTGCGGCTGGCGTACCGACTGGCACTCGGCCATCGCGCAGTAAGCGGCCAGCGTCACCGGAGCCGGACCGGCGTAGCGCGAGCGCGCCATGCAGGTATCGGCGGCTTGCTTGCCGGCCAGTGTCAACTGGTAATGCACATCGATATCGGAATCACCGCTCCAGGCCACCTCCACCAGTTGCTGCGCCAGCATCGGGGTCAGCAATTCGCGCAGCACGCTGATCGACAGGTGCAGCCTGGCAGCCAGCACTGGTAGCGGCGTTCTGCCACCACCATGGGCAGCTTTCAGCAGCAGGGACGTGAGCAGCGGCGCATCGAGCCCGGTCTCGCGCACGCTGCGCGCGGCGATCGGCAATTGCGTGCTGGCCTGCGGTGCGAACGGTGCGATGTCGCTCATGGGGTACTCCTAGTTGCATTGCGGAAAAACTCTAGATCGATAGTAGTCAGCGGGAGCGGTGCAGATATTGACTTGCAGCAATCGAAGTGGTGCTCTCAGGAATTCTTTCAGGCGAAAAAAATCCACTGGCGGCTACCATCGTTCAGCTGTGCCGAAGGAACAACAGTAACAAGGTGGCGACGGCAATGGCGAGGCCATACGGCATGCCACCGACACTGGCCTGGCGCATCGGCTCGGACACGGCTGGCACGCCGAGCGTGCGCATCCAGAGAGGGCGTAGCAGGTCGCCAACATTCGCCATCGCCGCGCGCCAGCGGCCTTTACCGACAATGATCGCCAGTGCCATCACGCCGCCCACGCAACACGTGATGACTGCCACCTGCAGCGCGTCGTACGGACCGACGAACAGGCCGACGGTGGCCATCATCTTGACGTCGCCGGCAGCCATGCCGCGCAGTAAATAGAGCGGCAAGAAAATCAGCAAGCCGCACAGTGCGCCTGCCAATGCGCCGAGCACAGCGGGGCCAGGCTGGTCTGACAATAAATGCAGCGGAACGGCCACCATCCAGCCGGTCAGCAACAAGATATTCGGAATACGGCGCCGCGCCAGATCGACAATGGCAGCGGCAGTGACCAGCGCCAGCAACGCCAGTTCGAGCAGAGTCTGGACAGGCATGCAATTTCTCCAGTCGAAAAAAAACCCGCCGCCCGGAACTTTCTCCAAGCGGCGGGCAACACTGATTTACGTTGCCGGAACAACGATTTTGTCGCCGATGAACCTGAAGATCAGGTTCAGTTTGTCGCCCAAAGTCGTAGCAGCAGCAACCATCGCAACACCGATCAGTGCAGCGATCAGACCGTATTCGATGGCAGTCACACCACCTTCATCGGCAATAAACGCTTGAACTGCGGATTTCAACATCTTCATGATTAACTCCCATGAGTGAATAGGAACAACTTTAAACTCTGCCCTGCACTCGCTTGCGTGTTTTGCTTGCTACTGCAAGGCATTAAGGTCACTATATAAGTTGATGCCAACGGGCAAGTTGACTCAACGCAAGATTTCCACGAGGAATCAATAGAAAGTCAATCGGCAAGCTCACCACACCTTTCAAGAAATTTCTCTTCAACAATTGCCTGAAGTGCAAAAACAATTTATGCTCTTCGCCTGCGATACTGAAATTCTTTGCACCGAGCCTGCCTGGCATGCGTCCCGAGGTTGTCGAACACCTTTTTGAGAACACATGGATTCCCTTCTGAAACACATGGTCGACATGACCGGCCACCGCGACCACGCGATGCTCGATATCTCCGTGATATCGGCAGTGCAGGAGATGGCCGGTGCCGCGCAGACGCGGGTGTTGACGATTGCGATGATTGGCGAACGCCGCTTCCTGCGCTCGCGTGCCAGCATCGGCAGCGGACGCTGTGCCAAATCGGACGAATCGACCGACGCCAGCCATCTGGGCGAACCGCTCGAAAGTTTTCCTGAACTGGTGCGTTGCCTGGACGATTATGCCGCCAGCGCCGAAGCACGGGACGATAACGATTGCCACACTTTATGGCTGCCGATCTGGTTTGGCGACAAGGCCGATACGGTGCTGGAGATCCAGAGCGAAGGCCCCTTTATCGGCGAAACCATGCACATGGTGGCCGGCATCGTCGGCGTTTACCGCAACTTCCATAGCTTGCTGGCCTACAGCGAACGCGACTCCCTCACCGGTCTGCTGAACCGCAAGACCTTCGACGACCAGCTGGCGCGCATGCTGCAGGCGGTCAACGAGCAGAATTTATTGCTGCCGGGCCAGTCCGAGCGGCGTCACAGCAGCGAAGAAGAGCAGCAATGGCTGGCCGTGGTCGATGTCGATCATTTCAAATCGGTCAACGACCGTTTTGGCCACCTGTATGGCGACGAAGTGCTGATCCTGATTGCCAACCTGCTGATGTCGTCGTTCCGCTCGCAAGACCGGGTATTCCGTTTTGGCGGTGAAGAATTCGTGATTTTGTTGCGTTCGACGACGCTGGACAACGCCTACCGCATCATCGAGCGCTTTCGCACGAATGTCGCCTCGCACATGTTCCCGCAGGTGGGCACGGTGACGGTGAGTGTGGGTTTTGTGCCGATCCGTGCCGGCGAATCGCCGGTGGTGTCGCTGGGCCATGCCGACCAGGCACTGTATTACGCCAAAAGCAATGGTCGCAATCAGGTTTGCCAGTACGACGAACTGGTCGCCAAAGGTTTATTGCAAACCGTGGCATCGAACGACACCGCCGAATTTTTTTAGCCGCGCCTGCAGCGACAGCGGCCTCAGCAGCAACGCCGCTGTCGTTTTATACCGTCAGATCCATGAACTGCATCGGATCGACGTTGAATTTTCCCGGCACCTCATGACGCAGGATTTTGTCGCCGCCCCCAAAACCATCGGGGCGCGACAGATCGATCTGCTGCGGCCGGAGATAGCTCATGGTTTTCGTATTGAAAAACACATTGACCTTCGGCGTCAGCAAACTCGTTTCGTGCGCCTCGGCCACGACACCCAGCCGGCCCGATTCCAGCAAAACCATGGTGCCGACCGGATAGATTCCGACGCAGCGCACGAATTCCTGGGCCAGCATCGGGTCGAAGTGAAACTTGCTCCACTCAAAAATTTTGCGCAGCGCGTCGGCCGGCGACATGCCCTTGTGATAGCTGCGGTCCGATGTAATGGCGTCGTACACATCGACAATCGCCGCCATGCGCGCCAGTTCGCTGATCTGGCTCTGGTCCAGCTTGTCCGGATAGCCGCTGCCATCGCGCCGTTCGTGATGATGCAGCGTAATGTCGAGAGGAATATCGCCCATGCCGCCTGACTTGACAAGGATGTCGTAACCGTCGCGCGGGTGCTTCTTGATGATGGCAAACTCTTCATCGGTCAGCGCCCCGGCTTTGTTCAGGATGTCATCGGGCACCAGCGCCTTGCCGGTATCGTGCAACAGGCCGCCGAGGCCAGCCTGGTAGGTCGTTTCCGCATCGAGCCCGCGCACATTGCAAAACGCCACCAGCAACGTGCACACGCTGACCGAATGCAAAAATGTATAGTCGTCCTTGGTCTTGATGCGCAACAGACCCGTCAACGCGCCAGGATTGCGCAGGATCGAACTGGTGATGTTTTCCACCATCGGCGCCACCTGGTCGAGCTCGACCACCTTGCCGAGGCGCGCATCCTGCATCACCGTGCGCACCAGCCCGGTGGCCTGGCGCTGGATCTGGCTGGCACGCACCAGCTCGTCCGACACCGTTACACGCTTTGGCGCCCCCGGTGTCGCAGCAATCGCCAGCACTTCTGCCTCGATGGTGGCTTCCGCCTCGGCAAGGGTGGGGGCATCCTGAACATCGAGTCCCTTGCTGCAATCGATCACCACGCCACGGATACCGGCCGCGCGGATTTTGCGAATTTCATCGTAGGAAGACAATTTGAACTTGCTGCGGACAAAGGGATGCTCCATCCATCCACAATCCAGATCGTGGATGGCCATGCCCACCCGGAGCTGGGAGGAATCGATTTTCTTCAGCATGTCCCGTATTACCTTATGGTAGAGCGCGTGCAATGTATATTGGTTAAGTATAGAACATAAGTTGCCGAAAATAAATAATCAGCAGCATGCAGTGTTAAATGTGCACACTTTCTGTCGGCTGCAGCGGGCAACGACTGGCAACGACTGGCAGGCAGGCGACTGTGGCGCGCTTGACGTTAACGTAAACGTCATATAACGTACCCGGACGCCCACGCAAGGATCCCTGCCATGAATGACTTGACCCCCGCTACCAAACTCGATCTGCCAGCCCCGCCGGCATTGGCCAACAAGGTCCGCTTCGTCACGGCCGCGTCCTTGTTCGACGGCCACGATGCATCGATCAATATCATGCGCCGCATCCTGCAATCGAATGGCGTCGAGGTAGTGCACCTGGGACACAACCGCTCGGTCGACGATGTCGTCACCGCAGCACTGGCCGAAGATGTGCAGGGCATCGCCATTTCCAGTTACCAGGGCGGCCACGTCGAGTACTTCAAGTACATGATCGATCTGCTGCGCGAGCGCGGCGGCGGGCACATCAAAGTATTCGGCGGCGGCGGCGGCGTCATCGTGGCGTCAGAAATTGCCGAACTGCATGCGTATGGCGTGACGCGCATTTTCAGCCCGGAAGATGGCCAGCGCATGGGCCTGGTTGGCATGATCCGCTCGATGATTGACGCCTGCGATATCGACCTGACCGCCTACGCCCCCACGTCGCTGGCGCCATTGACCGGCGGCGATATGGCGGCGCGCCACCGGCCCCTGGCGCAACTCATCACGGCGCTGGAAAATGGCAAGATCGACCCTTCCCTGCGCCGCGAGATCCTCGCCGCGGCCGCAGACAAGCGCGTGCCGACGCTGGGCATCACCGGCACTGGCGGCGCCGGCAAATCGTCGCTGACCGACGAGCTGATCCGCCGCATCCGCATGGACCAGGGCGACCATCTGAATATCGCCATTATCTCGATCGACCCGTCGCGCCGCAAATCGGGTGGCGCACTGCTGGGTGACCGCATCCGCATGAACGCGATCAGCCCATGGAATGGCCAGGCGCACGTGTTCATGCGCTCGCTGGCCACGCGTGAGGCCGGCTCCGAGATTTCGCATGCCTTGCCGGACGTCATTGCCGCCTGCAAAGTCACGGGCTTCGACATGGTCATCGTCGAAACCTCGGGCATCGGCCAGGGCGACGCCGCCATTGTCCCGCACGTCGATTTGTCGATGTATGTGATGACGCCGGAATTCGGCGCAGCGTCGCAGCTGGAAAAGATCGACATGCTCGATTTCGCCGATTTCATTGCCATCAACAAGTTCGACCGCAAGGGTGCACTTGATGCATTGCGCGACGTGGCCAAGCAATACCAGAGAAACCGCGAACTGTGGAGCCAGAGCCCGGACCAGATGCCGGTCTTCGGCACCCAGGCGTCGCGCTTCAATGACGACGGCGTCACTGCGCTGTACCACGGCTTGCTGCCGGCGCTGGCCGCGCGCGGTCTGCCGGTGCAGCCGGGCAAGCTGGCAGCCAGCACAATCCGCCATTCGAGCGGCAAACACGTCATCGTGCCGCCCGCGCGCGCGCGCTACCTGGCCGAGATTGCCGATACCGTGCGCGGCTATCATCGCAACACCGATAAACAAGTTACGCTGGCACGCGAGCGCCAGCAATTGACGGCCGCGGCGCGCATGCTGGCCGCCGCTGGCAAAGCGGTGGAAATGGCCGACCTGATTCTTGAACGCGACAGCGCCATGGAACCGAATGCGCGCAAATTGCTGGCGATGTGGCCGGAAATGCAGGCCGCGTATGCCGGCGAAGAATATGTCGTCAAAATTCGCGACAAGGAAATCCGTACCCGTCTGATTGTTAAAACCCTGTCCGGCACGGCGATTCGCAAAGTCGCCCTGCCCCGTTACGAAGACCATGGCGAAATATTGCGGTTCCTGATGGCGGAAAATGTCCCGGGCTCGTTTCCATTCACGGCCGGCGTCTTCGCCTTCAAACGTGAAAATGAAGACCCGACGCGCATGTTTGCCGGTGAAGGCGATGCGTTCCGCACCAACAAGCGCTTCAAATTAGTTTCCACCGGAATGGACGCCAAGCGCCTGTCGACCGCATTCGATTCCGTGACTTTATATGGCGCCGACCCGGCGCTGCGGCCGGATATCTACGGCAAAGTAGGTAACTCGGGCGTGTCGATCGCGACGCTGGACGATATGAAGGTGCTGTACGACGGTTTTGATTTATGCAGCCCGTCGACATCCGTTTCCATGACGATCAATGGCCCGGCGCCGACAATCCTGGCGATGTTCATGAATACCGCGATCGACCAGCAACTCGACAAATTCGTCGCCGAAAATGGACGCCAGCCAACTGCCGACGAATCTGCCAAAGTGCGCGCCTGGGTATTGGCGAATGTGCGCGGCACGGTGCAGGCCGACATATTAAAAGAAGATCAGGGCCAAAACACCTGCATCTTCTCGACCGAGTTTTCATTGAAAGTGATGGGCGATATTCAGGAGTATTTTGTGCACAAGCAGGTGCGCAATTTTTACTCGGTATCGATCTCCGGATATCACATCGCCGAAGCGGGCGCGAACCCGATTTCCCAACTGGCCTTCACGCTGTCGAACGGTTTCACGTTTGTCGAGGCCTACCTGGCGCGCGGCATGCATATCGACGATTTTGCGCCCAACCTGTCGTTCTTTTTCTCGAACGGCATGGACCCGGAATACACGGTACTGGGCCGCGTCGCGCGCCGTCTGTGGGCCATCGCCATGCGCGACAAATACGGTGCCAACGACCGTTCGCAAAAGCTGAAATACCACATTCAAACGTCGGGCCGCTCCCTGCATGCGCAGGAAATCGATTTTAACGACATCCGCACCACGCTCCAGGCCCTGATCGCCATCTACGACAACTGCAATTCGCTGCACACGAATGCCTACGATGAAGCCATCACCACGCCAACCGATGAATCGGTACGGCGCGCATTGGCCATCCAGTTGATCATCAACCGTGAATGGGGCCTGGCCAAAAATGAAAATCCGAATCAGGGCGCGTTCATTCTGGAAGAATTGACCGATATGGTGGAAGAAGCGGTGCTGCAGGAATTCGAACGCATCGCTGAACGTGGTGGTGTGCTGGGTGCGATGGAAACTGGTTACCAGCGCGGCAAAATTCAGGAAGAGTCGATGCTGTACGAGCACCAGAAACACGACGGCACGCTACCGATTATCGGCGTGAATACGTTTAGAAATCCGCATGCGCCAGAAACACCGGCCACCATCGAACTGGCACGCTCGACTGATGAAGAAAAGCAATCGCAATTGACGCGCCTGGAAGATTTTCACACGCGCCACGCCGGTGAGTCGCAGGCCGCGCTGGACGCATTGCAGCAGGCGGCAATCGATAACCTGAACGTGTTCGAGAAACTGATGGAAGCAGTGCGCGTATGTTCGCTGGGACAGATTACAACGGCGTTGTTCGAGGTGGGCGGACAATACCGGCGGAATATGTAGCAGGAATAACCAAAATGTTTTAACCGATATTTACTAAAAGTCTGGCAAGATAACCGTGCGTTCATTTGTGTGAACGTTCAGCGTTATTTTATGCCAGATATTTGAGGAGATTTTCGGTGGACTTGATAGACAATCTAAAATCACTCGCAGCACGTATCGCAAGTACGCGGGCAATTATCCTGACGGAAGAGGCAACCAAGAATGCGATGGTCATGCCATTCATTCAGCTGCTCGGCTACAACGTATTCGATCCGACCGAAGTAACGCCCGAACTAATCGCGGATATCGGTACAAAAAAGGGCGAAAAGGTCGACTACGCAATTCTGCTCGACGGCAAACCTATCATGCTGTTCGAATGTAAAAAATGCGGTAGCGACCTCAATATCAATCACGCCAGTCAACTCTTCCGCTATTTCCACGTTACAGCGGCGCGCTTCGGCGTCCTGACAAATGGCCTGGTCTACCGCTTTTTCACGGACCTGGATCAGCCCAACAAGATGGACAACACGGCCTTTTTTGAATTCAATATTCTGGATTTTAAAGAACGCGACGTTGAAGAACTTAAAAAATTTGCGAAGTCGTCTTTTGATATCAACACCATCCTGACGACGGCAAGCGACCTGAAATACACCCGTGTCATTCAGGAGCGGCTGGATAGCTGGGTAACCGAACCGCCCGAAGAGCTGGTAAGGTCGCTTTCGATCGATTTGCTCTCAGGACGCCGCTTTACACCGGTGCTGAAAGAGCAATTCACGCAGATTACCAGGCGCGCGTTCGAGCAGCTGCTGAATGAGCGAATCAATGCCCGGTTGAAAGGGGCGATTGCCGCAGAGATGCCGGTTGCGGCAGATGTTGCACCCATCATTCCGCCTCCTGACGAAGGAGAAGCCGTTGTCACCACTGCGGAAGAGATCGAAGGTCTGCACATTGTCCGGTCGATTTTGCGCGATGTCGTGAACCCTCGCCGCATCGTCATGCGCGACAATCTCAGCTACTGCGCCATTCTCCTCGACGACAACAATCGCAAGCCGGTCTGCCGCCTTCGTTTTAACAATAATCAACGCCTGGCAGTCGGTATCTTTGGCGCGGACAAATCCGAGGAGCGCTTTGCTTTGGACGCAATCGATGACCTTTACGGGTTTGCAGATAGATTAAAAGCGACCCTGGCTTCGCATCTGCCGGTGTCCGAATAAGCAATCTCCCGACGCAGTACTGTCAGCCAGGGCGGACGTGATAAACAGCGTGGTTACGTCGTCTGCGCTACCACGCTACCCTGGCTACTTTGTTCTACGAACCTGCGGAAGAAAAACAGCATCACCAGCACCAGCGTAATCGGCACCAGCGTCAGATAGAACGCAGTGTGCCCGCTGAAATTGCCAAACACATAGCCGGTAATCAGCGAGCCGGTGGTGCCGCCCAGTGCTGAGAAAATCACCAGTAATCCCGTCATCGACGAATGCTGGTTTTTCGGCAGTGAGCTGAGCATGACGGAATTGATACCCGGGTAGATCGGCGCCATGAACAGGCCGATCAGCGGGAATAAAAATGTCGCCAGCGGCGCACTGCCCCAGGTAATTGAAGGATCGGCGACGACATTCCGGGTCATCGGTAATGCCAGCAAAATCACCACCGCCATCCCGATCACGCACACATTCATCACCGCATACCACGAGGCCTTGCGCATGATGACGCCGGCGCCCAGCCGGCCGATTGCCAGGCAAGCGGCAAAGATACTGGTCACCTCCACGCTCATTGCGGCGGGCAGATGCAGGATCTCGTTATTGAAAGTCGGCAGCCAGGTGCCGATGCTCTGCTCGATCAGCACATATAAAAACGCGGTCAGCACGAATACGCAGACCAGTGGCTTGAAGAACAGGCCGAGCATGGCGCTGAAATCTTCCCAGCGGCTGCGGCCAGGCGGGAGTTCCGCAGCGCGCTCATCGAACGGTGTCGTCAATAGCAGGATGAACGTGAACGTGCACAGCGCAGCCAATACCCAATAGACCTGCAACCAGTGCTGCGATTGCGGATTATCGGAATCGATAAAATGCGCGAATACCCAATACGCACTCAATACGCCCACCATAAAACAGCCTTCCAGCGTATTCATAATGCTGGCGTGATGCGGACGGTCGCGCGCAATCAATCCAATGGTGGAATACACCGACACTTTTACCAGTGCAAACGCCACGCCGACGCACAGGAACAGCAGCTTGGTAACCATAAAACCTGGCACCAGCGGCATGGCAACACAGGCCAGCGTTACCAGTCCCAGACCGGCCAGCATCGCATTTTTATAGCCGATGCGGGGCAAGAACGAGGCCACCAGAAACGAGACGACGGCAATTGGCAAATCCTTGAATGCTTCCAGAATGCTGGCGCTGGCCTTGCTGATGCCGTAATTGCCAATCACCTGCAAAATCACCGTGCCCACGCTGTTGAGCAGGATGGCGAATACAAAATAAATCAAAAAAAGGGCAAGCAAAATGCGTTGGTTTTTCACGCTGTCTCCTGAACGACGTCAGATTGTTTTAATGTTGACTACGCGCGCCGGTTCAATAATCCTCCAGGCGAAATTGATCCAGTCCACTGATAACGCGGTCGGCCTGCGTCAGCACGCGCGGGTCGCCGACGCCCAGCGCAAACATGCCCGCCGATTTGATCGATGCCACGCCCGCCACCGCATCTTCCACGCCGAGGCAGGCGCCCGGCGCCACGCCGAGTTGTGCGGCGGCAGTGAGGAAAATTTCCGGATGCGGCTTGCTGTACGTGATCAGGGCGGCATCGACGACAACGTCGAAACAGTCGCGGATGCCAAGCATGTCCAGCACCGTAAAAGCATTCTTGCTGACCGAGGCCAGGCCGATGCTGAGTCCTGCCGCACGCACTGCAGCCAGGGCGTCCACCGCGCCCGGCAACAGGTCCTTGGCACCCATCGTGGCAATGAGTTCCTGGTAGTGGCGGTTCTTGCTGTCGGCCAGTGCCAGTTTTTGTTCACGCGTGTAATTGCCGGCCGCGGTACCCAGAATCAGGTCGAGCGAGCCCATGCGGTCTACGCCTTTCAAATGCTCGTTGAAGGCTTCGTCAAATGGCACATTCACCGATTCGGCCAGGCGTTTCCACGCCAGGTAATGGTAGTGCGCGGTGTCGGTGATGACACCGTCGAGATCGAAAACGACTGCGGTAAACCTGGTCATGAGCGTGCCTTCATCGAAACGCGCGCGGTCGGCGCGGCAGGGGTAACGGCCAATGCCTGGCCGTGGTGCGTAAAGTCGAGGCCGGCGCCATCCTGCAATGTGTACTCGGCCGCATCGGCGTCGATGCGCACGCGCAAGAAGCTGCCGCGCAATTGAATCTGGAACTGGTAGTGTTGCCACTGAACGGGCACGCCTGGTGCGAAGCGCAAGGCGCCATCGACGACGCGCATGCCGGCAAAGCCGTATGCCACGCCCAGCCACGTGCCTGCCATGGCTGCCGTGTGCACGCCATAATGCGTATTGCCGTGGGTGTCGTCGAGGTCGAGCCGGGCTGTTTCGAGGAAATAATCGTAGGCCTTGTCGTGGTAGCCCACTTCGGCCGCGATAATGCTGAAGATGCACGATGACAACGACGAATCGTGCGTCGTCACCGCTTCGTAATAGTCGAAATCGCGCCGTTTGTCGTCAAGAGTAAATTGATCCGACAACAGCATCAGCGCCAGCACCACATCGGCCTGCTTGCAGACCTGGTGGCGATAAATCACCATCGGGTGATAGTTCAGCAGGAGCGGATAATTTTCCGGCGGTGTCGCGGCGAAGTCCCACGGCTTTTTGGACAGGAAGCTGTCGTCCTGTGCATGGATGCCAAGCGCTGCATCGTACGGCAAATGCATGGTGTCGGCGGCGTGGCGCCAGCCAGCCATTTCGCTGTCCTGCAAGCCGGTAGCGGCCACCACGCGCGCAAAATCTGCAGCACACTCGTGGCGCAGCATGTCGACGCAGTCTGCTGCAAAGCGCAAGTGCATCTGCGCCATGGCGTTGGTGTAATAGTTGTTGTTGACCAGCGCCGTGTATTCGTCCGGCCCCGTCACTTCGTTGATACAAAAGCGCCCTTCCCGGTCGACGCTTCCGAGGCCGATCCAGATGCGCGCTGTCTCCAGCACGATTTCTGCGCCGGCCTGGGCCATGTAGTCGCGGTCGCCGGTGGCGTCGTAATAGGATTTGATCGAGTAGGCGATGTCGGCATTGATATGGTATTGCGCGGTGCCGGCCGGGAAATACGCGGAGCACTCGCTGCCGGCAATTGTGCGCCACGGATACAACGCGCCTTGCGTATGGGACATCTGGCGCGCGCGCTCGCGGGCCTGCGGCAAGCCGGCGTAGCGGTATTCCAACAACTTGCGCGCCACGTCGGGCTTCGAATACAGGAAGAACGGAAAAATATAGATTTCCGTGTCCCAGAAATAGTGCCCCTCGTACCCTTCACCGGTTACGCCTTTGGCAGCAATATTCGTGCGGCCATCGCGCCCGACCGATTGCAGCAAGTGAAATTGATTGAAACGGATACCTTGCTGCAGCGCGTCGTCGCCGGCAATCTCCACGTCGGCATGGCGCCAGAAGTCGGCCAGATACGCGGCCTGCGCGGCGCACAGCGCATCGAAGCCCGCCGCGCCGGCATCGCGCAACGTAGCGCGGGTGCGCTCCAGCAACTCGCCAGCCGGATAATCGCGCGATGAATAGTAGCTGCCGTACTTGACCACCTGCACCGGCTGGTCCTGCGTCGCCTCGATCGTAAAACGCTCGGTCGCTTGCTGATGCGCATGCGCTTTGTCGGCGACAGCCCCATCGATATGGGTGGCGATTGCACTGACCAGCGTAAAACCGCTGTTGTGCGTCTGCTGCACCAGCGCCGACAAGTGCGCATCCTGCTCCACGCCCATGGTTTGCAGCGCCGGCCCGGAAACCGCCGAACCGATGCGCGGATCGTCGCCGGCTTCCAGGTTGCGCACCGCGCCGTTGACGCTCGAGACGATCGTGATGGCATCGCTGAAATTCAGTGGCGTCACCTCCCACGCGATGGCAAACAGGTGCTTGTTTTCAAACGACACCACGCGCCGGCTGCGCAGCGCGATGCGCTTGCCATTCGGCGAGGTCCATTCCAGGGAGCGCACCAGCACGCCGGTACGGAAATCGAGTGTGCGTTCGTAATGCTGAACGGTGCCGCTCAAGGGATCGAAGCGCTCCTCGCCGATCCACAGGCTGATGCCTTTTGCATTTGGCACATTCAGCATGAACTGGTTGGTTTTCGCCAGTCCGAACGCCGCTTCCGGATACACGATGGGTTCGGACTCGTAAAAGCCGTTCAGGTAGGTACCATCGAGCGAGGTGCCGGCCGGTCCGCTGTAGCCCTCCTCGCCGGTGGCGCGCAGGCCGATGTAGCCATTACCCAGTGCAAACAGGGTTTCGCGCAAAAAATGTGCGGTGGTGTCGAACGCGGTTTCGCGGATGGCCCACGGGTCGAACGGGAAGGTTGAGGCGGAAGACGTCACTGCGGTCCTTTGAAAATGGAATAGATCAGGTTTGGCGCGCCACCAGCGCGGTGGGCATCATTTCGGAGGCCACCGGTTCGCCGCGCAACAGTGCCAGCATTTTGCGACCGAGCAATTTGCCGCCGTCGCGCAAATCCTGGTGCACGCTGGTCAGCGCTGGCACAAAACTGGCCGCGCCCGGCATGTCGTCGTAGCCGATGACGGAAACGTCGCCGGGAATGGTGCGGCCGGCGCCCACCAGCGCGCGGATGGCACCCATGGCCAGCAAATCGCTGGCGGCAAACAGGCCATCGACGGCGCCTGGTCCTTTTTTAGTCAACAACGCCGCAATGCTGTCGAAGCCGGCCTCGAACGTGAACGCCTTGGGACGGATGATGTGGACGGTGCCGGTGCCAGCCAGCGCATCGATGAAACCGGCGCAACGCTGCTGGACTTCGGCGTGATCGACGTCACCCAGAAACACCAGGCGGCGCCGGCCCAGCCCCAGCAGGCGCGCGGCCGCACTGGCACCGCCGGCACGGTTGTCGCTGCCGACCACGATGCAATCCGACGCCGGGTCCGGTGCGCCCCACACCACCAGTGGCAAGCCGGACTGCTGCAAACTGCGCATCGCGTCGCCGTGCAGGCCCTGGCCCAGCAAAATCATGCCGTCGGCGCCACGCACCGGCGCAGTATCGAGCAATTGGCGCGACGTCAGCACCACGCTGTAGCCTGCGGTCGTCAATTCCTGCGTGATGCCACCCAGCAGCTCGAGCGGATATGGGTCCGACATCGGCCGCCCTTTGACAGGCGTCATCTCAACGACAACTGCCACCGAGTGACTGCGCCCCATGCGCAGGTTGCGGGCGCTGATGTTGAGCCGATAACCTTGCTCGGCGGCGATCTTGTGCACCCTGGCGCGCGTTTTGTCGGTTACCAGCGGGCTGTCGCGCAGCGCGCGCGATACCGTAATGGTGGACACCCCGGCCAGTGCCGCCAGGTGCTCCATCGTGATGCCAGATTCTGCACTTTTCCTGCCTGCGACCATGCTCAAACCTTGTGTGTATAAAACAACTGTTCATAAATTATGACAGATCCTGACCACATCGCAACAAAAAATGACATCGATAACAATTTAATTGACATCGATACCATTCCTTGTTTCAATGACTGCAAGACAATCATTTGTCAGACCATAAACACTGGGGCGCCCGGTCGGCAGCCAATCCAGGAGACGGATTTACCCACATAAGAAAAGAGTACTGATATGAACCAGAAGCGTTTTCTGCTGACGTCCGTCAGCGTTGCCGTGCTGACCCTGATCGGCCAGACCCAGAGCATGGCTCAGACCGCTGCCGTCGAGCCGGTTGCCCAGGAGATCCAGCAAGTGGTCGTCACTGGTACGGCGCTTGCACGCGGCACACGCAAGATCGACACCGCGTTTTCGATCACCACCGCGACCGAAGAGCAGTTGAAAATGGCGTCGCCCAGCAGCACCGCCGATGTGCTGAAACTGGTGCCGGGCGTGTATGCCGAGTCGACCGGCGGCCAGTCGGGGGCCAATGTCGAAGTGCGCGGCTTTCCGTCGGGCAGCGATTCGCCATTCGTGTCGGTGCAGATGAATGGCAACCCCATCTACCCGGTGCCGGTATTGTCCTTTTTTGAAGGCACGTCGGCCTTCCGCCTGGACGACACTATCGAGCGCGTGGAAGTGCTGCGCGGCGGCCCCAGCACGATTTATTCCGTTGGTCAGCCAGGCGCCACGATGAACTTCATCCTGAAAAAGGGCGAGGACACGGCAGAGCGCACCATCCGCGTGACCACCGGCACCGGCGACCTGCGCCGGGTCGACGCCTTCCTTGGTGGCAAGCTGGCAGATGGCTGGTACGGCACTGTCGGCGGCTTTTATCGCCAGAGCCACGGCGTCCGCGATCCGCAATTTTTGGCCGATGACGGCAAACAGCTCACAGGCACCCTCACCCGCAAACTCGACGGGGGCGAGATCACCGTGTACGCGCGGCTGACCGACGACAAGAACGCGTTTTATACCGGCGTACCACTGATCTCCAGCAATAACGGTCGGACAATCTCCAGCTTCCCCGGCTTCGATCCACTCACCGGCACACTGATGAGCAACGAGCTGCGTCACTTCACCATCGACGCGGCGCCCGGTAAAACCTTGCAACGCGACCTGGCCGATGGGCGGGGTATGAAAGCGGGCCTGTTTGGCGCCGATTACACGCAAAACGTCGGCGGCTGGGATATCTCGAACAAGGCAAATTATTTTAGTGGCGACCTGAACACCATCGCCATGTTCACCGGTAACAATCCGGTCACGGCCGCGTCCTACCTTGCCACCGCGAATGCCAGCTACAACCCCACGGCCGCAGCAACGTCGGGCAGCATGACGTATGTGCACGGCGGCGTGGTCGACCCGAACCAGCAAGTGGTGCAGGCCGGCTTGTGGTCAGTAGAAAAGAAACTGCGCTCCTTCACCGACGAGCTGCGCTTCAGCAAGGAGTTGATCAAGGACCACACCGTCACCGTGGGCGGCTACTACGCCAATTACAAGTCGAACGATGAATGGTATCTGGGCAATAGCCATCTGATGACGGCCACACCCAATGCCAGCCTGATCAATGTTGCGCTGACGAATGGCACGATCGTGGCGCGCAACGGTGTCGACGGCAATGTGTTCGCGGCGCCAGTGGCCGCGTACAAGGGCAACAACACGGCGTTTTTTATTGCCGATGAATGGAAAATCAACGAGCAACTGCGCGTGGATGCCGGCGCACGCCGTGAAACCCAGCGGTTAAAGGCGTCGATCTCGAACCAGACCACGGGCGACACCGACAACAATCCGCTCACTGTCTACAACAATGGCACATCGTACGCGACCAACACCTATACGCAGTTGAGCCGCGACGACAGCGTCAATTCGTTCACCGCCGGCGGCATCTACAAATTGTCGAAGGATGCCAGCGTGTTTGTGCGCGCCAATACCGGCCACACGTTCATTTACTTCGACGACATGCGCAATGCCGGCACGCAGGCCGCGCTGAACGACCGCAATGGCGTGCCGACGCCCAAAGTCACGCAATACGAAGTTGGCTACAAAACCGCCAACTCCCTGTACAGCGCTTATGTGAACGCCTTCTTTACCAATTTCACCGGCATCTCCTTCCAGCAGATCACCACCAACGCCGTGCTCAATTCGGTCAGTGGTTCAAAGGGCCACGGCATCGAGTTCGAGCTGGCAGTGCGCCCGATCACGAATCTGCAGGTGACGCTTTCCGGCAATTGGCAACATTCCACCTACCGCGACAATCCCGCGATTACCGGCAACGATGTCCAGCGCCAGCCGAAACTGCAATACCGCCTGAGCCCCAGCTACCGCATTCCGCTCGGCGACACGGCCCTGGGCGAAACGGAATTGAAGCTGTACGGCACCTTTACCCATATCGGCGATCGCTGGGCGGATCAAGCCAATCTGTCGTATCTGCCTTCGTATAAAACGCTGGATATCGGCGCGCTGGCGTCATTCGGCCAGAACTGGGAAGTACGCGTTGCGGCCACCAATCTCACCAATGAACTGGGCCTGACCGAGGGCAACTCGCGCCTGACTGGTGCGCAGAGCAGCGGCCCGATCAATGCGCGTCCGATCTTCGGTCGCGCGGTGGAAGCGTCGTTGCTGTACCGGTTTTAATTTCTCGCACTGCGTTCCCTTTCGAGCGGCTTCGGCCGCTCTTTTTTATGGGCGCAACTTACAATGGGGCACCGACTGACACGAGAGCCACCATGCCCATCCAGCCCACTGAACTTGCTACCCTCATGCGCGAAGTCGAACGCAACGATCCGATCGACTTCGCCGACCTGCCCTTTGCCGAAGACGATTTGCGCGAACTGGTGGCTGCCCACCTGTGCGAAATGGCCGCTGCCATGGAAAATTTCAGCAGCGAAGACCGTGTGCTGACCTTGCTTGCGGTGTCGGCCAAGCTGGTACTGGAAAACCTGGTGCTGCACGTGCAGTTGTTACGCCGCCATGGCTTGCCGGTCGGCGACAATGTCGAAGCACTACTGGATCGCCTGCGTAAAAAGGGAACCTGAGCCGCCCACGGTTGCTGATGACAGCGAGTTGCGCTGCTCACACACCAGGCACGGAATTTATCTGGTACTGATCGGGACAGCTATCCGTTCAGGTATCATTCTTGTTGGTCAAGAAACTACGCCGGCCCTTCTGCGTCGGCACAGCACTGCTTCATTTAAAAGGAAAAGTATGCCGCGTAATACCGCCCGCCGTACCCTCACCGCCGCTGTCGTCACCGGCGTTATTGTTCTGGGCACTGGCATGTCCGGCTGCAACAAGACTGAAACCACGGCCTCCCTGCTGGCCGAAGCCAAGCAATATCAGGCGAAAGGGGACAAAAAAGCTGCGTTGATCCAGCTCAAAAATGCCGTGGCACAGTCGCCGGAAGACGGCGAAGCCCGCCTGGCACTGGGCCTGTTTTACATGGACAACGGCGACGCCGTGTCGGCAGAAAAAGAATTGCGCAAAGCGCGCTCCCTGAAGATCGACGACAAGCGCGTCTTGCCAACGCTGGGCCGCGCTATGCTGGCACTGGGCCAGGCCAAAAAAGTGCTCGAAGATGTCACGCCGGAAGCTGCAAAAACGTCGGCCGAACTGTCGACGTTGCGCGGCGATGCATTCCTCAGCATGAACGACTTGCCAGGCGCCAAGGGAGCCTACGAACAGGCGCTGGTCTTGCAACCGGGCCGCGGCGAAGCGCTGGTAGGCCTGGCGCGCTATGCTGCCGGCCAGAAAGATTTACCCGAAGCCAACCGGTTGGTGGAAGAAGCAGTCGCGAAAGACCCGAAAAATGCCGACGTCTTCATGGCGCGTGCGGCGCTGCTTACTGGCCAGGGCAAGCGCGAAGACGCTCTGGGCGCCTTCGACCAGGTGCTGAAGCTCGATCCAAATCATCGCAGCGCGCACATTGAACGTGCGTATCTCGAAATTGGCCTGGGCAAGTTTGTCGAAGCAAAAGCCGATATCGACGCCGCCAACAAGCAAACCCCGGGCGCACTGATCGTGCTGTACACGCAGGCTTTGCTCGACTTCACGCAGGGCAAATATCAGCCTGCACACGACACGCTGCTCAAAGTGTTGCGCGCCGCGCCAGATCATCTGCCAAGCATCTTGCTGGCAGGCGCCGTGGAACTGAATCTGAATGCGAACCAGCAGGCCGAGCAGTATCTGCGCAAGTATATCGAATCGGTGCCGGCAAATATCTATGCACGCAAGCTACTGGCCCAGGCCCAGTTGAAACTCGGTCAGCCGGACGAAGCGAACCGCACCGTCACGCCAGCGTTGAAAGATGGCAGCGACGATCCGCAATTGCTGCTGCTGGCCGGTGAAGCCAATTTGCAAATGAAGAACTTTGCCAAAGCCGTCGAGTTCCTGCAAAAAGCCGTCACGCTGCAACCGCAGGCAGCACCGATTCGCGCTGCGCTCGGCACCGCCCGCATCGGCATGGGCGATGCAGTCAAGGGCGTGGCCGATCTCGAGCAGGCATTGGTGCTCGACCCGAAAAACCAGGGCGCAGCGACGGCACTGATCCAGGCATATGTGGGTACGCGCCAACCTGACAAAGCATTGGTCGCAGCGCAAAACTTCGCCAAACAGCAAGCTGACAATCCGCAGGCGCAAAACATGCTGGGCGCGATCTACCTGAGCCGCAACAGCCCGCTGGATGCCCGCGCTGCATTCGAGAAAGCTGTCGCCCTCAAGCCGGATTTTTTCCCGGCCCTGAACAACCTGGCGCAACTCGACATGCGCGAGAAAAACAGTGGCGCCGCGCGCAAGCGCTTTGAAGCGGTCGTTGCCAAAGACAAAAAGAATTACGCAGCGCTGGCTTCGCTGGCCGAAATTTCGATGCAGGAAAACAAGCCAGCCGAGGCAACCCAGTTGCTTGAAAAAGCCGTTGCGGAAAATGGCGACCTGATCGGCCCTGCGCTGACGCTGGCCGGACATTATCTGCGCATCAAGGAACCGGCCAAGGCCGTGGCGCTGCTGCGTAAATATCAAACGGCAAACGCCGCCAATCCAGACCTGCTCGACTTGCTGGGCCAGGCCCAGGCCGGCGTCAAGGATCTGCCGGGCTCGCTGGAAACTTTCAGCAAGCTTGCTGCAGTCATGCCGAAATCGGCGCTGGCGCAAATGCGCCTGGCATCGGTGCATATCGCCATGAAAAAGGACGGCGAGGCCGCCAGCGAACTGGCACGTGCCGTCGAGCTGCAGCCGGACTACGCACCGGCGCGCATCGCCCAGGCTGAATTGGCCATGCGCAGTGGCAAGCCAGATGATGCGCTGACGATCGCCCGCCAGGTACAAAAGATCAATGACAAGAACCCGTTGGGCTTCGTGCTTGAGGGCGACATGCAGATGTACCTGAAAAAACCGGCGCTGGCCGTACCTGCTTACGAAAAGGCATTTGCGCTTTCCAAGGCGTCGCCGCTGATGGTCAAGCTGGCCGAAGCGACGCGTCAAAGCGGCAAGGAGGCAGCCGCCACGGCAATGGCAATGCAGTGGAACAAGGAGCATCCAGCCGACACTGTCGGTGCGATGTACTACGCCGAACAGCTGATGTCCGCCAAGCAATTCAAATCCGCATCGACCTTGTTCGAAGACATTCTGAAGCGTGACCCTAACAATCCGATTGTCCTGAACAATCTGGCGTGGTGCTATCAGCAGATGAAGGACCCACGGGCATTGGCCACCGCGCAGCAAGCCTTGAAAGTAAGCAAAGACAGCCCGGCAGTGCTGGATACCGCTGGCTGGCTGATGGTCGAACAGGGCGATGTCAAAACAGGCTTGCCATTGATTCAAAAGGCCGCAACGCTGGCACCGAACGCACTGGAAATCCGCTATCACCTGGCGTTCGCGTTGAATAAAAATGGCGATAAAGCGGGAGCCCGCAAAGAATTGACCGAGCTGCTGGCAATTGGCAAGCCATTCGCACAAATCGAGGACGCACGTGCATTGCTGAAAACACTTTAATGTTTCCTGGTAGTTCTATTCCATAAACGATCGGCGGCGATTACATTTTGTTGCATGTTAATCCCCGCCGATTTTCTATTGCGCGACCATTTTGTCGTCGAACAGGATAAGATAATGCCCTCGGAATATAGGATGAAATTGTGAACCAAGATTCATTTGGAATCCGGCTAACCGATACGGCGGAAGGCCGCAATTCGGCAAGCCTGCTAATCAACAAGATGTATTCATGGCGCGGGTACGCTGGTACCCACCATTTTTCCGACGATCCAAACCGCATCACCCTCACTGCCACCGACAAAGGGGAAGTGGTGGGTACGCTGACCCTTGGCATCGACTCTGAAATTGGCATGATGGCCGATCAGGTATTCAAGGAAGATCTCGATGAACAGCGTCGCCGCGGTGCACGCCTGTGCGAGTTCACCAAGCTGGCATTCGATCCCGCAGTGCGCTCAAAAACTGCGTTGGCCAACCTGTTTCACCTGGCTGTCATCTACGCCCGTGATATCCATCAGTGCACCGACATCGTCATCGAAGTCAATCCACGTCATCGCCGTTTTTACGAGTACATGCTGGGCTTCAAGCGCGTGGGTGAGATGAGAATGAATACACGGGTCAATGCGCCAGCCTATCTGCTCAGCATCAACCTGGTATTTGTCAGCGAACAAATCCTCAAGCACGGTGGCACGTTCAGTACAGCGGCGAACGAACGCTCTTTCTATCCCTATTTCTTTTCTCCACGCGAGGAGCAGGGTATTATTCATCGTCTGCTATCGATCGACGAACAGCAGGCGCACTGACGCGCAACTGATTCTTCCCAATGTACAGCGCCGGCCCAGTGCCGGCGTTGGCATTTTTGGGTCACCTTTATATTCTTACCGACTTTATCCGATGACCACTTCGTTTCGCTATGAACAAGCGTTTTCCCGCAATATTGGCTGGGTCACGCCTGATGAACAGGCCATATTGCGCACCAAGCGCGTTGCCATTGCTGGCGGTGGCGGCGTGGGCGGTGTCCACTTACTAACATTGGCACGACTGGGTATTTCGAAATTTCATATTGCGGATTTCGATACATTCGATCTGCCAAATTTCAATCGGCAGGTGGGTGCGAATATGTCGACATTAGGGCAGCCGAAAGCCGACGTGTTGGCACGGATGGCGCGCGATATTAATCCCGAGATCGATATTCAAATATTTCCAGAAGGAATTAATGAAGATAATCTTGTGGAGTTTTTTAAAGGCGTGGATATCTATGTGGATAGCCTGGATTTTTTTGCGTTCGACATTCGCCAGAAAACATTCGCGATGTGCGCAAAACTGGGCATTCCAGCCACGACGGCAGCACCACTTGGTATGGGCACGGCACTGCTGACCTTCATGCCGGGCAAGATGACATTCGAAGAATATTTTCAGTGGGGCGACCTCTCTGACCTGGACAAAGCGATCCGCTTCGTTGTCGGCCTGGCGCCGGCCGGCCTGCATCGGCCTTACCTGGTATTTCCGGAAGCCGTGAATTTTTCGGAAAAACGCGCGCCCTCGACCTTCATGGCCTGCCAGTTATGTGCCGGCCTGGCAGCCACCGAGGTTCTGAAAATTCTGCTAGGTCGCGGCAAAGTAT
>JALYUM010000054.1 GCA_030853745.1 Pseudomonadota bacterium | reverse complement strand
CGTCAAGGCCGATATTTTGGCACGTGGTACTCCTGGCTTCTCGGGTGCCGACTTGGCCAATCTGGTGAATGAAGCGGCACTGTTCGCTGCACGACGCAGCAAGCGTCTGGTGGAAATGATTGATTTCGAAGATGCCAAGGACAAGATTTTCATGGGTCCTGAGCGTAAATCGATGGTGTTGCGCGAAGAAGAACGGCGCAATACCGCGTATCACGAGTCCGGCCACGCCGTTATCGCAAAATTGTTGCCGAAAGCAGATCCGGTGCACAAGGTCACGATCATGCCGCGCGGCTATGCACTGGGTCTGACGTGGCAGTTGCCCGAACACGATGCTTTGTCTGGTTACAAGGACAAAATGCTGGAAGAAATTTCGATCCTGTTTGGTGGACGTATTGCGGAAGAAATTTTCGTTGGTCAGATGTCGACCGGCGCATCGAATGACTTCTCGCGCGCCACGAAGCTGGCGCGGTCGATGGTGACCCGTTTCGGTATGTCCGACAGCATGGGCGTCATGGTCTACGAAGACAGCGAGAATGAAGGCTTCTTCGGCGGTGCTACCAAGACAATTTCGGAAGCCACCCAGCAAAAGGTAGACGCGGAAATTCGCGCTATTCTTGATACGCAATACGCTCTTGCGCGTCGTCTGCTGGAAGAAAACCGCGACAAGGTCGAAAAGATGACCAAGGCGCTGCTTGACTGGGAAACCATCGACGCTGATCAGATCAATGACATCATGGCCGGTATTGAGCCACGCTCGCCAAAAGCTGGCACCGTCAGCAAGCGTACGCCGCCAGCTGACAGCGGTTCAGGCGGAGTTTCTCCGAACGCCACTGCACCAGCCTGATTTTTTTCTATTCGTCCCGAAAGGCATCCTTGTGGATGCCTTTTTCTTATTTGCCCTTCATTGTCTTCAACATGCGTCAATATTTCCAATGCGGCCGCTTCGGCCTATCGCTCGACCATAAAACACTGGTCATGGGTATCCTGAACGTCACGCCCGATTCGTTCTCCGATGGCGGCAGTTACAGCAAGCTCGAATTTGCAATCTCCAGGGCTGAAGAAATGGTTGCTGCGGGGGCCGCCATGATTGACATTGGCGGCGAATCGACACGGCCAGGCGCACCCGGTGTTTCGGTGGCCGAAGAACTGGACCGCGTGATGCCGGTGGTCTATGCACTGCAAGGTCTCGGCGTTCCCCTATCGGTCGACACCTGCAAACCCGACGTGATGCGCGAGGTAATTATTGCGGGCGCGGACATGATCAACGATGTTAATGGCTTTCGCGCACAAGGTGCCATCGACGCCGTATGCGGCAGCGATTGTGGCCTTTGCATCATGCACATGCAGGCAACGCCGCAAACCATGCAACAGGAGCCTCACTACGATGATGTGCTCACGGAAGTCATCGACTTTTTGCGTGCACGGATCGACGCCATGACCGCTGCCGGAATTGACCGCGAACGTATCTGCATCGATCCAGGATTTGGATTTGGCAAGACTGTAGCGCACAATGTCGCTTTGCTGGAAGGAATAGGGCGAATGCGTAGCGAACTGGGCTTGCCCGTGCTTGCAGGTTTGTCGCGCAAGTCGATGATCGGTGCGCTGACCGGACGCCCGGTAGAGCAGCGCCTCGCTGGCAGCCTGGCAGGCGCATTGGCCGCTGTGGCACACGGAGCGCGCATCGTCCGCGTGCATGATGTCGCAGAAACAGTCGACGCTATTAAAGTATGGCAAGCAACAACTTCACTCACTAGATAGAATAAGAAATCCATGTCACGTAAATATTTTGGAACAGACGGTATTCGTGGTTTGGTTGGCGTATCGCCGATCACGCCCGATTTTGTCATGCGACTCGGCCATGCAGCTGGCAAGGTGCTCGCCAAAGGACGCACTGGCAACGGCCACCCGACAGTTCTTATCGGCAAGGACACACGGATTTCCGGCTATATGCTGGAGGCGGCGCTGGAAGCCGGATTCGCGTCCGCCGGCGTCGACGTCATGCTGGCCGGGCCGATGCCAACGCCCGCCATCGCCTACCTGACGCGCGCATTGCGGCTCTCGGCAGGGGTGGTCATCTCGGCATCGCACAATGCGTTTCAGGATAACGGTATAAAGTTCTTCTCTGGCAACGGTACCAAGCTTCCAGATGCCGTCGAGCACGAAATCGAGGAAGCGCTGGACCAGCCAATGTCGTGCGTGCCTTCGGAAAAGCTGGGCCGCGCCAATCGCTTGCCCGATGCGGCTGGCCGCTACATCGAATTTTGCAAAGGTAGCTTTCCAAACGAGCTGGACCTCCGTGGCATGAAAATCGTCGTCGACAGCGCCCATGGTGCCGCCTATGCGATTGCCACCCACGTCTATCACGAGCTTGGTGCCGAAGTCATTTCGATCGGTGCCACTCCCGACGGTTTCAACATCAATGCCGGCTTCGGCGCCACCGCGCCACAGGCGATGGCCGCCGCCGTTGTCGAGCATAAGGCCGACCTTGGCATTGCGCTCGACGGCGACGCCGATCGCCTGATCATGTGCGACGCTACCGGTCGTCTCTACAATGGCGACGAACTGTTGTACGTCATGGTGCGTGACCGCATGACGACTGGCCCGGTGGCTGGCGCTGTCGGCACACTCATGACGAATATGGCACTTGAGGTGGCTTTCAAGGAGCTAGGCGTAGGATTTGCCCGTGCCAAGGTCGGCGACCGTTACGTCCTCGAAGTCATGAAAGAAAAAAATTGGCTGTTTGGCGGGGAAGGTTCCGGGCACTTGCTCGCGCTTGACAAACATACCACAGGCGATGGCATTGTCTCGTCCCTTCAAGTATTGTCGGCGCTGGTACGTAGCGGTAAGACGCTTGCCGAGTCTTGTTCTGAACTGCAACTGTATCCGCAAATCCTGATCAATATCAAGGTGGCTGCCAAATTCGACTGGACTCAGAACGCAGAAATGGTGGCCGAGAAGGAATTGGTCGAGCGCGAGTTGGGCGATGCTGGCAGAGTATTGATCCGCGCTTCCGGAACGGAGCCGCTGATTCGTGTCATGGTGGAAGCCAAAACTGCAGCATTGGCAGAGAGTAGTGCCCGCCGTATTGCGGACAAGGTGCCTGTGTAATCGGATCGCACCAAGTGCGTTGACGGGGATCGTGCGGGCGGCTATAATATCGTCTTCGGAGTGTGGCGCAGTCCGGTAGCGCACCTGGTTTGGGACCAGGGGGTCCAAGGTTCGAATCCTTGTACTCCGACCAAGTTTTAGTGAACGGGCTGTCAATCTGACAGCCCGTTTTCATATGCGCGCCATATTTCTTGTGGCGCCAAACGCATGACTGCCCATAGCTCAGTTGGATAGAGCATCAGCCTTCTAAGCTGAGGGTCACAGGTTCGATTCCTGTTGGGCAGGCCAAAAAAACATAGCAGCCATGCGGGTTTCAGCGTTTTCTCTATTCGCTGCTTGCGCATTTTGGTGCTACAAAATCTCCAAGTAAGCGATAAACTTCTTCTGTCATGGGAGGCAATGTACAAATTGCCCATGTCCATGGAATCCATAGCGTCAACTTCAGCGGATGTGGTGCGGTCATCGTGTCGTGTAGCCATTGGCATACCGCTAATTGACCTCGTCGAGTGGAGTGTCACGCGTTACGCCTGGAACGGGCACACCTACCGGCGCCGTGTGTCTTGCCGGCGTCTTCCGGTCAATGCCAGCGCCTCCAATCAACGTTACTTGTTGCGAGTCTGCATGCGACCGCCGGCCTGCCTTATTTACGCTGTTCCGGCGTTTGACGTGCGGCAAAGCCGGGCGCTTTGACGCGCCTTAACCTGACTATCCACACTGCCTTCCGGCGGTGAAAAAAATCAGGTAACAATCATGATTTCCCCAACGTTTTTAGCGCTACGCAATTTTTTTTTCTCCGCCGTTCTTCTTTTTTGCGTGGTGGGATGTGCCTCTGGCCTGCATCTCCAGGACAGGTTGGCGAATGGAGATGCGACTGTCGGCAATACGCCCGTGACGGAAATGATTACGGAAGAGTTGGTCGCGCATGAAAAAGCGCAACAAACTGTCCAGCTTGGCGAAAACTGGCGTGAACTGGTGCAAACCAATCCTCCTCCCTACACAATTGGCAACAGCGATATTTTGGCGATCACTGTGTGGGATCATCCAGAACTCGCTGGCGCAGGAATGGCCGCAGTGGCAGCTGGTGCCGATACTGGTAGCGCTACGGGAAATGCCCCACAGCAAGGATTCGCTGTAGATCATCACGGCGCTATCCAGTTTCCCTATGCCGGACAGGTACCGGTTGCTGGACTCACCGAAGAGGCAGCACGCGATGTTCTCGCGCGCAGACTTGCTAAATACATTGCTACGCCGAACGTCACCTTGCGCGTCCAGTCGTTTCGTAGCAAGCGCGTCTATGTTGATGGGGAGGTCAAAAATGCCGGCGTACAGGCGATCAACGATTTGCCGATGACCCTGGTCGAAGCGCTGAATCGCGCAGGAGGTTTTCTCCCTGGGGCAGACCAAAGCCGCATCGGCCTGGAGCGCGGTGAAGCACGCTACAGCATCAACATGCGCGAATTGATACAGAAGGGCGTCAATCCAGGCAGTCTCTTGCTGACGCATGGCGATGTAATACGCGTTCACTCACGTGAGGAAAGCAAAGTATTTGTTTCCGGCGAAGTCATGACGCCGAAGGCATTGACGATGCATGACGGCCGACTGACACTCAACGAGGCACTTGGCGAAAGTGGCGGCATCAGTCCGGTGAGCGGCGACGCGCGCCAAATCTATGTTGTACGCAGGATGCTGCAACGTACCCGCGTCTTTCAGCTCGATGCGCGTCTGACCGGTTCGCTGGCAATGGCCGAGTCATTTGAACTTCGGCCTAAAGACATTGTATTCGTCGCCGCAACGCCGCTGGCAAACTGGAATCGCAAGCTCAGCCTTCTCTTCCCCGGCGCGTTGACATCTGCCGTCGGCGTCACCCGCCCCTGAGCGTGGCGCGAATTGGGAGCACATCATGGTCAAACCCAGTGAGCAGCATCCGCTCAGTAGCTTTATGCATACCCCGCCGGTTCTCACCGCGCAGTGGGATTCACGTCCGCTTGACGACAGTCGTGACGATGCAGGTGTTGACCTGAAGAGCTATCTTGCTACGTTGTACGACAGCCGCTGGCTGATCGGTTTTATCACAACAGTTATTACCACCGTTGCAATGATTTACGCGCTTGTAGCAAACCCTGTGTACGAAGCAAATCTGATTATTCATGTGGAGGAAGAAAGCTCGCATGCTTCGAGAAATATCGCGGGTGAAGCAGCTTCGTTGTCTGAGGCTAAAAGCGCGGCTACTTCTGAAATGGCGCTGCTGAGATCGCGCATGGTGGTAGCGCGCGCTGTCGATAACTTACGGTCATTTATTGACGTGCAACCTAAATATTTTCCACTTGCTGCATTTTGGTTCGCCAGACAGCACACTGGCGTGTTGTCTGAGCCTGGCTTGTTTGGCTATGGCGGTTACGTCTGGGGCGGTGAGGAGGTTCAGGTTTCTGTGTTTAACGTGCCCGAGTCCTTATTGGATCGCGAGTTCGTCATTACTGCGCAAAGTCGTCAGCGCTACCGTATCTCCGGTGGCGGCCAACGAATTATGTTTGACGGCCTCGTCGGCAATCGCTACATGGTGCAAACCCCGGAAGGGCCGATAGACATCAGGATCGACAGCATGCGTGCCAATCCCGGGGCAGTGTTTTACGTCAAACGGCAATCCAGCCTTGGCACAATCCAGGCGATCCAACAGGCGATGGTGATCGCGGAACAGGGCAAAGAGTCTGGCGTCATTGAAGTGAGACTGCAGGGTGAAAATGCCCAGAAAATCACCGCATTGCTGACCGAAATTGGCCAGGAATACATGCGCCAGAATCTCGCGCACAAAACTGAAGAAGAGGAAAAATCACTGGCTTTTGTGAATACACAACTGCCTTTACTGAAACGCCAACTTGAAGAATCGGAAGATCGCTACAACCGATTTCGCAACACAAACGGCACGGTCGATTTGCATGAGGAAGCGCGCATGAATCTGCAGCAGGCAGTAGTCGCACGGACCCGCCGGACCGATCTGATGGAGAAGAAAGCCGAACTGCTGGCGCGTTTTACCGAAGACCATCCTGTCGTCGCTGCGCTCGATCGGCAGCGCAAGGAGGTCGATGGCAACATTGACGAGATTGCCTCGCGTATCAAGGCATTGCCGGTCCTCGAACAAGTTGAGGCACGGCTGACGCGGGACATCAAGGTCAATACCGACCTGTATATCACTCTGTCAAACACTGCACAGCGCTTACGCTTGCTATCCGTTGGGCGTGTCAATAACGTACGTATGATTGATGCACCCCTTGTCCCGGAAAAGCCCCTGAAACCGAATCGGCCGCTGATCGTTGCGCTTGCAGTATTGAGCGGTCTGTTACTTGGCATCTTTGCAAGCTTCGTCCGGAAAGCGATGAACCGCAGCATCGATGACCCTCACAAAATAGAAAGGCTCCTGCATGCGCGCGTGGTCTACGCGACTATTCCGCACAGTAAAAGTCAGAATATACTTACTCGGAAGGTACGAACCGATAGCGTTTCAGTGCCGTTGCTGGCGCAGATGAGGCCGGAGGATCCTGCTATCGAGAGTCTGCGCGGTTTCCGTGCGGCGTTGCAGTTTTCGATGCCGCATTTTAAAAATAACATCGTGATGTTGACTGGCCCCACGCGCCATCTTGGCAGGTCATTCATTGCGGCCAATTTTGCCGCGGTGGTTGCCGCTAGTGGAAAACGCGTATTACTGATCGATGCAGATCTGCGCAATGGGGGCTTACACCGGTATTTTGGCGTGCAACGTGAGCCGGGTTTGTCAGAGGTAATCAACGGCGCGATGTTACCTGAGGAAGCGGTTCATCATAATGTCATTGATAACCTTGATTTTATGGCCACTGGTATCTTTCCCTCGAATCGATCAGAATTTCTGCTTCATCTTAACTTTGGAAGTCTGCTTGAGACGGTTAGTCAGCACTACGATCTGGTACTGATTGATCCAGCGCCAATTCTTTCTGTCGCAGATGCCCTGATTATTGGTGCGCACGCTGGCGCGGTTTTTCTTGTAGCCTGTTCTGGCACGACGACTGAAGATGAGCTTAACGAATCAATCAAGCGTCTCAATCACGCCGGCATTTCCCCACAAGGTGTCTTATTTAACGATATGTCATCGCGCCTGAATTTTCTTGCGGCTTCTTCAGTATATGGGACGCACGCGCAAATAGAGCATGCAAATTAATGGTAGTGGACATGGAAATTAAGCTTGATAATGTCATATCGTAATCAAGCCGATTTTATCAGGCACTGGCTAGGCGTTCTCAAAGATCAAGTGCAGGAGCTATGCGGACGGAAATGTTTGAGGATAACAGCATTCTGCATGAAAGTTTTACCTGGTAGGCAGGTTTTAATCATGGAGAAGAATTAGATTTTATAAAATCATGAAATAAAGTGTTAAATTTTAGAAATTACTTTAATTGCAGCATCAGCAAGAGCAAGAGCAACAGCATCGGCATCAGCAAAAGCAAAAGCAAGAGCAAGAGCAAGAGCAAGGTAAGCGTCCAGCCCGCCCATCTATGAATTCCTGATTGCCGCGACCACACTACGTTCTTCAATGATTCTGGAGAAAACAGTGATGAGAGAGGAACGGGAAAAAGCATGGCAGAAGCTTGTGACGCAG
>JALYUM010000014.1 GCA_030853745.1 Pseudomonadota bacterium | reverse complement strand
GTCTGAATGTCAGACGTGGCACCGTTCTCTATCGGTTCAACTGGCCAGAGGGAAATCGCCCAGCGATTTTTTGTCCTCCGCCTCCTGCCCGCACTGGCTGCCCAACCAAATCAAAGCCGAGCCCGTGTCTGAATGTCAGACGCGGCACCATTCTCCAGCATGGCACCGTTCTCGCGATCGCCAGCAGCACCGCACTATCGTTGACACGTGACAATTTCCCGATCTATCGCCGAGAGAAAATTCCAGCTCATTTATATAAGGGAGGGTTTATGGGAATCTTTCAGCCGCAGGACAGTCGGGGATATTTCATGTTGCCGCAGGCGCCGGAGGGTGCCGGGTACTACGTGTATGGGAACATAGGCAATGTACCGGGCTCCGGGCCTCAAGCGCAATTCGCGCACGCCAACCTCATGACCGTCATATTCAATGTTGAGCGTGAGTGGCAGTCCACGTGCGATCGTAAGTTCGGAGTCGGCAACATCAGCATCGATGGCGGGTGGCCGTACGACAAGCACAAAACCCATCAGAGGGGAATCGAGGTGGATTGCCGACCGGTGCGCAAGGATCGGCTGACCGGTCAGAGTGCGCGCTGCACATACCAGGATCGGGCGCACTGTGATCTCGGCGCCACGATCCAGCTTGTTCGTTTGTGCTACCACCATCCTTGGGTACGCTTTGTCTCCTTCAACGACCCGGCCGTGCGTCAGGCGGTGAGTGGCGTGAAAAGCTGCAAAGGACACAACGACCACTTCCATGTCGAGCTGCACGCAGCGTTCGCATCATGATCGCGCGCATGTCCGCGATTTTGCTTCTGGTGGCAAGTTCGCTGGCTGTGGCCGCGCCATCGGGTAGCGCGCCCAGGCCGTTAAAAGGCGACTACCAGGTGTACGGCGGATCGCTCGGCGATATGGAGTCGCCGACGCCAAAGGACCGCAAGGTGGCATTCATGTTCACAGGGCCGCTCGCGAAGGATCTGTTCAGCCAGATCGGACCGGATATGAAGGATACCTGCGGCGCCTCGCCTACGCACCGGGAGCGGCAGCGGGGCGACTTATCGTGCACGCGGGACACCGAGGGATACAGGTGCTATTTCGGACTGAACGTTGTCACTGGTAAAGGTATGGACGGCTCGATCTGCTGACTCCCACAATGCCGAAACTTTCTACTTCATTAAATGAAGACCTTGCTCGTTATGCTGCTCGTCGCGCAGGCCAATACGACCTAGGTCTTTTATCCGGTCAAGTGGGCGCCCGCTGCTGTGTTGACCTACGCCAGCGTGATCGTCGGTCGATTACGTTGAATGGCGAACTCGCGGCCTTGATCGCCTTATCAAAGGCGGTTACGAAGTGAGTTTTCCGGGCTTGAATGACGATGTGGAACCCGTGAAAAAGTGGGCATTCTGCAGCGCCGGCCGCGATAACGCGCGGCTGATCCGACGACTGCTGAATGCTACGGACGAGTGCGTTGCGAATTTCCGGAAGCAGTCCGGAGCAGCGTCGGGCAGGTGCAAGTGATCAGTGGCATCCAGCCGCTACCGATTGCAACTTCGCTGCGTAGCCTTGGGCTTGATTTCCACGCACACGGATCTCCAGAGACTGTGTGAACACCTTTCGCACGAAAGCAACAGCTGGGAAGTCCTGTGACGCTATTCTTGCCCCGCCTCCTGCCCCCGCTAGCGGCTCAACTAACATTAAAGCCGAGCCCGTGTCCGAATGTCAGACGTGGCACCAGAACTGGTGTACCGCCTGCTTGCCTGCTACCTGGTCCGGAAATTAATGACCCGGCTATCGGCCCCGATATCGAATTGCAGCGCCACCGTCTGCCGTGTCATCGCGGCTTCGGTCGTCGGCTGGCCATCGAGCAGCAAGTTCCAGAAAAACTTGTCGAGCCGTTTGATTTCGGACTCGCCGCGACCATTGATCTCGATCTCCAGCACCACATCGTCGGTATCGATCTGCTTGTACACCACCGCAGCACGATCGGCGGCGGATTTCACGGTTTCCATGCGTACAAACGCGGAAGAAAAAATCTGTTGGGTTCCCATCGGCATATCTTGAATATTCATCGCAACCTTTCATAAAGTGCATGCAAGGTACGTAAAAAAGAAAGTGCCGTCAACCTCAACGCGGCCGCTGCAGCCTCAGCAGCAACCAAGCCAGCGTTCCTGTCACTGCGCCGGTAAAGGCCAGCACGATCAAGAAGCCGTGCGGGCTTTGCGCGAGCGGCACCCCACCGACATTCATTCCCAGCAAGCCGGCAATCAGATTGATCGGCAGCGCCATCACGGTCACGATGGTCAGCAAAAACAGGCTACGGTTGTTATCCTCGCTGACTTGCGCCGCGATTTCTTCCTGCAGCAACTTGATGCGTTCCTGCACTGAGGCCAGATCGGTCAGCACCACGGTAAATTCCTCGGTCGCCTGGCGCAAATCCTGCAGATCCTCCAGCGCAACCCATGGCGGCGGCCGCTGCAGCAGCCGGAACAGCGCTGCCGGTTCCGGCGCCAGCAGGCGTTGCAGGCGCACCAGCACACGCCGCAGTGCGCCCAGGTCTTCGCGCTTGCGGGTCAGCCGGCCAGCCAGCAAACGGTCTTCAGTGGTGTCGACTCTGGCCACCGCGTCGCGCACGATATTGACCAGCACATCGGCCTGGTCGCGCAGCAGGTGGACCAGCAATTCCACCGGCGAGCGCAGTATTTCCCCCTGCACCACGGCCTGGCGCAGGCGCTCGATGGATTCGAGCGGCTTGCGGCGGGCGCTGATGACGCCGTGGGGCGTGACGTGCACCCACAGCGTCGAAATATCGGCACTGTCGAAGGAGAAATTGTGCAGCACATCGTTGACGACAGCGATCAGCGCATTGTCGGCAATTTCGATGCGCGTCGACCGCGAACCCTGGTGCAGGATCTCGTAAAAATCGTCGCCCAGATTCGCATGCGTGCGCAGCCACCGTTCACTGGCGGCATTCGACAAATTGAAATGCAGCCAGACGAACTGGCCCGGCACCGGCTGGCGCAGGCGGGCAATGGCATCGGCCGCGTTGATCGCCACCGTGCCCACTCCCGCGCCGATCTGGAAACCCCATACCAGTCCCGAGTCATCGGAACCATAGCTGAAAGCCGGAAGCGACATGTCATCCCATCGAGGTCATTGATGCAAGATTGTAGAGCAACTGCTGGGCGCAGCGTCTGGGTAATTGCACGCACGAATGTTACTATGCAGATACAATTATGAACGGACTCTGCCATGGTGAAGATCGCCCAACAGTCGATGCAATCCCTGATGTTGACGATGCGCCTGAACGGGACGGAGCTGGCGTCCGGCACCGGTTTTATCGTCCGGACGGCGAAGGGACTGGCGCTCATCACCACCCGGCACAATCTTACCGGGCGCTACCAGGGCACCGGCAAGCCGATCGCGCCGAATGGCGCCGTGCCGAATGAAATCGTCATCCTCCACCCCGCCCCGTTCGATAAAAACCGTTTCAATCCTCAATGGGAAGCGCGCGTCGAGCCGCTGTATTCCGAGGGCACGCTTGAAGGTGCGCGGCTGTGGAAAGAGCATCCCGCATTTGGCAGCCGGGTCGACGTGGTCCTGCTGCCGCTGACCCAAACCCGGGGTATCGCGCCGGTGCCGCATGCCGTGAACGAAGGCGCCACCATCGCGGTGACCTGTGCCGAGCCCGTCAGCGTGGTGGGTTTTCCATTCGCGATCACCGCCGGTGGGCGGTTTGCGGTATGGGCCAACGGCTTCGTGGCGTCGGAGCTAGAGGCCGACTATAACGACCTGCCACTGTTCCTGATCGATTGCCGCACCCGTCCCGGCCAGTCCGGCGCCCCGGTGCTGGCCCAGCGCACCGGCCTGGTAACGCTCACCGACGGCCGCAAGCTGCCGGCAATCGGCACCGCCACGCGGTTCCTCGGCATGTACAGCGGCCGCGTGCACAAAGACGCGGACTTGGGCATGGTCTGGAAAGCGTCGGCGATCCAGGACCTGATCGACGCGCTCGGTCCCCCGATCACGCTATTCAAATTGTGGCCCGCATCGCATCCGCCCGCTACGCCTGCCACACGCCATAGCCCGACTCCCTGAGCGCAATCGCGAGTTCCACTTCCATCTCGGCCGCGCCCCGGTACGGCATCGGGTTGTACACCGCGTACAACTCCGGCAGCAGGCGCAAGCCATATTCCTGGGCAAACTTGTTGGCCTTGATGCCGGCCTTGTGCTTGTCGAAGCGGATGTCCGGCGTCTGTCCCGTCATGCCGACGTACACGCACGGCTGGCCGCTGACGTAATCCGGATTGGCGCGGCGAAATCGCGGTTCGTACTGGACGTCGGTCGACAAGGCGATGACGTAGACATGATGGTGGTAGCGGCGGGCCATAGCGATCGGGTAAAACGTCGGGGATATTTACACAGCAGTGCGCAAATTTTATTTTTGTATTTAATTATCCTGCATAAGCAGTTGATTCTGCACAGCTAATTAAAAAATTGGCAGCGCGGGCCCGCTTGTTGCTATGTCTGCTTTCAGCGCCCGTTTGAGGCGCGTACAACACAACTGAAAGAGACGATGAACCGCATCCCCACCCGCTTTGCCATGATCACCCTTGCCCTGCTCGCCTCCAGCCAGGCGTTTGGTGCCGAGCTGACTGTCGTCCCCGCCGACCTGAACGGCGGAGGACTGAATCAATGGAACCTGTCCAACTACCGCGATGTCTCGACCGGCTACAGCTCGACCACGACTGCCGGCATCACTACCGCCAATCCGCGTGGCGGCAACGGCTCGGTGCAGATGTCGTCCACCGACAGCAGCGGCAAGGCCGACTATGCCTACACCTGGGGCTTCATCGCGGGCAGGACGCTGGGCAACCTGACGGCGGCCAGCTTCGACTGGTACAAGAGCGGCACCAGCTCGGCCTCCGTCTTTGCACCCGCCATGCGCCTCTCTTACGATGCCGATGGGAATCCCGCGACGACGCTCGACCGGGGTTACCTGATTTTCGAACAGGTGTACAACCCCAACGCCGCCTCCGTGCTGAGCGATCAATGGATCAGCAGCGACCTGATGACATCGAATTTGTGGCAGCGTCAGTTCAGCCCCGGCTTTACCGTGGAGTCGTATGGTGTGTCGATGAACGACTGGAAATCTGGCGCGAACCAGCCGGCCAATGCCGACGCGCTTGGTGCCAGCACTGCCATCCTCGGCATCGAGTTCGGCATCGGCTCCGGCTGGAGCGGCATGTTCAACGGTTTTGTCGACAATGTCAGCTTCGGCTTCGGCGGCAACGTCACCACCTTCAACTTCGAAGCCGCGCAGGTCGCCGTGGTGCCGGAACCAGGCGGCATTGCGCTGCTGGGCCTAGGCATGTTCGGGCTGCTCGCAGCCGGCCGGCGCAAGGCCAGCCGGGCATAACCGCCAGGCTACTCGACGCCCAGCACGTGCAGCCGCGCGCGCAGGCGTCGCACCTCGTCGGCCAGGTCGATCACCAGCGCGGCCAAGTCTTCATTGGCATCGAAGTCGCGTTCGACGGTCAACAGCCGGCGTGCGCGGTCGAGGTCGAGGCTGCGAAATTGCAGACTCGTCATCTGCACGCTACCGTCGTTGCCCAGCACGCCCGCTTCCACGTGGCGCACCACCCAGTCAGGTTCGACCTGGCAGGCGCGCGCAAGTTCATCCAGGCTCAATGCCGATTCGTCCAGCAGCACGCCGCTCAGCGCCTGCTTCGAGGTCATGCCACTCGTCTCGATGTTCATGCTCATCCTCCTTTGCGCGGATTGAAGGCCAGCTCGCGCGCCATCTGTTCATACAGTGCTTTTGCCGTCTCGCTGGTAGCCGGTGGCAACACCACTTCCAGGATCAGGTACAGGTCGCCTGGTGTTGCCGCAGGAATGCCGCGGCCCTTCAGACGCAGCTTGCGCCCGGTTTGCGAACCGGCCGGCACATTCACTTCCACATTACCCGATGGCGTCGGCACCGCGATGCTGCCGCCCAGCGCCATTTCCCATGGAGTCACCGGCACCGTGGCATACACGTCCACGCCTTCAAGCCGGTAGCGCGCATCGCCCCTGACCTTGATTTCCAAATACAGGTCCCCGGCGCTGCCGCCGCCGTTGCCGGGATGGCCCTGCCCGCCCAGGCGCAATTGCTGGCCCGGCGTCACGCCTTTCGGAATATTCACCGCCAGCGTTTTTTCCTGCGGCGCGCCGCGGCCCTGCGGCACGCGCAACGTGATATTGCGGGTCACGCCGGTGTAGGCATCCCCGAGGTCGACTTCGATGGACGCGTGGATATCTTCGCCACGCGACGAAAATCCGGTACCGCGGCGGCCGGCGCCACGGCCGACATTGGCGAACAGGTCGGCAAAGAAATCGTTCGGATCGGCCCCACTGCCACCGCCGCCAAACCCGTGCTGGCTGCCCCAGTCCGGTGGCGGCTGGAAACCTCCGCGGCCGGGTGGCGGCGCATTGCCCAGTTCATCGTAGGCGGTGCGCTTTTCGGCATCGCCCAGCACGCCATACGCTTCGTTGAGTTCCTTGGTCTTGCTGTCCGCATCCTTGTGCTTGCTGACGTCGGGATGGTACTGGCGCACCAGCTTGCGGTACGCCCTTTTGATGGCAGCTGCATCGGCGGTCTTGTCGACGCCGAGGGTCTTGTAGTAATCCTTGTATTCCACGTTGCGCACTCCAGTTATTGCTTTAGCCTGAGTGTAACCGCAAACCCGCCACCGCCGCGCCTCCCTTCAGGTAGATCCTGATGTGACGCCGGGGACCAGACGATGGCGTCCGCCAGCCGCTGCAAGCGGATTGCGCGGTTGGCGTTGACCATTTTGACATACGAAATCCGGCCGGCCAGATAGGCGCGGAAGTCGGCACGGCCTTCGCGGTTCTGTGAAGCCGGGCCGTGCCGCACGCAATTGGTCAGCGTGGCTTTCAATTTATCGTACTCATCGCGGGCGATGTTGGGATGGCGGTTGATGACAATCCCCGTCACCTGCTGGCGCGTTCCTTCGCGCATCAAGCGGGTCTTGCGCGTGTGGACGCGGAAGCCTTCCTCCAGCGCGATGGCGGCGACCTGGATGTGAAAGCGCTCCGCCGCGCGGGCGAAATCGTCGTCGCCGGAAAACACCAGGTCGTCCGCGTAGCGGCTATACGACGCGCCCAGCGACTGCGCCAGCGCTGTCAGGCGGATGTCGAGCCGGTAGGCGCACAGGTTGGCCAGCGCGGGCGAGCATGGCGAACCTTGTGGCAGGTGCGGCGACGTCAGGGCCTTGCGTTCGCTCCACGTCACGGCCTCGGCGAACTGGCGGTCGCGCCACGCACCGTTCGGCGTGCGATTCACGCACAGGCGCGCCAGCAGGCCGGCCACCTTCTCCGGATAGCCCAGTTTTTCAAACAGCGCGACGATGCGCGCATATTGGATGCTGGGAAAAAAATCCTTCAGGTCCATGCGAATGACGGTCTGCCGGCCAGTGTGCAGCGCGGCATGCGTGACGCTCGAACGGCCGCGCAGGAAGCCGTGGGCAGCCGCATGCGGTGGCGCCAGGTCAAGCATCTGGCGCAGGATTTTTTGCTGGATGCGCCGTAGCCGCGCCTTGGGAATTTCGATCAGGCGCAGGCCGCCGCTGCGTTTGATTACCCAGCGGTAGTGGTAATGCTGCAGCCGCGTTTGTTCGTCGTGCGGCACGCGCCATTGGTCGGCCAGCCAGGACAGTGCGCCGACCGGTTCGTCCAGCCATGCGGCCAGCGCGCCGACGCTGTGCAACTGCGGCAGTCCGAGCGCGGCCAGCCAGTCGGCTTGCGGCGGACGCAGCGGCGGATCGATGCAGTAGCGGCGCACCGGTGGCAGTTCGGTGACGAGCGGCGCGCTGTCGATCTCGGCATCAGCGTCGTCCTCGGCATCGTCCTCCGCGCGCGCTGGGACCAGCAATTGCAGCAGGATGTCGGCAATTTCTTGCCGGTTGAAGTAGTGGAAGTTGTCGCCGGTGCGTTCGAGCAGCACCGTGCACACTTGCGGCGCCCACGGCTGCGGCGAGTCGAACATGCGGGTGCAGGCGGCAATCTGGCTGGCCAGGCTGGCCTCGGCGGCGAGCAGTGTGTCGGCAAGTGCCAGCAACGTCAGTTTCTCAATGGCCATGCGCGTTAGTAGGGGCGGAACACTTTCAACGAGTCTCGTGATGCGTGAGCCAACTTGCGCGGTAGTGCAACGCGGCTCAGGCGGTGAAGTGCTGAACAATGAATATCCCACGGGGTAACCCCGCAGAGGCTGTCCCTGCACGCGGCAAGAACAGGCCGGCTTGAAAGATCCGCCCCGCCGCCACAGTAGCGGAGTTTTATCTGAAAATCAACAGCACCCTCGCCGGGCGGCGGCCTTGGCGCGCTTGGCCTCAACTTCGCGCACCGACGGGATCATATTGTCGAAACCCTTCAGCTCGACATATTCGCCTTCCGGCAAAATTCGGCACTGACCCTTGTAGTTTGCTTTTCCGCGCACGCTCCCCACGTGCCCTTGTGCACGATGACGCTGGAGGTTTTGTCGTTGAAGCCTTGCAGGTCGAGGTCCGGCACTGCCTCGTGCAGCGTGATCGCCGGTCCGCCCCGGTTTTTTGCACTGCAAAAGGAAGAATAAGGAATAGCGTTAATTTTTAAAAACAGCGCCAGGTACTGGCGGAAAATGGTCAAGGGCTTGCTTCTAACTATTGAGTTAAAGACGAAAAAGCCCACTGCTATTCATTGGACTTTGGTTGTGACTAGCAGCTACGCCATCCTAGAGTTTGATACCGCCACAATCAACTTTTTGCACGTTTTTTGTAAGTTAAGCCTCTGGCAAGGCACAGCCGTGTGCCTTGCGACTCTTGGCCCTATTCAGCTTTCCTCCGGGTATTCCACGAGCAGGCTCCTTCTTGTTTTTCAAATCGTACGACGGCAACTCCGCCGACAGCGCACGCTTCAGCACCTGCATTCAACGATTTTTACTGTTCGATGATTACCGACAGTAAAATACTGTTACCGCACGACGCCTTTCCTGTTTGGCACGGGACACCATGAAAAAGATCATTTTGCTGGTGGTCATCGCGGCAATCGCCTGGAAATTGTCCCTGAGGGAGCCTGCGCCTGCTCGGGCGATGCTGCCGGTCTCCAACAGCATCGGCGTACCCTCCACGATGCCGGAACTTGTCGCCACCACCGAACAGCATTTCAGCTGCGATGGACGGCTGCACTGCTCGCAGATGACATCGTGTGCCGAAGCCACCTATTTCTTGAAAAACTGCCCCTGCACAAAAATGGATGGCGATCACGATGGCATCCCGTGTGAGCAGCAGCACTGCCGCTGAATGTGCGGCTGCTGCTGATCGACGATGGCGATGCGCAAATTACTGGCTGACATTTCCATCCACATCGATTTTACGCACCTCGCCCAGGTTCAACGCGCGCACGCCTGCTTCAACTTTGCTACTGCGGACCACACTGCATTCGAGAAGAAAGCGGTTTCTCAGTATTTCATCTGCTCACATTGCGCGAGCGTGAAGCCCTTCGATGCGTCCAACTGAGTGGAGGGAAATGTCACGCTATATCGCTCGTCGTCTCCCGCCAGCTTTTCAACTTGAAACTGCCGTGTGCATCGCACGCGTACCACGCCACACATCCCACGCAGAACGAACATCGAAGAGGACAACGAGCCACCCGAACGCCGCACGATCTGAACCGTCGATCCCTCCGCAGTCCGCGCAACTTCGTGAAACTCCATGTCGAGGAGCTTGCCATTCTCGACCGGAGCATCCGTGACCACAAGCTGAAACAATGGCGGCTCGGCAGCGTGTACGGCCAATGGCATCGCAAGGGCGAGTGTAATAAGGGCAATCAGTGATTTCATGGAGGTCTCCTGAGGAAATTCCAGGATTGTTGCCGTCTGCTGCACATGCCGCCCATATCACTGCGACGTCTCGGCAAGCGGTACCTGGCATAGTAAAATCGGCTTCCTTTTCTATTGCGCTGCACATGTCTTCGAATTTAGTTACGGGCCAAAGCGCCGCGTCCATCCGGGCGGAAATTTCCACGTTGTGGCGCCTGTCCTGGCCGATGCTGATCGGCCAGCTGGCCACCGTCGGGATGGGCGTGGCCGATGTGGCCATGACCGGCCACGTCAGCGCCGATGAACTGGCGGCGGTGTCGCTGGGCGCGTCGGTCTGGTCGATCGTGCTGGTCACCGTGATGGGCGTCATGATGGCGATTAATACCGTCGTGGCCCACGAAATTGGCGCGGCGCGTTACGACAAGATTCCCCATTCGGTCCGCGCAGCTTTGTGGAAAGGCCTGATTGTCGGCCTGGTGGGCTGCCTGCTCGCCAATCTCGCTACCCTGCTCTTCGACCATATTGGCCTCGACGCCCACGTGGCCGACCGGGCCTCCATGTTCCTGCACGTGATTAGCGTGGGCATGCCGGCGTTTGCCTGCTACCGCGCGCTGTATGGCTACACCACCAGCATCAACGAAACCCGGCCCGTCATGGTGATCGCGCTGGGCGGGCTGGCATTCAATATTGTCGTCAACTATTTGCTGGTGTTTGGCAATCTTGGCTTTCCCCGCATGGGCGCGGTGGGTTGCGCGGTGGCGACTGCCATTGGCCTGTGGCTGATGCTGGGCGCGATGGTCTGGTGGGTGCGGACGGCGCCCGTGTACCGTGCGACCTATCCGTTCGGCAAATGGGAAGGCCCGGACTGGCAGGAAATCGGCGCCATGTTCCGGCTCGGGCTGCCAATCGGCATCACGTATTTTGCCGAGGTCAGCGCGTTCGGTGCGATCAGCCTGCTGGTGGCGCGCTTTGGCGTCATCCAGGTGTCGGCGCACCAGATCGCGCTCAATTTTGTGTCGCTCATGTTCATGGTGCCGCTGTCGATTGGCATCGCGCTGATGACGCGCGTGGGGCAGGCGCTGGGCGAAGGCAATCCGGCGCGGGCGCGCTTTGTCGGCTGGGTGGGCGTGGGGATGTCGGTAGCGTTCGGCGTGCTGTCGGCGGGCTTTATTTTGCTGTTCCGCTGGGAGATCGCGCGCGCGTACACGTCGGATGTGGCGGTGCAAACGATGTGCGTGCAGTTGCTGCTGTTCGCGGCGCTGTTTCAATTGTCGGATTCGACCCAGGTGGCGGTGGCCAGTGCAATCCGCGGCTATAAAGTCACGCGCGGGCCGATGGTGATCCAGCTGCTGGCGTTCTGGGGCGTGTCGCTGCCGGTGGGTTGTATTCTCGGGCTGGCGCCGGCCTGGTTTGCATGGTCGCCAGCGGAACCGATGTCGGCTCGCGGGTTCTGGATCGGGCTGGTGCTGGGGCTGACGGTGGCGGCAGTGTTATTGACGGCAGCGTTTCAACGGCTGTCGAAACAGCGGGCTGTCATTACAGATTTTTAAGGCCGAGTCTGGTATCGTCTTGCGAGTTTGCATTTGCCCTGAAAACCGTCATTTCCGCGCAGGCGGAAACCTGTAACCCGTCACCGAAGTCGTTACTGACGAAAGCCGACGTGCTATGGGCCCCGCCTTCGCGAGGGTGACGAGTTGGTGGTGATTCTCACCGTAACTTTACCGGAACCTCAATGCGTCTTCTCGTTTGCCTCCTGGCCTTTCTCTCCATCATGCCCGCCTCCGCCGAAAAACTCACCCTCGACCGTATCCACGGCGACCCATCGCTTGCCGGTCCCGGCGTGCGCAGCCTGCGCGTGTCGCCCGATGGGGAGCGCGTGACGTTCCTGCGCGGCCGCGACGACAACCAGTTCCAGCTCGACCTGTGGGAATTCAACACGAAGGATAAATCGACGCACCGCCTGGTCGATTCGAAGGTCCTGGTGCCGAATGAAAATCTGTCGCTGGAAGAAAAAGCGCGCCGCGAGCGCGCCCGTACCGCCAGCCTGTCCGGCATTTTGAGCTACAGCTGGTCGCCCGATGGCAAGCAGTTGCTGGTGCCGATTGCCGGCGACCTGTTCCTGGTCGACGTGGCCCATCCGGACAAGGCCCGCAAGGTTGCCACCGGCAATGTGCTCGACCCGAAAATTTCGCCGCTCGGGAAATTCGTGTCGTACGTGCGCAATCAAAACCTGTTCGTCATCGACCTGGCCACCGGCGCCGAGCGCCAGCTGACCACCGACGGTGCCGGCACCATCCACAATGGCGAAGCCGAATTCGTGGCCCAGGAAGAAATGTCGCAAACCACCGGTTATTACTGGGCGCCCGACGATTCGACCATCGCTTACAAACGCTACGACGAAGCGCCGGTGCCAGTCGTGCGCCGCTTCGAAATTTTTGCCGACCGCACCGAAGTGGTCGAGCAGCGCTACCCAGCCGCCGGTGACGCCAACGTGCTGGTCGACCTGATGGTAGTCTCAACCAATCCTGCGCAGGCCACGCCGCGCAAGATCGACCTCGGCGCCAACCGCGACATTTACCTGGTCCGCGCCGACTGGAGTGCTGACAGCAAGCACATTGTTTATCAGCGCCAGTCGCGCGACCAGAAACGCCTCGACCTGGTGGCGGTCGACGCCGCCACGCTGGCGCAAACCACGCTGCTCACCGAAACGTCGAAAACCTGGGTCAGCATCCATGACGACCTGCGCTTCTTGAAAAACCGCGCCGCCTTCATCTGGGCATCCGAGCGCAGCGGCCGCAACCACCTGTACCTGTACGACATGAAGGGCAAGCTGCTGCACCCTATTTCCAGTGGCAACTGGGGCATCGACAATGTGCTGGCGATCGATGAAGCCGCCGGCAAGGTGTTCGTGTCGTCGAACCGCGACGCAGTCATCGACAAACAGGCGTATGCGCTGAAACTCGACGGCAGCACCGCCGACAAACCGGCGCGCCTGACTACCGGCGACGGCTGGCATGAGAACAATTTCTCGCGCAATGGCCAATTGTTTGTCGATACGTATTCGAACCCGCAAACGCCGCCGCAAGTGTCGATCCGCAAGGCCGACGGTACGATGATTCAATGGCTTGAGCACAATGAACTCAATGCGAAACACCCGTACGCCAAGTTCCTGCCAGACCATCTGCCGACCGAATTCGGCACCATCAAGGCGCACGATGGCCAGACGCTCTATTACTCCATCATCAAGCCGGCCAATTTCGACCCGGCCAGGCGCTATCCGGTGTTCCTGTTCACGTACGGCGGCCCGCATTCGCAGCGCGTCACACGTACCTGGGGCAATTATTTTGACCAGTACATGGCGCAGCAGGGCTTTGTGGTGTTCCGCCTGGATAACCGGGGTTCAAGCCGGCGCGAGCGCGCGTTCACCGATGTCATTTACGGCAACCTCGGCAACCATGAAGTCGAAGACCAGGTGACCGGTATCGACTGGCTGGCGCAGCAGTCGTTTGTCGATCCAAAACGCGTCGGCGTGTTTGGCTGGAGCTACGGCGGCTTCATGACGCTGCGGCTGCTGTCGGCGGCATCGGACAAAATCGCGATGGGCGTGTCGGTAGGACCGGTGACGGACTGGGCACTGTACGACACCCACTACACCGAGCAATTCGTCGGCGCCACGCCGAAGTCGGACCCGAAAGCGTATGCCGACAGCGGCGTGTTCGCGCATCTGGATGGGTTGAAGTCGCCATTGCTGCTGATTCATGGCATGGCGGACGACAACGTGCTGTTCACCAACACCACGCGCCTGATCGACAACCTGGTGAACCGCAATGTGCAGTTTGAGCTGATGACGTACCCGGGTGCCAAGCACGGCATCTCGGCCAGGCCAAGCCAGCGCCACGTGTATGGCCTGATCGAGGCGTTTTTCAAGAAGAACCTGGGCGGAACCGCAGCGAAATAACTTCTTCTGCTGCACCCTTACAAGGAAGACCGTCGTCCCGTCGCACGACGGGATCCATGCTGAATCGAAAGTACTTTTCTGCGGACTCAGCATGGGTCCCGACTTTCGTCGGGATGACGGGGCAAAAAAACAGCCGCAAAAGCGGCTGTTTTTCATTCAACGTGCAGCGACAATCAGATCTTGTCGATAGCGTCCTTGACGTTTTCTTTTGCATCGCCCAGGCCAGCTTGCGCTTTGCCTTCGGCTTGATTTGCCAGGCCCTTGGCTTGCTGTTCGGTGCTGCCGACAGCTTTACCAACGCCTTCTTGAATTTTGCCGCCGACGTCTTTCAGATTGCCTTTAACTTGATCTTCGTTCATGGTGCTCTCCTAAAATGTTCACAGGCCGGAAGTGGCGATGTCATGTGTTCAGAATAGCGTCGCTGGCAAAAACCGTCTGTTAGCCGCCTCACTTAAACGCCTAAATAATGTCATATCGTCCTGCAGGCTGCAATGAACACCAGCGGCAAAGTGCTCCAGGTAATGGCGGTAAAACTCAGCACCGATGCAAGGAAAGCGGCCATATCGAGCAGACTGCCCTTGCCGATCCGGCTGCGCCACGACAGCCACAGCAAGCCGCAGCATGCCGCCAGCGCCAGCACGGTAGTAAAGCCCAGCACCGCAGTGGACGCGCAGCCGGCGGCAACGTAGGCATAACAAAAGAAAAAGTGGGCGGCCCACACCAGCAGCGGCGCGCAGACGCGCATCACGGAGGCAAATAAAGGATCGCGGTTTGGCATCAAGCACTCATTCGTTGCGGTAAAAACGACATGGCCGGCATGCCAGGCGTGCTTTGCAGCACAATGCCGTGTCAGACCAATGCGCACATGTCAACGCTGCCGCAGTTGCGGACAGGCAGTTTACCATTCCAGGCGCGTAAGATCAGGTTAATCGCGACGATCGCGAGGATTACAACACGCGATGCCTGTTGGTTCAGCAACAGGGCAACGGCAATCGTCGCAGCGCAGCAGCATGCGTCAGATGTGCAGCAGCATGCATCAGATGTGCCGGCTTACTGGCCAGGTGGGAAGTGCATCAAACCTTCCGCCACACACTCGCCAGCCACGGCTGCTCTTCGCGCGGCAAGCCGGGCGGCCGATAGTAATGTTCTACCTCGACAAAACCCGCCGCCTCAACATACGCCTTCCACGTGGCGTAATCGTGATACGACCCGTACCTGCCGCGCGACCAGCCTTCCTGATTATTGCCGCGCGGGTTGGAACTGAACAGCACACCACCGGGTTTCAACGTTGCGCATAGCTGTTTCAACACTGTCGGCAACACCGCTGCCGGCACATGAAACAGACTGGCGTTCGCAAATACGCCATCGAACCGCGCATCCGGCAGGTCGAGGTGCAAGAACGACTGATGCCACACTTCGCAGCCTGAAAATTCCCGCGCCATCGCGACGAATTCTGCCGAACCGTCAAGCCCGGTCGCCACATGCCCCATGCGCGTAAAAGTGGCCAGGTCCCGGCCCGGACCGCAGCCCAGGTCGAGGATGGCAAACGGCGCCGGAACGGTAATGGCACGCAGCAGCGCATCGATGTTCTGGCTGACATCGTGGTCCGCCGTGCCGGCAAAAAATGCCTGCGCACTATTGTCGTAATGCGCCAGCGTGGTGCTGGCGATGTCGTCCAGGTTGTCCGATTGACTCACTTACCAGACCCGCACGCGCTGTTCGGGCGCGAGATACAGCGCTTCGCCCGGCTGGATGTCGAAAGCCGTGTACCAGGCGTCCAGATTGCGCACGGTGGCCGCGCGGTACATGGCCGGCGCGTGGCCGTCGGTCAGCACGCCACGGCGCAGCGACGCTTCGCGGAACTTGCTGCGCCACGCCTGCGCGAAGCCGAGGAAGAACTGGCGATCGGTGTCAGGCGCGGTGCTTTTTCCGGACGGTGTCATTTTGAAGGCATCGTAGGAAGCCGCCAGTCCAGCCAGGTCGGCCAGGTTTTCCGACAGCGTCAACTGACCATTCACAGCCAGGTCGGGGAACGGTTTGTAGCCGTTGAACTGCGCCACCAGCTTGTTCGACGCGGTCTTGAAATGGTCCAGGTCGGACGCGGTCCACCAGTCGCGCAAATGGCCCTGCGCATCGAATTGCGCGCCCTGGTCATCGAAGCTGTGGCTGATTTCGTGGCCGATGATGGCGCCGATGGCACCGTAGTTGGCGGCATCCGAGGCTTTCGGATCGAAAAACGGCGGCTGCAGGATGGCGGCCGGGAAGTTCAGCGCGTTTTGCAGCGGCAGATTGACGGCGTTCACCAGTTGCGGCGGCATCGACCATTCGGTGCGGCTCGGCTTCATGTGCAGGCGCGCAATTTCGCCAGCGTAGCGAAATTCTTCGGCACGCACGGCATTGCCAAACGCGTCGATGGGCGACACCGCCAGGCCCGTGTACGTTTTCCAGTGGTCGGGATAACCGACGCCGACATACAAGGTGCGCAGTTTTTCTTTGGCCTGGGCACGCGTGGCCGGCGCCATCCAGTCGAGCTTGTCGATGCGCTGGCCGAACGCGGCGACGATATTCGCCACCATCTTCTGCAACTGCACCTTGTTCTCGGCCGGGAAATATCGGGCGACGTACATCTTGCCGACCGCATTGTCGAGCGCACGGTTGGTGGACGCCAGCGCCCGCTTCCAGCGCAGCGCCTGCTGCGGCGTGCCGGACAGTGCTTTGCCGTAAAAGGCGAAACCGGTATCGGCAAACGCTTTCGGGAGCGTCTCGCTGTTGTGGTTAATGAGGTGAAACGCCAGGTAATCTTTCCACGTGGCGACGTCGGCCTGCGCCAGCAAGGCAGCGGCGCCGGTCATCGCACCCGGGTGCCAGACGATGAAGGTTTTCTGGTCGCCCAGCTTGGCGGCGGCGAAGAACGCTTTCCAGTCCAGGCCCGGCGCTTTCTTGACGAAGTCGTCGACCGTCCACGGATTGTTCGATTTCTGGATATCGGCCGAATCTTCCCGCGACGCATGCGTTTTCGCGATCGCCAGTTCCAGCGCAAACACGCGTGCAGCGCGGCCTTCCGGATCGGTGAAGCCGGCCAGTTTCAGCATCGCGGCGATGTGCGCCTGGTAGGCTGCGCGCAATTCCGTCATGCGCGGGCTGGCGTCGAGGAAGTAGGCGCGGTCGGGCATGCCGAGGCCGCCTTGGAGCAGGTAGGGCATATTGCGCGTGTCGTCGCTCAAGCCCTGCGCCACCCACAGGCCGAACAGATTTTCGGTGAAGAAATTGGTATTGTTGAGCGGGTCGACATCGGCGCGCAGCGATTCGCCCAGCGCGCGGGTCAGGCCGTCCTTGTCCTTGATCGCGGCCAGTTTCGCCAATTGCGGCTTGAGTGGCCCTGTGCCATTGTTTTCAATGGCTTTTTCGTTCATGAAGGCGCTGTAGTAATTGGTCACCATGCGCGCCTCACCGGTGGTTTTCTTGTCTGCCGCCGCGTCTTCGATCAGCTTGACGATGCGCGCGTTGGTGTTCTCCGCCAGCGAACCCATCGCGCTCCAGCTGCCGCGGTCGGCAGGAATCTCGGTATCGCTCAACCACTGCTGATTGGCGTAAGCAAAAAAGTCGTCGCCCGGCATGACCTTGATCGGCGCCTGCTTGGGCGCCAGGTTCGCATCTGCCGCCTGGCCGGCTGCATGGATGGGGGCAGTGCCCAGCGACAAGCTGAACAGGGCGATGGTCAGAGCGGTTTTAAGCGGCGTCCAGCTGGTATTCATAGTTTCCTTGTTGGAATTGAAAGCATGCCAGCATTCTAGTCTCACTGGCGCTGACCCGGCGCAAGGCGCGTGTTCCGTTTTTCAAAAAATTTCGGAATATTTTGAAAAAACATTAAAGTTTCCCAAAATCAATCCGTTACCGGAGGACAAGCGGTCATCCGTCCGCACTTTTTACTCGGTAAATGCCATGACATCCAACGAAGTCCTCGCCATGTACGAAACCCTCGCCGGCCTCACCGGTAATATGTCTGCCGCTGCGCAAGCGAACGATTGGGATGGCCTGTCGCGGATGGAAAATGAATGCGCTACGGTAAAAAGCGCTGCCCTGACTGGCATCCCTGCCCTTGACGGCGCTGCCCGCCAGCGCAAGATTGCACTGATCAAGCAGATCATGGCCAACGACCGTGCCATCCGCGCCTGCACCGAGCCATGGATGAACAAGGTCGATGCCCTGATGAGCGGCGCGCACTGAGTTGCGCCGCGGTCCAGACGTAAAAAAGCGCCTCACGGCGCTTTTTTCACTTCTGACATTGGGGAGAGCGATCGCCAGCTATCTGCTGGCGTCGCCTCTTGCCGGTTGCATCCGGCGTCCCGCACCGCTGTTGGTGCCGGGACAGCTTCCGAACCCAGGCGTTTGTTCAACGGACATCGGCGGGTGCGCCACGCTATCGGTGGTGGCTGCGGGCCGATCCTGAGATCGTTCTGGACTGCTTCAACCTAGTGGTCTAGACAACCATGAAATCGAGTATAGCGCAAACAAAACGACTTGTGGCGCACGATTAACTCAACCGTTTCCATGATGATTACGGCATGCCTTTGCCACCCGATGCGCCAAACACCTGGCCGGTCGTGAAACTGGCTTCGTTGGATGCCAGCAGCACATAAATGGCTGCCAATTCCGCCGGCTGGCCTGGGCGTTTCATCGGGGTATCAGCACCAAACTTGGCCAGGCCCTCGGGCGTCTGGCCGCCGGTAACCTGCAGCGGCGTCCAGACCGGACCTGGCGCCACGGCATTCACGCGCACACCCTTGCTGGCCAGTTGCTTCGCCACGCCCTTGGTAAAAATCATGATGGCGCCCTTGGAGGCGGCGTAATCGATGATGTTTTCGCCCGGATCGTAGGAATTGACGGACGCAGTATTGATAATTGCCGACCCTTCCTTCAGGTGCGGCACCGCGGCCTTGGTGATCCAGAACATCGCGTAGACATTGGTTTTGAAAACATCATCAAACTGCTGCGATGTGATGTCGAGAATCGATTCCTGCGACGCCTGGCGGGCGGCATTGTTGACCAGGATATCCAGGCCGCCCAGCTCGCGCACCGCATCGGCCACCAGTTTTTTGCAGAATGCCTCGGTGCGGATGTCGCCGGGAATGGCCACCGCTTTCCTGCCTTCGGCGCGGATCAGGGCCACTACTTCGCGCGCATCCGGCTCCTCGGCCGGCAGGTAGTTGATGGCCACGTCGGCGCCCTCGCGCGCGAACGCGATCGCGGCGGCGCGCCCGATGCCGGAGTCGCCGCCGGTAATCAATGCCTTGCGCCCACGCAGCCGGCCCGAGCCCTTGTAGCTGGTCTCGCCATGGTCGGGGCGCGGATTCATCTTGCTGGTCAGGCCGGGCCACGGTTGCTGCTGGACCTCGAACGGCGGCTTGGGATAATTCTTCGGGAATGGGGCGGGGGATGCGGCGCTGGCAGCGGGTGTCTGGGCCTGGGCGCTGACTGCGGCACTGGCCAGCAGGCCACCTGCCACGCCGCCGAGGACGGTACGGCGGGAGCGGTTCGGGTTATCGGAATCCATGCATGTTCTCCTGTTTGATCGATGAACCAATGTAAGAGGAGAATGGCGGCGCGTCCGTTAGATGGCTAACTTGTGCGCCGCACCACGTCAGGATTCCGGCACTGGCGCCTTGTTGCGCGTCAGGCGCTTCCGGACGCTGACCATGAAGCCCGGCCCTGGCGCAGACGGCACAGTTTTGCGCCGGCGCAGCAACAGGAACACAATGGCGCCGAGCGCGGCCAGTGCGATCAAGGAGGCGAGGCCTATCCATAGCCATGGCGTCGACGATGGAGGCGGTGGCGCCGGCTTGGGCTTTTTCGGCGTCACCAGTATCGCCACTGGCGCAGGTGGCGGTTTGACCGGCACGATCGCGGGCACGACCGGCGCTGGCGGCGCCTCAGCCTGCGCGGGCGCCAGCGCGGCTTCCAGCAGCTTGACCTTGTCTTCCAGTCCAACCAGCTTGGCCTGCAGCGCGACATTTTTGGTGTCGAGCACGACGCACGCATTATTCGGCGCCGATGCCTTGCAACTCGGTGACGCCGGCGCACGTATCGACGCCGGCAATGCCGTACTGACAGACGCCAGATGCAGCGGGGCCGGTGTCGCTGCGGCGACGTGCTTCACTGGCAATAACGCTGGCAACAGCGCCGGCGTCGCCACGAGCCTCACCACTGACGTCGCCACCGGCATCGACACTGGCGCCACCGCAGCAACCGGCGGTGGCGGCGCCGGATGCGGATCCGGCATCAGCGACAAGCTGGCCAGGCGCACATTGCGACCGCTGCCCTGCCCCAGTTCGAGGAACAGGTGCAGCATGTCGGTGTCCACCGGGCGGCTCGACGTCACGTGGACAAACTGCCTGCCGCCCTGGCGCACCACGGACAGCGTCAATGCCGACAGGACAGGCGGCACGCCGATGCTGGCGCCGCGGTAGACATCCAGGTTGGCCACACGCACCTGCACCACGCCGGCCGGATCGTCCAGGCTGGACAACTCGATGTCCGCCACCAGCGGCTGGCCTTTGTAGGAGCTGACGCGCGCGTCGCCCAGCTCGGCAGCGCCAGCACAGGTCAGCAAGAAAGAGCTCAGCAGGGGAAGAATGCGGCGATATGCCATATGAATCGAGAAAATTGTAGCCCAAGCGTAATTAACGGCGCTTGGAGTAAACTCTTTAGCACTTCCCCACAAAATCAGAGGCCGCAATGGAACACCGGATTGAAAAAGACAGTTTTGGACCGATCGACGTACCCTCCGACCGTCTGTGGGGCGCCCAGACCCAGCGCTCGCTGCACCATTTCGCCATTTCCACCGAGCGCATGGCGCCCGAGCTGGTGGCGGCGATGGCGCAGTGCAAACGCGCTGCCGCCGCAGTCAATCGTTCCCTGGGAAAATTGCCGAAGGAAAAAGCCGACGCCATCATGCAGGCGGCCGACGAAGTGCTCGATGGCCAGCATGGCGGCGAATTTCCGCTGGCCGTCTGGCAGACCGGGTCCGGCACGCAAAGCAATATGAACATCAACGAGGTGCTGGCCAACCGCGGCTCGGAACTGATGGGCGGCGAGCGTGGCGAGGGGCGCAAGCTGCATCCGAACGACGATGTGAATATGGGCCAGTCGTCGAATGACATGTTTCCTACCGCGATGCACGTGGCGGCCGCCCTGGCAGTCGCCAAAAACGTGCTGCCGGCGCTGACCCGGTTGCGCGGCACGCTGGAACAAAAGTCGCGCGAATTCGCCGACATCGTCAAAATTGGCCGCACCCACCTGCAGGACGCCACGCCACTCACCCTGGGCCAGGAGTTTTCCGGCTACGTGGCCCATCTCGAATTTTCCGAGCACGCCATCAAGGCTTCCCTGCCTGCTTTGCTGCTGCTCGCTGCCGGTGGCACGGCAGTGGGTACCGGGCTGAACGCCCATCCGGATTTTGCCCCGCGCATTGCCGCCGAATTGTCGTCGCGCACCGCGCTGTCGTTCAAGACCGCGCCCAACAAATTTGCGGCGCTGGCCGGGCACGACGCCATGGTCGCGGCGCACGGCGCCTTCAAAACACTGGCGGCAGCGTTGATGAAAATTGCCAACGATGTGCGCTGGATGGCGTCCGGTCCGCGCTCGGGCCTGGGTGAACTCACCATTCCCGAAAACGAGCCGGGCAGCTCGATCATGCCGGGCAAGGTCAACCCGACGCAGTGCGAAGCGCTGACGATGCTGTGCTGCCAGGTGTTCGGCAACGACGTCGCACTGACCATCGGCGGCGCGTCCGGCAATTTCGAGCTGAACGTGTTCAAACCAATGATCGCGCACAATTTCCTGCAAAGCGCGCGCCTGCTGGCCGATGGCATGACGTCGTTCGAGCACCACTGCGCCCGCGGCATCGAACCGAACCGCAAGCGCATCGGCGAACTGATGGAGCAGTCGCTGATGCTGGTGACGGCACTGGCGCCGCACATCGGGTATGATCGCGCCGCACAAATTGCCAAAACTGCACAGCACGACGGCACCACGCTGCGCCATGCGGCACTGGCGTCGGGCTTCGTCGACGAGCAGCAATTCGATGCCTGGATCGTGCCGATGGCAATGACGCACCCGAACCCGGACTGAGCCACGTTTGACAAACCAGCCAAGCGTACGCCGGCCACTCATCTTTTGAGGATATGATGCAAAAAACACAATTTGAACTTGCCGGCGAATTCGTCGAACTCAATCAGCTGCTGAAACTGGTGGGGTTGGTGGACAGCGGCGGCGCCGGCAAGGTGATGGTGGCCAGCGGCGCCGTCAAAGTCGATGGCAAGAAAGAGTTGCGCAAGACCGCCAAAATCCGCACCGGGCAGATGGTGAAGGTGGGCGATATCCAGATCCAGGTGGCGTAGCGACGCCACTTTTTATAGGTGCAGTCAATGAATACCGAAACCACTGTCACGCAGGAACGCCTGATTGGCGACCTGCGCCTCGTCATCGAAAATGCCGAGCAATTGTTGAAGAACACCAACCACTGCACCAGCGATGTCTATCGACACGCCCGCGCCAAGTTGAACGCAGCGTTGAACGCGGCCAATGAAGAACTGGCGCGTGTCGAGGATGCGCAATTGACACGCATGATCGACGCGACCCACGCGGCCAATATTGCCTACGCCGACCACAACGGCGAAGCGCGCTTGCTGCGCGCGTTCCGGCAAAGCTAGACGGCGGGTTTTGCTTTACGGTGCTTTACGGTTGCTGCACTAAGCGGTCGTATTGATCGTGTTGCCCAGGTGCGCCGGCAGGTTGGCTGACGGCGCCGGCTGCACCGCAGCGAGCAACTGGGTGGCGGTGGATTGCTGGATATCCTGCGACTTTTTCAGCATCGCCAGGCCCACCGCGTTGGCGGTGCCGGTTTCGGCGATACTCGTCGACAGTTTTGCAATGCTCATGGCGTCCATGATGTACTCCTTTGAAGGGTGTACATCGTTTACGGCAGTGTGCGCAAAAACTTGAATGGTCAGTGCATACTGGCCGCAATCCAGGCAAGTACCTGTTCCGGCTGGTTCAGGTCAAGCCACGCCACCGCGTCCTTCAGCCCGTCCGGCCGCGCCATGTCCGAGGCCACGGCGACAATGCGCTCATCGTCCGGATACAAGGCAGGCTTCCCCACTGACGGGCGGTACACTTCCAGCTTCGGCAGCGGCTCCCATTTATACCCTTCCACCAGCGTCAGATCGGCCGGCGACAGGCGCGCCAGGTGCTCGGCCAGCGACGGTTCGTCCGCGCCGCGCAACTCCTGCATGATCGCCACCCGGTACGGCGACGCAATCATCACCTCGGCCGCGCCCGCCATGCGCAGGCGCGCACTATCCTTGCGCGGCGGCTCGAGTTCAATGTCGTGATGACTATGCTTGATGATGTTGACGCGCACGCCCTGCCCCGCCAGTTGCGTGACCAGCCACTCCAGCAGCGTGGTCTTGCCACTGCCGGAACTGCCGATGATGCCCAGTACGGGGGTGGTGAATGCGGGGAGCGCGGTGCTCGGGGTGGGCTTCTTAAAAGTTGACACGGTAGCGGGTGCCGCGGTAGTTCAGCACCGCGCCTCTGGGTAAAAGTTTTTCGAGCATCAGGCCGGGAGCAATTTCTTCGCCTTCGTGGCGCAGCGTTTTGTCGACCAGCACCAGCCGGTCGGCAGCGTAGTCGGAATACATATAGCCACCGAAGGTCACGCGCGGCAATTGCTGCTGGAGTTCTTGCGGCAAGTCCCTGGCGTAGCGGACATTGTCTTCCGCCTGCGAGGGCACAACCGGTGTGGCGGCTGGCGCTGGAGTGGGGGTCGGGGTTGGGGTCGGAACCTTGCGCGGAAGCGGCGCCGGGGCGGCAGCGATGACGGGGGGCGGCACCACCACGGTTGCCGGGGCCGGTGCCAGTGCTGCCGCCGGCACTGGTGCTGGTGCTGGTGCTGGTGCTGGCGCCACGACAGGCGCAGGCGCAGGCGCCATGGCAGTTGCCGGTATCGCCACCGGGGCCGGCACGCGCTGGCTCCACAACCAGGCGCCGGTCGCCAGCAGGACTGCTGCCACCAGTCCCGCAGCCAGTGCGCCAGTCTTTTTAGCCGATGGCACGTGCGCCGGCGCCGTGTGCAGCGTTGGCGCGTGGATGGTCGGGGCATTGCACAGCTGGCGTTCGGCCTGGGCTTTCTTCAGTGCTTCGAGGATGTACGACATCAGCGTTCCGTTCGCGTCGATGCCAGCAGGCGCGGTTCGGTGACGCCGCTCAGCTGGTTCAGGCGCATGTAAGTGCGCGGGCCGGCCACACCGTCCGGTTTCATGTTCTGGCTGAGCTGAAACGCTTTCAGCAAGGTGCGCGTCTGGCGGCTGAAGGGGCGCGCAACTGGCGGCGCCTCATCGTCGTTGATCTGGGCCAGGCGCTGGGCGATCCAGTCGACATCGTCTCCCTGCGAACCGGCATCGATTTGCGAGCGGAAGCCGCGCGGCACCTTGTACAGCGTGGTGAATTCGCCACCCAGCTGGCGGGACAGGCTGGCAATGCTGACGCGCTGCGTGACGCCTTTGGCAATCAGCGTCGCCGTCGTATCGGTCAGGCCGGTCAGCACGGCATAACGCGTCTCCGCGCCCTCGTGCAGCATGATCACTGCCGGCCGGTCCAGCACGCGCAATTCGTACAGTCCGCCACGACCCTGGTAGCAGCGCAGATTGACTGTCAGCGCGGCGTCGCATGGGCTGCCGGCTGGCAAAGTGGACTCCCACAAGCCGGCCAGTTCACGCAATGCCGATGGCTCGTCGGCACCGGCAAGGGGCGCTTCCACAGGCGCCGCAACCGCCACCGGCTTCGCTGCCGGCTTCACCGGTTTGACGGCAGCAGCGCTCACCACCACGGGTGCAGTCACCGGCATCTTCGGCAGCGTCTGCCAGGCCACTGCGGTCACCGCCACGCCGGCCAGCACGCCGCCCAGCGCCAGCGGCCAGCGCGCGCGCACCCGCGGCGCATCGCTGGTGGCCACAAATACTTCTTTTGCCGACTTGCGCAGAATGGCGCGTGTAACAACCGGACTGCTTTCGGCATACGCGCCCAGCAGCGCGCGGTCGCACAGGAGGTTGATGCGGCGCGGCACGCCCTGGGTCAGGCGGTAGATCAGTGGCGCCAGCGTGCGCGGAATCGGCAGTGTCGCGCCAGCGCCCGCCACCGCCAGCCGGTGCGCCACATAGTCGCCGGTTTCCGTTTCGGTGAGCGGACCCAGGTGATAGCGGGCAATCACGCGCTGGGCCAGTTGCTCCAGCTCGGGCCGCGCCAGCATCGTGCGCAGTTCGGGCTGGCCGATGAGGATAATCTGCAGCAGCTTGCGCTCGCTGGTTTCCAGGTTGGTCAGCAGGCGCAATTGCTCGAGCACGTCGGCCGACAGGTTCTGCGCTTCGTCGATCACCAGCACATTGTTGGTACCGGCCGCGTGGCTCTCGAGCAGGTAGCGGTTGATGGCGTCGACATAGCCTTTGACGCCCACCGGGCCGGGGCCGGGCGGCGACAATGCCAGCCCGAATTCATCGCAGATCGACAGCAGCAGTTCTTCCACCGTCAGCTTCGGATTGAAAATGTAGGCCAGCTTGCAGTTGGCCGGCACCTGGTCGATGAAGCAGCGGCATACCGTCGTTTTACCGGCGCCAATTTCACCGGTGAGCAGGACAAAACCGCCGCCGCTGTTGACGCCATACAGCAAATGCGCCAGCGCCTCGCGGTGCCGTTCGCTCATGAACAGGTAGCGGGGGTCGGGCGCGATGGAAAAAGGGGCTTGCCTGAGATTGAAATAGGTGGTGTACATGCAGGTGGCTTAACCGGCCGGAATAGGTTTATACCGGACACAGTAAATTTTTGACTTTTTGTCGACGTACGCGATTGTGCTTCCTGCGCCCGAGACGCGCAAAGGATATTTGCTGGCGTCCGCCGCGGTGTAGCGGATGCCGGTCGCACTGCGGATGGCACTGGCGAATTGCTCGGGCTCGGCTTCGTTCAGCGCCCCGATGAACACCAGCTCGCTGGTATCGTCGCTGACCCAGACTTCCTTCGACTCCGTGCCCCATAACGTGGTGTCGGGCGTCTTGAACCAGTACGCGCCACCCTCGTGCTTGTACGGCTTGCCGTACGCGGTTTCCAGGTAGCTGTAAAAATAATTGTTTTCAAGATGGCTGCGGCATAGCAGCGCGCTGCCGACGACTGTTCCGAACGTCGTCGGCATGGCCGCAACGGCAGACAACGGCACCGCTGCCACAGCGCCCAGCCACGCAGCCACCGCCAGCGCGCGGCCGGCGCGTGTCATAACTTGGACATCCAGGCCCGATTGGCAGCAATCTTTGCCTTGGCAGCGGCGGGCAACAACTCGTAGCAGCCGGGATGCTGCTTCAGCGCCGACTCGCGTATCTCCCGCTTCAACCCATTGACAATAAAGACATAAACGGTGACGCCGTCGTCGTTCTTGCGCGTTCCCATATAACGAATCACGTTGATTTCTCCCTCTTCATCGCGCCATTATGCCATGCCGCACTTGGCGCAGTTTCACGGAATACGCCTCAGATACATGCTACTTTTGCCATCTACCACCAATATACACATTCTCTGGCAAATCGCTCCGGCGCACCGTCGCTCCAGCATAAATACCGTTCACCCTCGCATTTATGCGGCCTGTCGCGCCGGCCGTGCAGGCACCGTGCACTTGCCATATTGTCCAGCCCTCCCTGACCTCTTTTTCGGACCGCCATGAAAACTGCCATCGCCCTCGCCTCCCTCGCCTTGCTGACTGCCAGCACCGGTGCCAGTGCCGCCGGGCGCATCACCGAACAGCGTGCCGTCACCAGTTTCAGCGCGCTCGAACTGAGCGGCCCCTATCGCGTGGTGGTGCACGCGCACGGCACGCCTGGCATCACGCTGGAAGGCGAGCCGGAAGAACTGTCCCGGATCGACACCGTCATGCGCGGCGACACGCTGGTGGTGCGCACGCTGCCGCGCAAAGGTTCCATGTTGACCTTTGGCTGGAACAGTCCCACCGTGCTGATCACGGTCACTGCCAGTGCATTGCAACAACTGAAGAACAGCGGCAGCGGCGATGTCGAGGTCGATCAACTTGGCGGCGAGAGCATCGACATCGCCAACACCGGTCCGGGCAACGTGCGCGCCAGCGGCGCCGTGGCCAAGCTGTTCGTACGCAGCAGCGGGTCCGGCGACCTCGACCTGCTGGCGCTGTCGAGCAACAAACTGGACTTGACGATGAGCGGCCCCGGCGGTGTCAAGCTGGGGGCGGTCGGCAATGAATTGACGGCGGCCGTGTCGGGCTCGGGCGACCTGACCGCACAGAATTTGAAACTGGCGCGCGCCAGCCTGCAGCAAAATGGTCCGGGCGATGTGCGGCTGGACGGCAGCGCGCGCGAGCTGCGTGTAAAAATCAGCGGCTCGGGCGATCTGAAAGCCTGCAACTTCGCGGTGGAAAACTTGAACATCGTGCAAAGCGGCCCCGGCGACGCCTGCATCGGCGGCCAGGTCAAGGAATTCGTGGCCGACCTGCGCGGCTCGGGCGACCTGACCGTCGGCACGCTGGCTGCGCAACGCGCGCGCCTGCTGATCAGCGGCCCCGGCAGTGCAAAAATCGGCGGCACGGTCGGCCTGCTGGAAGCCGTGGTGCGCGGTTCGGGCGACCTGCGCGGCAAACGTCTGCTGGCCGGTCGCGCCGACGTCAACGCCACCGGACCCGGCGACGTCGAGCTGTTCCTGGGCGATGCCAACCAAAGCGTCCTGACCACATTCGACCGCCACGGCCTGCATCAGCACTAACACCAATTTCCGCGGCGGCGCAGCAGTGCGTACGCCGCAGAGTTAATACCAATTAAATACCTGTTGACTTCATTTTCGCCCAATCCTATAGTGCCCTGACATTTTTCCCGGGCACAAACATGATTGCATACCTGATCGGCGTCGATGGCGGCGGTAGTGGCACCAGAGTACGGCTGGCACGCGCCACCGACCTGGTCGAAGTTGGCGAAGGCCTGGCCGGACCATCGGCGCTGTCGCAAGGCATCGCACCGGCCTGGCAAGCCATCGCCGCCGCCGTGGCGCAAGCCTTTCACGCTGCCGGCATTGCGCAACCGCCGCTGGACACCCTCGCCATCGGCATGGGACTGGCCGGTGTCCACAACACCCGCTGGGCCCAGGAATTCCTCGACGCCAATCCGGGCTACGGTGCCTGCGCGCTGCATCACGACGGCTACACCACGCTGCTGGGCGCCCACGCCGGCCAGCCGGGCGCCATCATCGCGCTCGGCACCGGCAGCGTGGGGTATGCCCTGCTGGCCGATGGCACCACGCGTGAAGTCGGCGGCTGGGGCTTTCCTTCCGGCGACGAAGCGGGCGGCGCGTGGATCGGCATGGCGGCCGTGAATTACATCCAGCAAGTCATCGACGGCCGGCTCGAAGGCGGCGCGCTGGCCGATGCCGTCATCGCTGCGTGCGGCGGTACGCGTCCCGCCATCCAGGACTGGCTGGCCGGCGCGTCCGCCAACCGCTTTGCCACGCTGGCGCCGCTGGTGGTGCAGCATGCCGGGCAGGACGACGAAGCGGCAGCAGAAATCATGCACAGCGCCGGTTTCGAAGTCGATTTGATGGCCGCCGCGCTTGACCCGGATTACGCGCTGCCGCTGGCGTTGTGTGGCGGTCTGGGCGCGGCGATGGTGGCGTATCTGGAAGCGGAAACGGTGGAGCTGATCGTGGCGCCACAGGGCGATTCGGCGGCCGGTGCGCTGCACATGATTGCCGCGCAACTGAAGATGTCCGCGCCATGAAAGGCAATATCCTGACGCCATCCGGCTGGATCGCGGGCAGCATCGATTTTGCCCGGCATATCCACGCCATCGACGGCGTGCCGGTCGACCCGGCCACCAACAGCGACGATTATATTTTGCCCGGCTTTATCGATCTGCACGTCCACGGCGGCGCCGGGCGCGACATGATGGAAGGTGGCGACGCGCCACACGCCATCGCCCGCATCCACGCGCGCCACGGCACCACCAGCCTGCTGGCCACGACCATGACGGCGCCGCCGGAAGACATCGTCATGGCCTTGTCAGCCATCGGTGCCGCGATGGCCGCGCCGCAGCCGGGCAGCGCGCGCATTCTGGGCGTGCACCTGGAAGGCCCGTACATCAACCCCGGCAAGCTCGGCGCCCAGCCAGCGTTTGCGCGCGAGGCCACACTGGCCGAGGTGCAGCAGTTTGAAAAGTACGCGCCGATGCGCCTGATTACCGTGGCGCCCGAAATGCCGGGCCACCTGGCGCTGGTGCGCGCGCTCAGCGACGCCGGCATCCGGGTGCAGATTGGCCACACCACCGGCAGTTATGAAGACGGCGTCGCTGCTCTTGAACACGGGGCCGCCGGTTTTACCCATCTCTTCAACGCCATGCCCGGCCTGCACCACCGCGAACCCGGCATGGTCGGTGCCGCGCTGGCGCATGCCCAATATGCCGAAATCATCCCCGACTTGCTGCATGTGCATCCGGGCGCCATCAAAGTGGCGTTGCGCGCCATTCCGCACCTGTATTGCGTGACCGATTCGACCGCTGCCTCGGGCATGCCGGACGGCGAGTACATGCTCGGGCGCCAGGTGGTCCACAAATGCATGGGCGGCGTGCGCCTGGCCGACGGCACGCTGGCCGGCAGTACGCTGACGATGGACCAGGCGCTGCGCAACCTGGTGTCGATCGGCCTCGACCTGGCCGACGCATCGCGCCGCGTGTCCACCAACGCCGCCGACTATCTCGGCGACACCGCGCGCGGCCGGCTGGCCCCGGGCTGCTACGCCGACATCGTGGTCCTCGACCGCGACCTGCACATCAAAGCTGTCTATATCGAAGGGGAATTGTGTGAGCGATAAATCCGCGTTGTCAACGACGACGTCACTGATGCTGGAGGAAGCCATGTCCGCCGGCGATTGTGTCGCGCACCAATTGTCGCAAGACGTGGCGCGCTACCAGGAACTGGGCCGCACGCTGCGCGCCACCAATTTCACCAGCGCCGTGACGATTGCACGCGGCAGTTCGGACCACGCCTGCGGCTACCTGGCGTACCTGATCATGGCGCGCCTGGGGCTGCTGGTGACGTCGTTGCCGATGTCGCTGGTGACGCTGTCGAAGGCGCGGCTGCGCACCGACAACACGCTGGCGCTGTCGATTTCCCAGTCGGGCCAGAGCCCGGACGTGGTGGAGCCGATCCGCTACTTCCGCGACGGCGGCGCCACCACGGTCGCGCTGGTGAATGACATCGCATCGCCCCTGGCCCAGGCCGCCGAGTGGGCGCTGCCGCTGCACGCCGGGCGCGAGCACAGCGTGGCTGCGACAAAAAGTTTCATCACCAGCCTGGTGGCCGGCGCGCGTCTGGTGGCCGAATGGCAACGCGACGCCGCATTGCAGGACGGCCTGGCCGCCCTGCCAGACGCGCTGCGCGCCGCTGCGCAAACGGACTGGTCGCCAGCGCTCGAGGTGCTCGCGCCAGCGCGCAACATCATGGTGGTGGGACGCGGCATCAGTTTTCCTGTGGCGTTGGAGTCGGCCTTGAAATTCAAGGAAACCTCGGCGCTGCAGGCCGAAGCCTTCAGTGGCGCCGAGATCAAGCACGGCCCGATGGCGCTGATCGAGGACGGCTATCCACTTCTGATTTTCGCGACCCGCGGCCCGGCCCAGGCCAGCCTGATTGCGCTGGCCACCGAGATGCGCGGACGCGGTGCCTGCGTGCTGCTGGCGGCCCCCGACAATATCGCCGAACGCGACCTGACGCTGCCGGTGGCAGCCACGCCCGACCTCGACCCCATTGTCGCAATCCAGGCTTTTTATGTCATGGCAGCCCATCTTTCCCGCGCCCGCGGCATGGACCCGGACCGCCCGCGCCACCTCTCCAAAGTAACCAAAACAAATTGAGCACCGACATGACCCCGCGCCAGCTCGCCGGCCAACTGATGATGGTGCGCCTGTTCGGCACCACGCTCGATGCCGACACCAAACAATTCCTGCGCGAGAACCGCATCCGCGCCACCTGCCTGTTCCGCCAGAACATGACGGACGCACTGCAACTGCGCGCCTTCACCGACACCCTGCGCGGCGTGATGGGTACGCAGGCATTGATCGCGCTCGACCAGGAAGGCGGCGCTGTCGTGCGCGCCACCTGGGTGCCGGCGCCACCGTCCGCGATGGCGCTGGGCGCCGCCGACGACGTGCAACTGGCGCACGATGTCGGCGCTGCTGTGGCACGCGCCGTGCGCGCGCTCGGCTTCAACTGGAACTTTGCACCGGTGCTGGATGTGAATAACAATCCGTTGAATCCGGTCATCGCCGAGCGCTCGTTTGGCGCCGACCCCGAGCGCGCCGCCACGCTGGCGCTGGCCTGGATGGCGGGCAGCGAAAGCGAAGGCGTGGCCTGCTGCGTCAAGCATTTTCCCGGCCACGGCGACACCCATGTCGACTCGCACCGCGACCTGCCCACCGTCGACAAATCGCTGGCCGCACTGGAACGCTGCGAATTCGCGCCCTTCCGCCGCGCCGCGCCCACTGCCGCCGCCATGATGACGGCGCACATCGTCTACCCCGCGCTGGACCCGGTGTATCCGGCCACGATGTCCAAACCCATCCTCACCGGCCTGCTGCGTGAACAATGGGGCTACCAGGGCGTCGTCATTACCGACGACATGGACATGCACGCCATCGCGCTGCGCTACGGTGCCGGTGCGGCCGGCGTGCAGGCTTTGCTGGCGGGCGCCGACATGGTGATGGCCACCGGCAGCCGCGCATCGCAGCAAGCCACGCTGGACGCGATCGCCGCCGCGATTGCCGATGGCACATTGCCGATGGCCGAAGTAACACAACGCCTGGCGCGCCTCGATGCGCTGGCACACAACTATCCCGGCGCGGATGCCGCCTTTGCCAGCGAAGCTGACGACCGCGTGCTGATGGCGCGCGCCTGGCAGCAAGCCCTCACCACGCGCGGCAATCCGCCCCGCCCTGCCCCTGGTGCGCCAGTGCGCCTGGTGATGCGCCAGGATGTCGTCAGCGATGGCGTCTCGGAAGCCGGCGTGGGCGCAGCGGCCATGGCAGCGTCGCTGGGACGCCTGTTCGACGTCGAGCTGGTGACGTTTGCCAATGCCGACGCGTTCGACTGGGCCAGTCTGCCGCAGGACGGCAAGTTCACACTGCTGGCCTCGACCGCGCGCATGCGCTACGGCCCACGGCCGCGCGCAGAATGGCGCCCCGACCTGCACCTGGCGCTGTGGAATCCGTACCAGGCGCTCGATATCGCCGCGCCTGCACTGATGACGTACGGCTTCGCGGCGCCCGCGCTGGACGCGGTGAACGAGTGGCTTGCCGGCACCCTCGACGCCCGGGGCCGCTGCCCGGTACCGCTGTAACAATTCAGGTACCAAACGAGGTAACAATCAGCTACACAATTGCCAGCTCGATAACGCCCGGTTTATGGGACAATATGCGACCAGCCAACCGAGCAATACCGATCACACTTTGAACGAAGGATCTTCCATGTCCCAATTCCGTTTCGCCCGCCTGTTCATGATGCTGGCCGCTGTCGGCCTGAATGTCACATCGACCAGTGCCCACGCACAAAAAAATCCGATGCCGAGCTCCTCGGCTTCGACCGCGGGCCCGAAAGCCGCTGCCGGTGCCGCCCCTGGCGCAGCCGCCGTGCCAGCCGATTCGGTGCGTCCGGAAATTTTCAAGCTGATGGACCCTGCCGCCATCAAGCCGTTGATGGAAGCGAAGAATTTTACGGAAGTGCAAACCCGCATCACGCAGGCAGAAGCCATTGCCGATAAAACCCCGTACGAAACGTACGTCATCGACCGTACCAAATACGTGCTGGGCGCATCGAGCGGCAACGAGCAGATGACGACAACCGCACTGGAATCGATCATCGCCTCGAACCGTCTGAAGGGCGAAGAGCAGGCCAACTACATCCGCGCCATGGCGGACAATTATTACAACGCCAAAAACTATCCAAAAGCCATCGAGTGGTACAAGCGCTACCAGAAAGAAAGCGCCACGCCCGACAAGGTGCGTGCCTCGCTGGTGCGTTCGTACTACCTGAGCGACGATTTCGCGTCGGCCAAGGCGGCACTGCTGCCGGTCATCGCTGCCGCCGAAGCTGCCGGCACCAAGCCAACCGAAGAGGACCTGCGCCTGCTGTCGTCGGTCGCCACCAAAATGAAGGATGACGCCGGCTACCTGGTGGCGCTGGAAAAACTGGCGGCATCTTACCCAAGCGATGAAATCTGGCGCGGTCTCATCAACCGTGGCGTGGCGAAAAAGCCAGGCTTCAACCCGCAGCTGAACGTCATCAATGTGTATCGCCTGGAATCGTCGGCCGTCAAGAAAATGACCGCGGAAGACTACGTCGAATACGCCGAACTGAGCCTGGAAGCCACCTCCCCGACCGAAGCCAAAAAGGTCCTGGACGCAGGCTTTGCGGCTGGCGTGCTGGGCGTGGATGCGAACGCCGCCAAGCAAAAGCAATTGCGTGACCGCGCGACCAAGAGCGCTGCCGACGACGCGAAAAACATCGCATCCGGTGAAGCGACTGCCAGCAAGGCCAAGACCGGCGCCGGCCTGGTCAACCTGGGCTGGGCCTACACCACCATGGACCAGTACGACAAGGGCATCACCATGATGCAGCAAGGTATTGCCAAAGGCGGCCTGAAGTCGCCTGAAGATGCCAAGTTGCGCCTCGGTATGGCGCAGGCGCACGCCGGCAAGAAAGACGATGCCATCGCCACCTTCAAGACCATCAATGGCGGCGGCGGTGCCGGCGACCTGGCCAAGTACTGGATCGTGTTCCTGAACTCGCCAACCTCGGCGAACTTCGCCAGCAAATAACCGCAATCCTGCGTTGCATGAAAGCGGTCAGCGACTTCGGTTGCTGACCGTTTTTTTATGTCCGTTGAGTTAGGCATCCCACATCGCAGACGGACTTCCCGCCAGATAATCACGGCTTGATAAAAGGGTTTCTATGACGACGATACGCAAGGGCCAGGCACCGGCCAAACTGGGGCGCAACGAGTTTCACCTGAAGTTCATGCGTTCTTTCTACGACCCGTCGTTCGATGCGGCGGCCGGCGAGATTGCCAAGATCGAAGAGATCGCCTGGCACAATTACACCGACAGCCACAAGGCGCCGCGCACCGTCAAGGCCGGGCCGGGCTTTGCCGATCCCGACTACGATCTGTCGACCGAATGGAAGGAAGCGCGCGACCGTCTGCTGGCTGCCGAACAGCACCAGAAAGACCCGGCCACGAAAAGCCGCGTGCTGGTCATTGTCAGCTCCCCGCGCAACGATGGCAGTTGCCCGAGCGAAAATTCAAAGAGCTGGCGCATGAGCGAGATGACGCGCCAGATCCTGGAAGCGGAAGGCATGGAAGTCGACCTGCTCGACCTGTCCTTGATCACGTCCGAATTCGACAAGCACATCCACCCGTGCAAGGGCTGCGCGTCGACCGCGATGCCGCTGTGCCACTGGCCGTGCAGCTGTTATCCGAACCACTCGCTGCGCCAGACATCCGACTGGATGAACGAAATCTACGAAAAATGGGTGGCCGCGCATGGCGTCATCATCATCACGCCGGTGCACTGGTATCAGACGCCGACAGTGCTGAAAGCGATGATCGACCGGCTGGTCTGTGCGGACGGCGGCAACCCGGACCCGAGCTCCACGCATGGCAAAAAAGCCGACGAAGCCAAGGCGCTGGAACTGGGTGGCTGGGACTATCCGAAGCATCTGGCCAACCGCGCGTATGGCGTGGTGGTGCATGGCGATGTGGCAGGGGTCGATGGCGTGCGCCGGGCGTTGTCGGACTGGATGACGTGGATGGGGATGGTCAGCGCAGGCACGTTCGGGGAACTGAACCGGTACATCGGGTATTACGAATCGTATGCCGAAAGCCACGATGTGCTGGACCGGGACACCGATTTTCAGGAAGAGGTGAAGAACGTCGCGCGGGCGGTGGCGCATACGGTGACGGCTATCCGGGCCGGGAAAATTCAGGCGCCGGATCCGCGGTTGAAGGGGCCGCGGCCGAAGTGATCGGCTAAAGCGAAAGTGGTATGGGTTGCCGCCTCCGCGGCAATGACGGTTTTTAGTTTGTCGGCCAAAAAACCGTCACCCCCGCGCAGGCGGGGGCCCATATCATTTAAATATTAAATCGCTGTCAGTCCACCATCCACCGTCAACTGATGCCCGGTAACAAACGACGACTGATCCGAGCTCAGCCACAGCGCCGCGTTGGCCACTTCCGTCGCCTCGGCAAACCGCCCGAACGGATGCACGTTTTTCAGGCTGGCTTCGCGTTCCGGATCGTTTTCCAGTGCGCGCAGCAGCGTCGCGCTTTTCACCACGCCAGGGCAGACGCTGTTGACGCGGATGTTCGAACGGGCATATTCCGCCGCGGCAGTCTTGGTCAGGCCCACCACGGCATGCTTGCTGGCGGCAAACACCGCCTGGGTCGGCGAGCCGATCAACCCGGCTACCGAAGCCGTGTTGACGATGGTGCCGCCGCCCTGCTTGAGCATCTGGCGGATCTCGTACTTCATGCACAGCCACGTGCCCTTGACGTTGATGTTCATGATGCGGTCGAACGCGGCATCGTCGCCGTCGGCAAGTTGCAGGTGCTCTTCCTCGACGCCGGCATTGTTGAAGGCGCAATCGATATGGCCGTAGTACGACACGGCTTTTTCCATCAGCGCTTCCACTTCGTTGGCGCGCGTCACGTTCACCTGAACAAACAGCGCCTTGCCGCCATTCTCGACAATCATCGCAGCAGTGGCGTGGCCGCCATCGACCGAGCTGTCAGCAACTACCACGCACGCTCCGGCGCGCCCGTATGCCAGCGCCGCGGCGCGTCCGATACCGCTTGCGGCACCGGTCACGAGTGCAACCTTGCCGGCAAACGGCAGGGGAATAGGTTCGGCAAATTTGCTGCTGCGATTCATGATAGTCCTTGTAATTTTCCCCGGAAAAAAGATGCTTCCTTGGAGCAATATCTTAACGCAAGAAACCATGTCTAACAATTCTCAAATGCAACTATTTGCAAAGTGACCGCCTGGAATACCACAGTTCCTTGTGCAAAATGCCATAGACGTTATCCGGATCACACGAAAAAAAACCTGCGCCACTCGGGGCGCCTGTTTCTATTGCAAAAAAGTTATGACATGCGTGCCATCGCTCCTGGTAACCATAAGGATAGTCCGGCCCAGTACATCACGATCATCAGGAACACCAGCATCGTGACTTCCGGCACGTTCTCCATCGCCAGATGCTTTTGCCGGACGCCTTCCCGCGCTGGGCCCACGTTTTATTTTGCCCCTGCTTTCTTCGTGTCGCCTGCCATCACCACGCTGAGTCTGGCGGGATCGATGGCCTTGCGGAAGGCGGCATTGAGTTGCTCCAGGCTGACTGCCATCAGCTTTTTCTCGAATGCCGCGCTCCAGGCGTAGGTACGGCCCTGGTACAGATATGTGGTCCAGCCTGCTGCCAGTGCGCCATCGTTGGCACGGGTCTGCACGCGCTGCTGCATCAGGCCGGATTTGGCATTGGCCAGTTCGGCTGCGGTAAAGCCGTCTTTGCGGGCGCGGTTCAGTTCCTCGGTGACGGCTGGGTCGAGACGCTTCAGATTTTGCGGCGCGGCAATGGCGCTGATGGTAAAACTGCCGGCCCGGTCCAGGTCGCCGGGGGCGATGTTCGAACCGCCGCCATACGACAGGCCGTCCTTCTGGCGGATGCGGTCCATCAGGCGCGAGCGCAGGCCGCCATCGCCAAAGATGAAGTTGGCAAGCATCAGTGCCGGATAATCCGGGTCGTCCATGTTCAGGTCGAGATTGATGCGTGCTGCATACACGCCATTTTCCTTGTCGGGCGTATCGATCATCGTCCTGAACGGCGCCACATCGGCGTAGCGGCTCAGCACTGGCGCGACATTCTGCTCGGGTTTCCAATGGCCAAACAACTGGTCAACCAGCGGCACGATGGCCTTGGCATCGAAGTCGCCGACAATCGCCAGCTGCGCCGGGCTGGTGCCGTAATACGCTTTGTGGAACGCCTGCAGATCGGCCAGCTTGACCGCCTGGATATCGGCGATGTCCTGCTCGAGCGTGGTTTCTTCGCGGATATCGCCGCGTGGATAAATATTGAAGTGCGTGCCCAGTGCGCGCTGCGCCACGGCGCCGGGTTCGTTGCGGCTGGCTTCGAGGCCCACCAGCGACTGCTGGCGCAATTGCGCAAATTCGGCGGCTGGAAAATTCGCTTCACGCAACACGTGCGCGATCAGCTTCAGTGCGTCAGGCAGATTGCCGCGGGTGGTATCGAAATGGGTCACGCCACCGCTGATTTTGAGGCGCTCGAATTCATCGGACAATTGCTCGCGCGTGTACTTGCTGGTGCCGCGCGTCAGCATCGCGGCAGTCAGGCCGTAGATGGCGCCCTTGCCGAACAAATTCTTCTCGTCGCCAATGTGCTGGCGCAGGTCCACGCTGACTGTCTCGCCGCGGTTCTTTTTCGGCAGCAGTGCCAGCTGAACGCCGCCAGCAGTGGTCAAGGTGGTGCGTTTCAGGATGTTTTCCTGGCTCGGTTCGAAGTCTTCGGACGACAGGCTGGCCGCGGCCGGCTTGTAATTTTTCAGCAGGCTGGCAACAGTGGGCGCTGGCGGCACGATGGCGCGCTCGGGCGCCGAATCGGGGATGAACGTGCCGGTGACACGGTTGTCGCGTTTGAAATACCGCCCCGCCGCTGCCGCGACTTCGGCGCTGGTGATCGTGCGCACGCGCTCCCGCCCGACGAAAAACAGGCGCCAGTCACCCAGCGCAATGGCTTCCGACAACGACACGCCCACCCGCTGCGGATCGTTCAGTGCGCGCTCGTAATCGTTCAGGTAAGTGCGCCGCACGCGTTCCATTTCGTCCTGCGTCGGCGGTTCCTTGGTAAAACTTTCCACGGCGTTGGTCAATGCCACGCGCACCGGCTCCATCGGCGCATCTTTTTTCACCACGGCGCCGAAGTACTGCAGGCCCGGAGCATAGCCGGTCTGGCCGAAGCCGAACACTTCGCTGGCCATGCCGGTCTCCACAAGTTTTTTGTGCAGGCGCCCGGCCGGCGCCGAGGTCAGGATGTCGGACGCAAAATTAAGCAGATCGGTATCGTCATGCAGGCCGGACGGAATCTTGTAGCCCAACATGATTTCCTGCGTGTCACCCGCGCGGCGCACGGCAAACGTGCGCTCGCCATCCTGGGTGGGCTCCACGGTCCAGAACACCGGCAGGGTGCGCGTCGGCTTCGGAATGGCGCCGAACTGGCGGCTGATCGTGGCCAGCGTGGTGGCCGGATCGAACTTGCCGGCCACCAGCAACACGGCATTGTCCGGCTGGTAATAAGTGCGATAGAACGCCTGCAGATTCGGGATGCCGACATTTTCGATATCGCTGCGATTACCAATGGTCGAGCGACCGTAACTGTGCCAGTCGTAGGCCACGCTCTGCATGCGTTTCGCCAGCACGCTGGACGGCGAATTTTCGCCGCTCTCGAACTCATTGCGCACCACCGTCATCTCGGAATCGAGGTCTTTGCGTGCGATGAAGGAATGGGTCATGCGATCGGCTTCCATCTGCAGCGCCCATGGCAAGTTGTCGCCAGTGGCCTGGAACACCTCGTAATAATTGGTGCGGTCGAGCGACGTGGTGCCATTGAACTGCATGCCGCGCTGCGAGAATTGCTGGGTAATGTCGCGGTTCTTGCTGGCACCCTTGAACATCATGTGTTCGAGCAGGTGGGCCATGCCGGTTTCGCCGTAATTTTCGTGGCGCGAGCCGACGAGGTAGGTGATGTTGACGGTAATCGTCGGGCGTGACGCATCCGGAAACAACAAGACTTTCAGCCCGTTCTGCAGATGGTATTCGGTGATGCCTTCAGCGGCAGGGCCGAGGGTGACGCCTTTCGGCAGCGGCACAGTGGCTGCGGAGGCGTTGAAGAAAAATCCGGCAGCGAAGAAGGGGGTAAATAAGGCAAGAGGCAAGCGTTTCAATAACATGGCATTTCCGTGGAGGTCAGATCTGCCGATGGTAGCAGACGACACTTCGGAGAATACTTAAGGCAGAGAGAGAATCGCAATTCCGACGCGTGATATCGATCCGCGCCTGCGCGGGAGGGCGATCAGGAAGCGGGGCCGTCGAGCACTTGCAGGTCGTTGTCCTTGGCGAAATTTACCACGAAGTGATACGCCAGCGGCTCGAGGTCGCGCAGTGCATACGACACGATGACAGCCTTGATGCCATTGCGCATCGCGGGCCGTACGTACGGGGAATAGCCGAGGTGGGCGTTGCGTCCGCCGCTGCCGGCCGGACGGAAGCCGGACATGACGCCGCACAGGCGGTCGGCCCAGTCGCTGGGACGGAACTGCCTGCCATCGCTGGTCATGCCCAGGATGACGAATTCGTCGGCCTGTTCTGTCCTGGTTTGCGGTAAATCGGCCATAGCGCTGCGTCGTCTTTGAGGGAGAAAATACCCGGGTATTATATCTTATAGAAGAGTGCCGGACGAGCCTTGCCGACTCAGCCCAGGAACACGGCGCCGGACAGCAGCAAAAGCAGCATCATCCATAATAACAGCGCGCGCCAGACCAGTCCCACCGTGCTTTGCAGCGAACGCACGCTGGGCTCTTCGCCCGGCATGACATCGGTATCGGCATCGGACAAGTCCACCGTTGCTGCGTCGATCGGCAGTGCCCGCGGCGCGTTCTCGAGCGGCGTGCCGAGGCGTACGCCCATCGCGCCGCCGCCCGCTGCAAGGATGATACCGCGCGCTTCGTCGGTCCAGCGTCCGGCAAAATTGCGCCATGCGTAAATGGCGTCTTCGAAGTTGCCGACCACGGCAAACGCGATGGCAGTGAGGCGCACCGGCAGCCAGTCGATCCAGTAGAAAGCACGTGCGGCAAAGCGGCCGAATTCTTCGTTGCGCATATGGTCCGGCTCGTTCCACGCACGCGCGAGATATTCGGCCACGCGGTACATGACGGCGCAGGCAGGACCCACCGGCATCACGAACCAGAAGAACACGCCAAACACATTGCGGTGCGTGGTGATGAGCGACTTTTCCACTGCCAGGCGGGATATTTCGGTGGCGTCGATGCCGACCGTGTCCTGGCGTGTCCATTCGGCCAGCAAGATGCGCGCCTGGGCCTCGTCGCCTGCGTTCAGGGCATATTGAATGGACGTAAAGTAATGGCTGTAGTGGCGGAAACCGAGGGTCAGGTACACGATCAGCACGTTCCAGGCGAACTTGGCAAACACCCAGTCGTAGTACGCCAGCACCCAGTAGATGAGCGCGGTGGGCAACATCAGGATCGACATCATCAGGAACCAGCCGAGGCGGCCATTGCCGGACTCGCCGGCGTTGAACCAGCTTTCCATACGCACGGTCAGACGCTTGATCCTCGAGTAGATCTGATTGTCGGCCCGCAGCGGCTTCATCTGCTCGATGAGCAATGCGCACAGAATGGAAAGAAAAGTCATCGGCGTCCTGTTATGTTGTGCAACTGCCCGCCACGATAACGCAGTCTCCTGCAGGAATCAAATTTCTGGGCGGAATTTCAGTCGGCGCGAAGCAAGTGGAACAGATTTCTGAGCATGCCGGCGGTGGCGCCCCAGATAAAAAAGCGCTCGTAAGGCATGGCATAAAAGCTGCGCCGCCCTGCTCCTTCCGGCAAATCGACCGACAGGCGCTGATGGTTCAGGCCGTCCATCAGAAACGATAACGGGACTTCGAAAATTTCGGCCACTTCACCGGGATCGGCTTGCAGGTCGAACGGCGGGCTCAACAGGCC